>JBDHRG010000004.1:0-55869 GCA_039807445.1 Candidatus Competibacteraceae bacterium
CTCCCCACCCCCACCCCCGCCGCCACAGGCCGCGGGGGTTTTTGATCGGCGCATACCGTGCCGCAGCGCTTCTCCTCGGCGACTTCGCCGCGCACGTCGCGGTCAAGCGTGTGCGCGGCTGCGGTCGGTTTCGCTGGCGCGGCTCAGGACTGACGCTTCAACAGCTCCCCCAGCGCCGCGAACGGATTGTGTTTGGCGTCGCTGTCGCGCTTGGGACCTTCGTCGGGCAGACGCTCACCGCGCGCGTGAGCCTCTTCGAGGCGCTGGTGCTCGTTGTCGTGGCAGTACAGGCACAGCAGTTCCCAGTTGCTGCCGTCGGACGGGTTGAAGTCGTGGTCGTGGTTGCGGTGATGCACGGTCAACTCGCGCAGGTTGGCGTGCGTGAACTCGCGCGCGCAGCGGCCGCACACCCATGGGTACATCTTCAGCGCCTGCTCGCGATAGCCGGTCGCGCGGGCGTCGCTGTCCTGGCGCGCCTTGGCGACCGCTGCGTCGAGCTTCTGGCTGCTGGTCCTGCCGCCCTGCGGGCGACGCGCGCCGCTCAATGCCATGATCTTTTCTCCTCGTGTAATGCCGATGCTTCAGCCTTGCCTGCATTTTTCTGCACGGCGGGCGTCTTGCCAAGCGTGCAGTAGCGATGCCGGCATGGCTTCCGGTTTCAGCCGCGCCCGCGCGGGCCGCCGACGGAATGATACCCGCTGCCCACGGTGTCGCTGTCGGTAGGCGAAGGTCTGCTGGATCAGCGGGCCGATCGCCGCCGCCTTCGGGCGCACGAGCTCGGGGAAGAAGCCTTCTTCCTTGGCCTTGTCCGCGACCCGGCGGCCGGCGGTGATGGTCGGCACCAGCCAGGTCCCGCGCTGCTTCATCAGCTCGATGCCTTCGTCGTCGAGGAAGGTGCCGTGCTCGATCGAGTCGACGCCGGCGCGGACCGCGCGCTTGATTCCGTCGGCACCGTGCGCGTGCACCGCCACCGTGAAGCCGTAGTCCGCGCGGTGGCGACGATCGCGTCGAGCTCGTCGGGCATGAACTGCGGGTTGTGACCGCTCTTCGCCAGACTCAACACACCACCGGTGGCGGTGATCTTGATCAGGTCGGCGCCGTCCTTGTAGCGCTGGCGCACGGTCTTGGCATCAGCGTCTGCGCCTTGAGGTCGACCACGGTGTCGACTTCGCCGGCGGGCAGGTAGCCCTTGGCCACCTCGACGATGCGCCCCTTGTCGACCACGATCGAGGCTTCCTTCGGCGGCTGGTCTTGCACACCGTCGATCAGTGTGCCGGCGTGGATGATGGTCTTCGCCTGCGCCGCGCTGCCGAGCGAGGCGAGGGCGAGCAAGGCGATCCAGGGGGCAGACTTCGGGTGCATGATCTCTCCTTGGAGCGGGACGATGGCGGTGCTGGCCGTGAGGGCGCGGTCGAGTTCTAGCTGTCGCACGCGGCGTTCGCCATCCCGGTGCGGGACGATGGCGCGCGCGGTGGTCGATGCGCAGGGATTCGACCCCTCGTTTCCTGTGGGCATCCGGTCTAACATGGGCAAGTTTCCGCTCTCCGGGGGTGCATACCATGAATCATCAAGATCCCCAGGACCCCGAAGTGATCCGCGCGCGGCTGGCCGAGCTGCGGCTCGAGCACCGCGGCCTCGACGACGCGATCACGCGGCTGCTGGAAAGCGCCTACGTCGACCAGATGCAGCTGACGCGGCTGAAGAAGCGCAAGCTCCAGCTCAAGGACCAGATCGCGAAGCTCGAGAGTCGGCTGATCCCCGATATCATCGCCTGAGCCGTTTCCGCCTTTGCCGGGGGAGGGGCTGCGGCGCGCGCCGCGGCCGTGCCCCTTTTTCGCGTCGTGGAGCCCACGGATGTCGTCCGACCTGCGTTACACCGAGCTGCCGAGCAGCCGCGGTTCGACCTGGCACAATCTGCGTGCGCTCGCGCCCTACCTGTGGGAGTTCCGCGGACGCGTACTCGCGGCGCTCGCCTGCCTGGTGCTGGCCAAGCTCGCGACCGTCGGCGTGCCGCTGGTGCTGAAGCACCTGGTCGATGGCCTCGACGCCGGCAAGCAGGCGGTGCTGACGCTGCCGGTGGCGCTGCTCGCCGGCTACGGCGCGCTGAAGCTCGCCGCGACGCTGTTCAACGAGTTGCGCGACACGCTGTTCGCCGCGGTGCGCTTCCGTGCGGTGCGGCGCATGACGCTGCGCACGCTCGGCCACCTGCACGCGCTCGGCCTGCGCTTCCACCTCGAGCGCAAGACCGGTGCGATCAGCCGCGACCTGCAGCGCGGCTCGCAGAGTCTGGCGACGCTGCTGACCTACGCGGTGTTCAGCATCGTGCCGGCGCTGGTCGAGCTGGGGCTGGTCGCCGCGTTGATGCTCGCCAGCTACGACGCACGCTTCCTCGGCACCATCGTCGCCAGCCTGGCGCTGTACGTGGGCTTCACGCTGGCGGTGTCGAACTGGCGCATGGATCAGCGCCACGAAGTCAACCGCCTCGAGTCCGAGGTCAACAACACCGCAGTCGACAGCCTGATCAACTACGAGACGGTCAAGTACTTCGGCAACGAGCGCCTCGAGCTCGAGCGCACCGACGTGCTGCAGGCGCGCTGGGAGCGCGCGTCCATCCTGTCGCAGACTTCGATGGCGCTGCTGAACTTCGGCCAGGGCGCGATCATCGCGCTCGGTGTCACCGCGATCCTGTTCTTCGCCGCCAACGAAGTGGCCGCGGGGCGGATGAGCCTCGGCGACCTGGTGCTGGTCAACGCCGTGCTGCTGCAGCTGTTCATCCCGCTCGGCTTCCTCGGCATCGTCTACCGCATGATCCGCCACGCGCTGGCCGACATGGACCAGCTGGTACAACTGCTCGAGCGCGAGCCCGAGATCCGCGACGCGCCGGGGGCGCGACCGCTGGCGGTGGTGCGCGGCGAGGTGCGCTTCGAGGCGGTCGATTTCGGCTACCAGCCCGAACGCGCCATCCTGCGCGGCATCGATTTCACCATTCCGGCCGGGAAGAAGGTCGCGGTGGTCGGCGCCAGCGGTGCCGGCAAGTCGACGCTGGCGCGGCTGCTGTTCCGCTTCTACGACGTCGACGCCGGCTGCATCTCGATCGACGGACAGGACCTGCGCGCGGTGACGCAGACCTCGTTGCACGCGGCGATCGGCATCGTTCCGCAAGACACGGTGCTGTTCAACGACACGCTGTGGTTCAACCTGAGCTATGCGCGCCCCGAGGCCCGTCGCGAGGAGGTGCTCGAGGCGGCGCGCATCGCGCAGCTGCACGACTTCATCGCGCGCCTGCCGCAAGGCTACGACACGCTGGTCGGCGAGCGCGGGCTCAAGCTCTCGGGCGGCGAGAAGCAGCGCGTCGCGATCGCGCGCGCGATCCTGAAGCGCCCGCGCATCCTGGTGTTCGACGAGGCGACCTCGAGCCTCGACTCGCGCTCCGAGCAGGCGATCCTGGTGGCGCTGCGCGACGCCGCCGCCGGCCACACCACGCTGGTGATCGCACACCGGCTGTCGACCGTCGTCGATGCCGACGAGATCCTGGTGATGGATCAGGGGCGCATCGTCGAGCGCGGCAGCCACGATGCGCTGCTCGCGCGCAGTGGTGCGTACGCGCAGCTGTGGGCCTTGCAGCAGAAGGCGGCGCGCGAGGCGGTCGCGCTGGTGTCCTGATCGGTCTGCGGCCGGCGCTCAGCGCAGGCCCAGCTGGTTCCGGACCCTGCGGCGGACGATCCATCCGAGGCCGTGGCCGCAGCACCAGCCCGCACCTCCGGCACCGACCAGCGGCAGCGCGTACAGGTACGCGCTGCCGGCTGCCGCGCCGCCGAAGCCGAGGTAGTGCCCCAGGTCGCCGACTGCCGCCACCAGCGTCAAGCCCGTCGCAGCGATGCGCGGTGCGCTGGCGATGAGCTGCTGGGTACGCTTCAGGCGCGCGCACCAGTTCGCCACCTCGTCGCGGAAGCGCTGCCAGCGGATGCCGAAATCCGGCGCTTCCAGCATGCGCGGCTCCACCACCAGCACGAGATCGCCGTCCGGCTGCAGCAGCAGGCGGAACGGCGTGGCTTCGGCCGCGGCGCCCTCCGCCGGCTCGGGCGGAAAGACGCGGCCGCCGGTGCGGTAGAAGGCGACGAGCTCGGCTCGCGTCAGCACGGTCGTATCGTCCGGTGCATCCGACGCGCGCGCCAGCCACAGACGCAGCGCGCCGAGCAGTGCGACGGTTTCGGTGCGGCGTTGCCGCAGCCGGTCGAAACCCGTGGCGGCCCACGCCGCAAGGCGGCGATACGGCATGGCCGGGCTCACTTGCCTTCCTTGACCTGCCTGAACACCGAAGCGACCTGGCCGAGGAGGATGCCGATGGTCTGGAACAGGTCTTTCCACGTGCGCAGCGCGACTTCGGTGGCGTCGCGATGGATGCTCAGGATCGCGGTGCTCGTGGCGTGGGCGCGCGCGACGTAGGTGACGATGTCACCGTCGAGCTGCACCACGGTCTGCATCGCGATACCGGCGGTGCCGATTTCCCAGGCTTTGCGGACCAGCACCATCTCGTCGGGCAGCAGCTCGAGCGCGGTGCCGGTGCTGCCGCCGGCCGGGCCTTCGTGCGCGAGGATGGCCTGGTAGTGGCAGGGCGTCGTGTAGAGCCGCGGGCGCCGTGCCGCGACGGTCGCGATCACGCCGAGCATGCTCACCAGTTGCCAGGCGTTGCCGGCGATCCGCCGCAGGCGGATGCGGAACTCGTCGTCGCCGGCGCTCGCGAGCAGCGTTTCGGCTTCGAGCTGGATCAGCGCGAAGGCTTCGATGAAGCTCGGGTGGGGCACCTCCGGGTTGCGCTCGCCGGCGAGGGTTTCCGCCAAGGCATGGTCGGGTGCACGCTCGATCAGGCGCTGCGCCAGCGCGTCGCGTGCGGCATCGTCTTCCAGCAGGTCCGAGGTCGTCGGGCAGCGCTCGGGCGCCAGTTCGTGCAGCAGGTCCTGGTAGCCCTGAGCGATTTCGTACAGCGCCAGCCGCGCGCTCGGCATCTTGCGCGCGGTCATGTCGTCCTTGACGATCAGGTTGATCTCCAGTGTCGTCAGGTCGCTGGCGAGGCGAAGTATCTGTTCCTTCAGCGCGATGTCGGTCATGGCGGTATCCGCGGTCGCAGAGTCCGGGCCTTCACAGGCCCGGCTTCGGCGAAGCCGAAGCGGCCAGCGCGATCAGCTCGCGCACCGCGGCCAGATTGTCCTTGACGATCTGGTGCGCCTCGGCTTCGCGGCTCTGGTGGAAGGTGCGCAGCGGTTCGCGCGCGGGGTCGAGAAAGCTGACCGGAATCACCGTGGTGATATCGCCCTGCACCAGGTCGATGCGCGTGACCATCGCCTGCGTGAGGGCGTCGTCGGCGCGCGGCAACTCGTAGCCCTGGGCGCCCCAGCTCGCCTGGCCGACGACGGTGACGATTTCCAGCGTCACCAGCCGCTCGAACGCTGTGGCGATCCTGTCGAGCAGTCTGGCCTTGGCCGGCTCGAGCGGCGAGCCGCCGCCGGCGCTGCCGAGCGCCGCGAGCCGGTTGCGTACCGTGGGGTCGGGAATGCGACCGAGCTCGTCGGCGCTCAGCGCCTTGATATCCTGTTCGATCGCTTCGAGCTTGGCCTTGAGGGTCGGGTCGAGTTTCCCCGCGTCAGCGTCGGAGAGCTGAAAAGGCATGTCGGCGTCCTCGCCCGCTCCGCGTGTCGTCACCGAGCGCAGGGGGAGCGGGGCGACCTCCCTGTGCCGACGGGCGCTGCCGCCCTCGGTCGAGCCTAGACCAGACGGGGCATTCGGCAAGCAGCGTGGCTTGACGCGGATCACGGCGGCCACCACCGCCGGCGGTGATGCTCGGCGGCATCGCTTCCACCGGGCTTCCGCGATGAACATCCGTCTGCCGCTCTGCGCCGTGCTGCTCGCAGCCGTGTCATCCGCCGTGGCCGCCGCGCCGCCGGCGACCCGCGACGCCGCGCCGGGGGCCGGCGCACGGCTGCTGTCGCAGCCCGAGCTGATCGAAACCCTGCGCGGCAACACCTTGCAAGGGCCGGACTATGCGCTGCACTACGCCGCCGACGGCGCCAAGCTGATGCGCCGCGCCGACGGCAGCGTCACGCGGCTGCGCTGGTGGATCGGCGCCGACGGCGCTTTCTGCGAAGATTCGCTGCTCGGCCGCCCGAGCTGCGCGCCGCAGCGCTGGCTGCTCGGCGAGGAGCTCTTGATCTTCGGTGCCGACGGCGCCCTGAAGTACGCGCTGCGCGTGGTGCCGGGAGCGCCCGCGCAGCCGTGATGCCAGCCTCAGCCGATGCGGCTGAGGTCGTGCCGACGCTCGGCGATGGCGGCACACTCGTAGTGGCCGGCCAGCAGCTTGAACAGCATCGTCGCCAGGTGCGCGCCGAGGTTCGAAACCGCTTCGCGCTGCGCAGCGTTGGCGATCGAGCCGTCGGCGGCGAACACTTCGTGCGCCTTGGCCACCGCGAGCTGCTCGGGCAGCACGATCACGCCGATGTTGCCGAGGATGGAACGCACTTCCTTGAGCCCGCGCAGCCCGCCGAAACCGCCGGGCGAAGTGCTCATCAGCACCGCGACCTTGTTCTTGAACGGCGCCAGCCCATCCTGGCCGCCCGCCGGGCGCGAGATCCAGTCGATCGCGTTCTTCAGCAGCGGCGCGATCGAACTGTTGTACTCGGGGCAGGCGACGAGCAGGCCGTTGTGCGCCAGCATCAGTTCGCGCAAGCGCAGCGCGTGCTCGGGCACGCCGTTCTCGGCTTCGGCGTCGCCGTCGTAGATCGGCATCGGGTAATCGCGCAGGTCGACGAACGTCACTTCGGCGCCGGCGGTGCGCGCACCCTCGGCGGCGATCTTCACCAGCATCTTGTTGTACGAGGCTTTGCGGGCGCTGCCGGCGAAAGCCAGGATCTTCGGCTTGGGGTCCATGGGGGAGTCCTCCGTGCGTGGTCGGGAAGGCACCCGCCGGGGCGGGCGTCTCTTAATCTTGGCTCACCCGGCCGGCGGGGTCACATCGGCGTGCATCGGTTCGGCCGGGGTGCCGGTGCGCGGCATCGCCGCTGATCGCGGCAAATACGGCCTCGCTGGTGAGGATCGACCAGGGGGCGTGGTCTGAGGGGCGCGGCCGGGCAGGCGGTGCCGACTATCCGGCCTCGTCCTCGCCGTCCGTCTGCTCGGTGCCGGGCATGCGCAGTTGCCGCCGCAGCCAGCGGTGCGCAGCGTTGTGCTGGTCGCGGGCGTGCCACACGGCGATCAGCGTAAAGCCGGGCGAGGCGAGCGGCAGCTCGCGCACCGCCAACCGGTCGGCGAACGAGTTGGCGACCCGCTCCTGCACCACGGCGATCAAGTCCGAGCGCGTCAGCACCTCGGGGATCACCAGCAGCCCCGGCACCGACAGCGCTACGCGCCGCGTCAGACCGAGCTCGGCCAGCCAGTCGTCGGCCGGTCCGGCGAAGGCGCCGCTGCGCGGCGACATCTGCACGTGCTCGGCGGCACACAGGGCTTCGAGTGTCAGCGGGCTCGTCGCCAGGGGGTGGCCGGGGCGCATCGCGCAGACGAAGCGATCGTGCGCGACCACGCGCGAGTGCGCCGAGGACGGCGCGTCGCGCGGCGTGGTCAGCGCGAAGTCGATCGCGCCCTGTTCGAGCTGGCGTTCGATGGCGCCGGTGTCGAGGTTGACCCAGGCCAGGCGGATGCCGGGCGCGGTCGCGCGCAGCCGCTCCATCAGCGGCACCAGCAGCGTCGTCTGCGCATAGTCGCTGGCGGCGATGCGCGCATCGAAGCGCGCCGCGACGGGGTCGAAGACCGCGCCGGCCTCGACCACGCCGCGCAGCTCGGTCAGCGCGCGCGCCAGCGGTGCGGCCAGCGCCAGCGCGCGGGCGGTCGGTGTCATGCCGCGCGGGGCCGGCAGCAGCAGCGGGTCGTTGAACAGCAGCCGCAGCTTCGCCAGCTGCGCCGACAGTGCCGGCTGGCTGAGGCCGAGCCGCTCGGCGGCGCGCGTGACGTTGCGCTCGGCGAGCAAGGCTTCGAGCGAAGCCAGCAGGTTCAGGTCGAAGGCTTTTATATCCATGGAACGAATACCCTCGATCGGAGCCATCTATTTCAACAATGAATCGATGACCGGCACACTGCGCGGACACGCGATCCCGAGCGATCCAGGTAAACCCCGATGTTCGATTCCGCCGTTCCCGCCCTCCGCGAAAGCCGCCTGACCGCGATCCTGCTGCTGCTCGCCGCCACCTACGCCGTGCTCGGCACGCTGACGCTGGCCGTGGTCGGCTTGCTCGAGCCGATCGCGGCCGCGCTCGACACGTCGCTGGTCGCGGTCGCCAACCTCGTCACCGTGTTCGCGCTGGTCTACGCGCTCGCAGCTCCGGTGCTGCAAGTCGCGTTCGGCCACTGGCCGTTCCGCCGCCTGCTGGCTGCGGGGCTGGCGCTGCTCGGTGGCTCGGCTTTCGTCAGCGCCGTGGCCGGCGATTATCCGACGATGCTGGCCGGGCGGGTGCTGATGGCGCTGGCTGGCGCGCTGCTCGGGCCGCTGCTGTCGATCGTCGCGGTCGCGCTGGTCGGCCCCGGCCGGCAGGGGCGGGCGCTGAGCCTGGTGTTCGGCGGCATGACGCTGGCGATGGTGCTCGGCGTGCCGGCCTCGAGCGGGCTTGGCCGCGCCTTCGGCTGGCAGGCGGTGTTCGCCGGTCTCGGCGCCGCCGCGCTGGCGCTGGCGCTGGCCGCCGCCTGGCTGCTGCCGGCGCGCGCCGCGAGCCCGCGCACCGAGCTGCGCGCCTTCGGTTGCGTGCTCGGCGAGCGTCGGCTGGTGCTGCCGGTGGCGATGACGCTGAGCAAGATGGCGGGGCAGTTCGTGGTGTACGCGCTGCTCGGTCCCTTGCTGATGGCGCGCTTCGGGCTTGCGGCTGCCGACGTGGCGCTGGCGCTGCTGGCGTTCGGCGTCGGCGGCGTGCTCGGCAACGCCGCCGCCGGGCGTCTGACCGACCGCCTCGGCGCCGGACGCGCGCTGAGCGCGGCGCTGGCCGGGGAGATCGTGGCGCTGGTGCTGCTGGCGGTGCTTCCCGGCGGCACGCCGGTGGCGCTGACACTGGTCGGTGCCTGGGCATTTTGCGCGGTGGCGTTCAACACGCCGCAGCAGAAGCGGCTGGTCGGGCTGGCGCCTTCGCTCGGCGGGCTATTGCTGGCGCTGAACGCCTCCGCGCTGTACCTCGGCATCGCACTCGGTTCGGCGCTCGGTGGCAGTCTCTACCGCCTGCTCGGCCTCGAGGCGCTGCCGCCGGCGGCAGCGGCGCTGCTGCTGGCGACGCTGGGGCTGTACGCTGTCGCGCGCCGGAGCGCGGAGGAGGGCGTCGCGGCCGGGAAGGCGTGACGAGACAGGCGCGAGGCGCTGGTCTTTACTGCGCGCCTCGTGCTTCGGGTTCAGACTTTCAGCGGGATCACCACCATCTGCCGGTCGTTCAGATGCAGGCGGCGCTGCATCGCCAGCGCGGTCTGGTTGTGCAGCCAGGGGGTGATCCAGCTGTCCTTGCGCAGGATCAGCTTGCTGGCGAAGCAGACGCTGTTCGGGTAGTCGCGCATCACCGCCAGCGTCAGCTTCTCGAGCTCGTCGACCGGATCGGCACCATAAGCGGCACGGCCCTCGGCGGCCAGCCCCTCGCGGTGGCAGAAGCGCGTGAAGTAGTGCAGCGAATTGTCGATCTGATAGTGCAGCGAGCGCAGCGCGCCCTGGCCGTGGAAGCTGTGCGAGTCGACCTCGCCGACCGACAGGAACACGAAGTTGCGGAAGTGTCCCGGGAACATGCGCTGCACCCACAGCAGCGTGTGCATGCCGACGCCGCGGTTCTTGCCGACCAGGAACACCGCGGTCGGCGCCTCGCGCTCGAGTGCCGGTCCCCGTGGTTCGTCGTCGTCCTCGGGGCCGAGCGGCGGTGCGAGCAGCGCATCGACACGCTTGAGTTCGCTGCGCACGGCGTCGTAATGGCGGCGCGTCGCCAGGCACAGCGCGACGACAGCGCTGGTGATCAGCACCGTCATCCAGCCGCCTTCGGTGAACTTCTCGACCACGGTGATCGCCAGGATGCTGCCGGTGACGCCGACGCCGAGCAGCGACAGCGCCAGGCGCCAGCGCCAATTCGGCTCGTCGTGGCGGCTCTGCCACCAGTGCTTGACCAGCCCGGCCAGCGCCAGCGTGAAGGTCAGGAATACGTTGATCGAGTACAGCACCACCAGCACCTTCACCGCGCCGTGCGACCACATCAGGATCGCCAGTGCGGCGAGGCCCATCAGCACGATGCCGTTCTGCGTCACCAGTCGCGCCGACAGGCTGCGGAAGTGACGCGGCACCCACGAGTCGACCGCCATGTTGGCGAGCACCGCCGGCCCGCCGAGGAAACCGGTGTTGGCCGCCACCATCAGCAGCCCGGCCTCGAGCGCCATCAACGCCCACAGTGCGATCTGCTCGAGCGTGGAGTCGCCCAGGTTCCAACTGGCGATGATCGACTGGAACACCACCGCGTTCAGCGTCTGCCCCGGCACGTGAGCGGCGTCCCACAACAGGTAGAGCAGGATGATGCCGCCAGCGGTGAACGACAGCGACACCGCCATGTACAGCATGGTCAGCTTGCCGGTGCGCACGCGCGGCTCGGCCAGCGTGTTGACGTTGTTCGACACCGCCTCGAGGCCGGTGTAGGTGCCGCCGCCGAGCGAATAGGCTTTCAGGAACAGCGCGGCGACGAACATCCAGCCGAACTCCGAGGACAGCGAAACCGTTTCCTGCAGCGTCGCGTCGAGCATCGCCGGGATCGCCTCGGCGTGCGCCCAGACGCCGTAGACGATCAAGCCCACGTGGGTGACGAAGAAGCCGAGGAAGATCGGCAGCAGAACGCCGATCGATTCCTTCATGCCACGCAGGTTCAGCACGATCAGCAGCACCACCAACGCCATGCCGACCGCGAGCTTGTAGTCCCGCCAGCCCGGCGGCAGCAAGCTGAACAGCGCGTCGACGCCGCTGGCGATCGAGATCGCGATCGTCAGCACGTAGTCGACCAGCAGCGCCGCGCCCGACACCAGCCCGGCGCGGCTGCCGAGCAGTTGCGACGCCACCTTGTAGCCGCCGCCGCCCGAAGGGAACAGCTCGATCACCTGGTTGTAGGCGAGCGAGATGATGAACACCGTCGCCGCGGTGGCGATCGCCAGGTACAGGCCGAGATGGGTGTGTTCGCCGAGCGCGAGGAAGGCTTCCTCGGGGCCGTAGGTCGACGAGGACAGGCCGTCGGCGCCCAGCCCGATCCAGGCCAGGAAGGCGACCAACGCGACGCTGTGGCGGGTTTCGGGCTTGAGCGGGTCGAGCGGTGCGCCGATCACCCACTCCTTGATCTTGTTGGTCTTCATCCTCGGCCCTCCGGGCCGGGGGGAATGCCCCCACGGCGGCTGGCGGATTCTATGGGGACGGCGGGGCTTTGCAAGGCCACGCGCCTCGTTTCACCGGACGTGACGATCGGCGCCGCTGCGGCTACCCTCGGCCGGCACCGCAAAGCGTAGAGGGGGGAGCATGTCGCGCGACTGGGTAAAGCAGGCGATCCGCACCATCGAGGCCGATTTCCGCCGCTCGGCAGACACGCACCTGATCCGGCTCGAACTGCCCATGCCGGGTATCCGGGTCTACCTCAAGGACGAATCGACCCACCCGACCGGCAGCCTCAAGCACCGCCTGGCGCGCTCGCTGTTCCTGTACGCGCTGGCCAACGGCTGGATCGACCGGGACACCCCCGTCGTCGAGGCCTCCTCGGGCAGCACCGCGATCTCCGAAGCCTACTTCGCGCGCCTGCTGGGGCTACCCTTCGTCACCGTGGTGCCGGCCGGCACCTCGCCCGAGAAGATCGCGCAGATCGAGTTCCACGGCGGACGCTGCCACAAGGTCGAGGACCCGCGCACGCTCTACGCCGAAGCCGAGGCGCTCGCGCAGCGCCTCGGCGGCCACTACATGGACCAGTTCACCTACGCCGAGCGCGCCACCGACTGGCGCGGCAACAACAACATCGCCGAATCCATCCTCGAGCAGATGCGCGACGAGCCCGAGCCCGAACCGGCCTGGGTGGTGATGAGCGCCGGCACCGGCGGCACCTCGGCGACGATCGGCCGCTACCTGCGCTACCGCAAGCTCGACACCCGGCTGTGCGTGGTCGACCCCGAGCATTCGGTGTTCTTCGACTACTTCCACAGCCGCGACCGCGGGCTGACGCTGGCCTGCGGCTCGCGGATCGAGGGCATCGGCCGACCACGGGTCGAGCCCTCGTTCATGCCGGGGGTGGTCGACCGGATGCTGAAGATCCCCGACGCCGCGTCGCTCGCCGCGCTCCGCGTGCTCGAGCGCCTGCTCGGGCGCAAGTGCGGCGGCTCGACCGGAACCAACTTCTACGGCGCCTGCCTGGTCGCCGCCGAGATGCACGCGCGCGGCGAAACCGGCAACCTGGTGACGCTGATCTGCGACGCCGGCGAGCGCTACCTCGGCAGCTACTACGACGACGCCTGGCTCGCCGCGCAGGGCCTCGACATCGCGCCGTGGCGGGCGAGGCTCGAAGGCTTCTTCGCCAGCGGAGAGCTCGAGAGCTAGGCGCGAGGCACGAGTACACTCCCTCGCACCTCGCACTGCGGAGCCGCAAACCATGAACCTCCTCTTCCACAGCCCCGACGAAAATCTCGACGACTGGCGCGCCGCGCTGGCGCGCTGGCTGCCCGAGGCGCGGCTGCACGCCTGGCCGACCGCGGTCGAGTGCGACTACGCGCTGGTGTGGAAGCCGCCGGCCGAGCTGTTCGCCGCCCAGTCCACGCTGAAGGCCGTGTTCAACCTCGGCGCCGGCGTCGACGCGCTGCTCGCCGCCGGCACCGTGCCCGCGAGCCTGCCGCTGGTGCGGCTCGAGGACGCCGGCATGGCGCGGCAGATGGTCGAGTACGCGCTGTACGCGCTGTTGCACCACTACCGCGGCTTCGACGCCTACGCGCGCCAGCAGGCACGCGGCGAGTGGCGCCAGCATCCCGGCCGCCGGCGCGAAGACTGCCGCGTCGGCGTGCTCGGCCTGGGCGTGCTCGGGCGCGCGGTGGCCGAGGCGGTGTGCGGCCTCGGCTTCCCGGTGTCGGCCTGGAGCCGCGCGCCGAAGACGGTCGAGGGGGTGCGCTGCCACGCCGGCGCGACGGGGCTCGACGCGCTGCTCGCCGAGAGCGAGGTGCTGATCGTGCTGCTGCCGCTGACCGGCGACACCCGCAGCCTGCTCGACCGCGCACGGCTGGCCCGCCTGCCGCGCGGAGCCTATCTCGTCAACCTCGCGCGCGGCGCGCTGCTGGTCGAGGACGACCTGCTGGCACTGCTCGACGAGGGCCACCTGGGGGGCGCGATGCTCGACGTGTTCGCGACCGAACCGCTGCCGCCCGAGCACCGCTTCTGGAGCCACCCGCTCGTCACCGTGACCCCGCACATCTCGGCGCTGACGCTGATCGAGGAGTCGGCCGCGCAGATCGCCGACAAGCTCCGCCGCCTCGAGCGCGGCGAGCCGATCACCGGCGTGGTCGAGCGCGGGCGGGGGTACTGAGATGAGGGAGGGGTGAGGAGTGGCTGGAGAGGGCTATGCCGAAGGATTGGCCGCGCTCGCCGCGGCCGACGCCGATTTCGCCCGCGTGCTGCCGCGGCTCGGCGAGCTGCCCGAGCGGCGCATCGAACCCGGGCTCGCCGGCTTGCTGCGGGTGATCGTCGGCCAGCAGGTGTCGGTGCTCGCCGCGCGCGCGATCTGGGCGCGGCTCGAAGCCAGCGTCGGCGCTGCGGGCGAGGCGGGGGCCTGGCTCGCTGCCGACCCCGAGCGGCTGCGCGGCTGCGGGCTGTCGCGGCAAAAGCTCGCCTACCTGCTGAACGTCGCCACCGCCGTCGCCGACGGGCTCGACCTCGACGCCTTGGCCGGGGAAAGCGACCACGCCTTCATCGCCGCGCTGACCCGGATCAAGGGCGTCGGCCGCTGGACCGCCGAAAATTACCTGCTGTTCGCGCTCGACCGCCCCGACGTCTGGCCGGCGCACGACCTGGCGCTGGCCGAGGCGGTCAGGCGCCTGAAGGGCCTGTCCGAGCGTCCGTCGTGGCGCCAGCTCGACGCCCACGCCGAACCCTGGCGCCCCTGGCGCGGCATCGCCGCGCGCGCCCTGTGGCGCTTCTACGCGGCTTCGCGCGAACCGGGGTGGGAGGCGGTGTAGGATGCAGCACCGGATCGCGACATGTTCCGGTACCTCCACGTCGCATGAGGACCATAATCCGCTACCTGGCTCGTTCGATGTGCATCGGTCTGGTCACACGCGTTCGTCGCAAGGGAGTAGCTTTGAAGGGTGTAGCCGCTGACCGCCGGACCCTGCTCAAGGGCACCAGGTCGTCGGCGGTGATGGTTGGCGGCCAAGGCTCAGCGGCACTAGCCGTCGTTCCTGAGCCGCTTCTCCATCCGGAAGCGCTCGAACACCACCCCCTGGCGCTCGACGTGCTCGGCCGCGAGCACACGAAAGCCGACCTTGATGAACAAGCCGCGCGCGATGCGGCTGGCGTCGACGCTCAGCCGGCGCACACCGGCCGTGACCGCGATCCGCTCGAGCCGAGCGTAAATCGCACCGGCGAGGCCGCGCCGCGCATGACGGCTCGCGGTGTAGAGCAGCGCGATGTGGTCGATCGAGTACAGCTGGCCGAAGGCGGCGGGCTCGCCGTCGACTTCGGCGAGCAGCGTGTGGCCGGCGGTCAGAGTGTGCGCGAAGGTGTCGAGGTCGTCGACGAAGCCGGCCCAGACCTCGACCTGGCGTGCGTCGTAGGCTCCGGCGCCGGTGCCGAGCACGGCATCACGGTAGATGTGGGCGAGCGCCGCGGCATCCTGGGACGTGTACGGGCGGACGATCAATGCGTCGCGGTGCTTCAACCGGCCCACCCTTCGAGGTCGGCAGCGGCTTCGATGAAATCCAGCGCCTTGGCCTCTTCTGGCGCCTTGCGCAGGCACGCCGCCTGACTGCGGACGGTTTCGACGAAGTCGGGCGTAGTGGCGTCCGTCAAGGGAGCGTAAATCGAGAGACGCTCATCGACCGTGCGGTGTGCCATCGGTCCTCCCGAGCCTCGACCGGCTGCGCGCCACCCGCAGGGTAGCACGTGCAGGATGGTCGTGCTTTCCGAGCTAGTGATATCGAAAAACGATATCATCGCTCCATGAACTCGACGCACCGCAAGACCTTGCAGGCGATCTTCTCGGAGCCCGTCTCGTCCGCCCTCGAGTGGCGACGCATCGAAGCGCTCTTCATCGCGCTCGGGGCGCGCACCATCGAAGGCAGCGGCTCGCGCGTGCGCTTCGTGCTGAACGATGTCGTCGGCACTTTCCACCGACCGCACCCCGAGAAGGAAGCCAAGCCGTACCAGGTGCGCGATGCGCGCCGATTCCTGGAAGCCGCCGGAGTGAAGCCATGAACACCATGAGCTACAAGGGCTACGCGGCCCGCATCGAATACAGCGACGAGGACGGCTGCTTCGTCGGCCACATCGCCGGCATCCGTGATGTGGTCGGCTTCCACGGCGATTCGGTTGCCGGGCTACGCGCCGCGTTCGAAGAGGCGGTCGACGACTACCTCGACACCTGTGCCAAGGTCGGCAAGGCGCCCAACAAGCCCTACTCCGGCAAGCTGATGCTGCGCATCCCGCCCGAGCTGCACGCCGAGGTCGCGATGCGCGCCGAGCTCGCCGGCAAGAGCCTCAACCAGTGGGTAGCCGACACGCTGGCGCACGTGCGCTGAAGCAGCGTCAACGTCACTCCGCGCCGACGAACCGTGGTGTCCCCACCGCCCAGCCCAGCGCCACCTCAGGCGTCCGCGCCTGCCGTGCCGCCGGTGGCCACGCCCGCGGCGCCGGCGACCCCGGCCGCCTCACGCGATGCGGCGAGCGAGGCTGTACGCCGGACCGAGAGTCCCGAGGCGCTGCGCGCCTGGGCGCGCGCCCAGGTCGAGCGTGATCCGGCGCAGGCGGCACGTCTGCGCGAGCTGCTGCAGCCGTAGCGCGGACCCTCGGGCGCGGCCTCCGAGCTCAGGGGGAGCCAGCGTCGTCGACGAGCCGCTTCTCCAGGCGGAAACGCTCGAACACCACTCCCTGGCGCTCGACGTACTCGACCGCGAGCACGCGGAAGCCGGCCTTGACGAAGAAGCCGCGCGCGATACGGCTGGCGTCGACGCTCAGCCGGGGCGCGCCGGCCTCGACGGCGAGCCGCTCGAACCGGGCATAGAGCGCGCCGGCCAAGCCCCGGCGCGCGTGGCGGCTCGCAGTGTAGAGCAGGGCGATGTGATCGCTCGGGTACAGCTGACCGAAGGCCGCGGGCTCGCCGTCGACCTCGGCGAGCAGCGTGTGGCCGCAGGCCAGCGTGCGCGCGAAGGCGTCGAGGTCGTCGGCGAAGGCGGCCCAGACCTCGACCTGGCGCGCGTCGTAGGCTTCGGCGCCGGTGCCGAGCACCGCGTCGCGGTAGAGGCGGGCCAGCGTCGTGGCATCCTGCGGTGCGGCGGGGCGGATGATGGTTCGCCGCGCCGTCGCCTTCACTCCGCGCCGACGAACCACGGCTCGGCGGCCCATTCGGCGATGCGGGCGCGGTTGCTGCGGTCGGCGGCCTGGATCTCGGCGGCCCAGTCGTAGTCACCGAGCAGCGCGCGCCGGCGCGCGGGCTCCCAGACGTGCAGCAGGAAAGCCAGCATCACGCGCTCGCCGCGCGAGAGCTTGCCGAACTGCGCGCGGATCGCATCGTCGAGCGGGCGGATGCCGTCGAACAGCCCGCGCCGGTCGAAGCCGAGCGCCTGCACCCAGCCGAGGTAGGCCGCCTCGATCTCGCTCTGTTCCATGTCCGTTCCTCGCGTATCGAATGTTTGCCACGCCGCGGTGGCCGCGACGTAGTATCGCCCGAGGTGTTTGCGGCGAGGGCGTTTCGGCGATGGCGATCGAGGGATTCGGGGTGGTGGTGCTGGCGCTGATCGTGCTGGCGGTGCTGGTGGTGGTGCTCGGCGTGCGTTCGGTGCCGCAGGGGATGGAGTACACGGTCGAGCGCTTCGGCCGCTACACGCGCACGCTCGCGCCGGGGCTGAACTTCATCGTGCCGATCGTCGATCGCGTCGGGCGCAAGCTGAACATGATGGAGTCGGTGCTCGACGTGCCGAGCCAGGAGATCATCACCAAGGACAACGCGATGGTGAAGGTCGACGGCGTGGTGTTCTACCAGGTGCTCGATGCCGCCCGCGCCGCCTACGAGGTCAGCAACCTCGAGTTCGCGATCCTGAACCTGACGATGACCAACATCCGCACGGTGATGGGCTCGATGGACCTCGACGAGCTGCTGTCGAAGCGCGACGAGATCAACGCCCGCCTGCTCGGCGTGGTCGACGAGGCCACCGCGCCCTGGGGGCTCAAGGTCACGCGCATCGAGATCAAGGACATCGCGCCGCCGGCTGACCTGGTCGACTCGATGGCCCGGCAGATGAAGGCCGAGCGCGACAAGCGCGCCGCGATCCTCGAGGCCGAGGGCAAGCGCCAGGCCGAGATCCTGCGCGCCGAGGGGCTGAAGCAGGCGGCGATCCTCGAGGCCGAGGGGCGCAAGGAATCGGCCTTCCGCGACGCCGAGGCGCGCGAGCGCCTGGCGCAGGCCGAGGCCCGCGCGACGCAGATGCTGTCGGAGGCGATCGCCCAGGGCGACGTCAAGGCGGTCAACTACTTCGTCGCGCAGAAGTACGTCGAGGCGCTCGGCCAGATCGCCGCCTCGAGCAACCAGAAGGTGATCATGCTGCCGCTCGACACCACCGGCGTGATGGGCTCGATCGCCGGCATCGCCGAGCTGACCCAGCAGGCGCTGGCCGAGCGGGGCGGGCGCCATGGCTGAGTGGCTGCTCGCGCCCGCCTACTGGAACTGGTGGCTGCTCGGCGTGGTGCTGATGGTGCTCGAGGTGCTGGCGCCGGGCTTCTTCCTGCTGTGGATGGGCGTCGCCGCGGCGCTGGTCGGGGTGCTGGCAGCGGCCCTGCCGGGGCTCGCGCCCGAATGGCAGGGGCTCGCCTTCGCGGCGCTGTCGGTCGGCGCGATCGCCGGCTGGCACGCCTGGCAGCAGCGCCACCCGGGCACGAGCGAAGCACCGCTGCTGAACCGCCGCGGCGAACAGCTCATCGGCCGCGTGCTCGAGCTCGAGACGGCGATCGTCGCCGGCGAGGGTCGCGCGCGGCTCGGCGACGCCAGCTGGAAGGTGCGCGGCCCCGAGCTGCCGGCGGGCAGCCGGGTGCGCGTGGTCGGCGTCGACGGCACGGTGCTGCGCGTCGAGGCAGCCGATCCGTGACGCTTCGTTGACAGGTCGGCGTGCACCGCGCCCGGGTGTGCAGCTAGAATCGCGCCCTTGAAACCGCTCGCGAGGCAGCCCGTGAACCATCCGACCACAGTCGTCATCGAGCGTACCGACGCCGGCCGTCTGAGCTTCATGGATTACGACCACGGCATCAGCGCGATCGACACCGGCTACGAGCGGCCGATGTTCGATGCCAGCCACCTGATCGTCGAGCGCGGCCGCGCGGCTTTCGTCGATACCGGCACGGCCTTTTCGGTGCCGGCACTGCTCGGCGTGCTGGCGCACAAGGGGCTCGCGCCCGAGGCGGTCGACTGGGTGATCGTGACCCACGTCCACCTCGACCACGCCGGCGGCGCCGGAGCGCTGATGCGGCGGCTGCCGAACGCGAAGCTCGTCGTGCACCCGCGCGGCGCGCGGCACATGATCGACCCCGCGGCGCTGATCGCCGGTGCCGCGGCGGTCTACGGCGAGGAGACGCTGCGGCGCACCTACGGCGAGATCGTGCCGGTGCCGGCCGCGCGCGTGGTCGAGGCGCCCGACGGCTTCACGCTCGAGCTCGCCGGCCGCGCGCTGGTGTGCCTCGATGCGCCGGGGCACGCGCGCCACCACTTCGTCGTCTACGACGCGCGCAGCCGCGCCTTCTTCGCCGGCGACACCTTCGGCGTGTCGTACCGCGAGCTCGACAGCGTGCAGGGAGCCTTCATCGTCCCGACGACGACGCCGGTGCAGTTCGAGCCCGAGGCGCTGCGCGCGGCGATCGAGCGCCTGCTCGCCTTCGAGCCGCAGGCGATGTTCCTGACGCACTACAGCCGCGTGACCGACGTGCCCAGGCTCGCCGCCGACCTGTTCGCGCAGATCGACGCGATGACGGCGCTCGCGCGCGCGGCCGACGGCGCGCCGGACCGCCACGCGCGCCTGGTCGAGGCGCTGGCCGCGCTGTACCTGGAGCGCGCCGCCGCGCACGGCTGCCCGCTCGAGCCCGCTCGCGTGCGCGCGCTGCTCGCCCCCGATATCGAGCTCAACGCGCAGGGGCTCGAGGTATGGCTGGACCGGCAGAAGCCGGCGTCGGGATCCTGATCGAACACTCGCCGACTTCGAGGAGACGCCCATGACCGCCCCCGAAATTCCCGACTACATCGCACGCACCGAACTGCCCGACGCCGTCGACGCCGACCCTGCGGAAACGCTCGAGTGGATCGAGTCGCTCGAAGCCGTGGTCCGCCATGGCGGCCGGGAGCGGGGGCTGTACCTGCTCGAGCGCCTGCTGAAGGCCGCGCCGCTGCTCGGGCTGAGCGCGCAGGCACCGCTGACCACGCCGTACTGGAACACGATCCCGGTCGAGCGCCAGCCGCCGTACCCCGGCGACCAGTCGCTCGAGGAGCGGCTGAGCGCGCTGGTGCGCTGGAACGCGCTGGCGATGGTGGTGCGCGCCAACCGCTACAGCGCCGATCTCGGCGGCCACATCGCCAGCTACGCCTCGGCCGCCGACCTGTTCGAGGTCGGCTTCAACCACTTCTACCGCGCCGGCGACCCGGTGTACTTCCAGCCGCACTCGGCGCCGGGCGTGTATGCGCGTGCCTTCCTCGAAGGCCGGCTCGGCGCCGACCAGCTCGAGCACTACCGCCGCGAATGCGAAGGCCGCGGGCTGTCCTCGTACCCGCACCCCTGGCTGATGCCCGACTTCTGGCAATTCCCGACCGGCTCGATGGGGCTGGGGCCGATCCAGGCGATCTACCAGGCGCGCTTCCTGCGTTACCTCGAGCACCGCGGCCTGGCCGACACCGGCGCGCGCCACGTCTGGGGCGTGTTCGGCGACGGCGAGATGGACGAACCCGAGTCGATCGGTGCGCTGGCGCTGGCCGCGCGCGAGCGGCTCGACAACCTGACCTTCGTCATCAACTGCAATCTGCAGCGCCTCGACGGCCCGGTGCGCGGCAATGGCCAGATCGTGCAGGAGCTCGAGGCGCTGTTCCGCGGCGCCGGCTGGAACGTGATCAAGGTGCTGTGGGGTTCGGACTGGGACCCGCTGTTCGCGCGCGACAAGGACCGGGTGCTGCTCAAGCGCCTGCACGAGACGGTCGACGGCGAGTTCCAGACCTATGCGGCGAGCGACGGGCGCTTCAACCGCGAGCGCTTCTTCGACAAGTACCCCGAGCTCGAGGCGCTGGTCGCGCACCTGAGCGACGACGAGATCGACCGCCTGCGCCGTGGCGGCCACGACGCGGTCAAGATCCACGCCGCCTACGCCGCCGCGCGCGCGCACCGCGGCCGGCCGACGGTGATCCTGGCCAAGACCAAGAAGGGCTACGGCATGGGCAGCTGGGGCCAGGGCAAGATGACCTCGCACCAGCAGAAGAAGCTCGACGACGAGGCGCTGCTCGCCTTCCGCGACCGCTTCGCGCTGCCGCTGTCGGACGAAGACGCCAAGGGCCTGAAGTTCTACCGTCCGGCCGAGGACAGCCGCGAGATGCGCTACCTGCGCGCGCGCCGCGATGCGCTCGGCGGCTGGCTGCCGGCACGCCGGCGCGAGGCGCCGCCGCTCGCCGTGCCGGCGCTGTCCGAGTACGCGCGCTTCGCGCTCGAGGCCGAAGGCAAGGAGATGTCGACGACGATGGCGTTCGTGCGCATGCTCGGCGCGCTCCTGCGCGCGCCCGAGCTCGGCCCGCGCATCGTGCCGATCGTCGCCGACGAGGCGCGCACCTTCGGCATGGCCAACCTGTTCCGCCAGATCGGCATCTACGCCTGGCAGGGCCAGCTGTACGAGCCCGAGGACGCCGGCTCGATGCTCGCCTACCGCGAAGACGTCAAGGGCCAGATCCTCGAGGAAGGCATCACCGAGGCCGGCGCGATGGCGTCGTGGATCGCCGCGGCGACCGCCTACAGCGTCAGCGCGACGCCGATGCTGCCCGTGTACATCTATTATTCGATGTTCGGCTTCCAGCGCATCGGCGACCTGGCGTGGGCCGCGGCCGACCAGCGTGCGCGCGGCTTCCTGGTCGGCGCCACCGCCGGGCGCACCACGCTGTCGGGCGAAGGCCTGCAGCACCAGGACGGAAGCAGCCTCCTGGTCGCGGCGACCATCCCCAACTGCCGTGCTTACGACCCGGCCTTCGCCTACGAGCTGGCGGTGATCGTCGACGCCGGCGCGCGGCAGATGCTCGAGCGCCAGGACGACGTCTTCTACTACCTGACGGTGATGAACGAGAACGCCGCCCAGCCCTCGATGCCGGCGGGCGTCGAGGACGGCATCCTGCGCGGCATGTACCGTTACGCGGTGCACGCCCCGCCCGGGGTGGCGCGCGGTACGGTGCGGCTGCTCGGCAGCGGCACGATCCTCGGCGAAGTCATCGCCGCCGCCGAGGCGCTGGCCGCCGACTGGGGTGTCGAAGCCGAGGTCTGGAGCGTCACCAGCTACGCCGAGCTCGAGCGCGAGGCGCGCGAAGCGGCGCGCCAGGCGCTGCATCACCCCGAAGCCGGGCCCGTGCCCAGCCACGTCGAGCGCTGTCTGGCCGGCGACGCGCCGGTGGTCGCCGCCAGCGACTACGTGCGCGCCTGGCCGCAGCTGATCGCGCCCTACGTCCGCGCGCCCTTCCACGCGCTCGGCACCGACGGCTTCGGCCGCTCCGACACGCGCGCGGCGCTGCGGCGCTTCTTCGAAGTCGACCGCGCCTATGTCGCGCTCGCCGCGCTGAAGGCGCTGGCCGACCAGGGCAGGCTCGAGCGCCGCGTGCTCGCGGAAGCGATCGCCAGCTACGGCATCGACCCGGACAAGCCGAACCCGGCGGGCGTATGAACCCGTCACCGCGCGTTGCACGACCCGGTCGGACGAAGCCGGTGCGGACGAGCCTCTCGCACGAGCCGTCACCCCGGCGAGAGCACGTCACCCCGGACCCCGCCGGGGTCCAGACGCTCGCGGCATCGCCTGCAACCTGGATTCCGGCTTTCGCCGGAATGAGGTTGAAAGGAAGGCTGGCATCAGCCCTTCGCTTCCAGGAGTTCCCGAATGCACAGACCCCGCGTGATCGTGACCCGGCGCTGGCCGGACGAAGTCGAGCGGCGCATCGCAGCGGCGTTCGACGCCGAGTTCAACCCCGATGACCGGCCGCTGACGCCGACCGAGCTGCGGGCGGCGCTGGCGCGCGCCGACGCGCTGCTGTGCACCGTCACCGACCGCCTGGATGCCGAACTGCTCGCCGCCACGCCGCGGCGGGTGCGGCTGCTCGCCAACATCGGCGTCGGCTTCAACCACATCGACCTCGGCGCCGCGCATGGCCTCGGCATCACGGTGAGCAACACCCCCGACGTCTTGACCGACTGCACGGCGGACCTGGCGATCACGCTGCTGCTGATGGCCGCGCGCCGCGCCGGCGAGGGCGAACGCCTGGTGCGCAGCGGTGCCTGGCACGGCTGGGCGCCGACGCAACTGCTCGGCACGTGCGTCGCCGGCAAGACGCTGGGGCTGATCGGCCTGGGGCGCATCGGCAAGGCGGTCGCGCGGCGCGCGCACCACGGTTTCCGGATGCGCGTGATCTTCCACAACCGCTCGGCGCTGCCGCCCGACGAGCTCGCCGCGCTCGGCGCCGAGCCCTGCGCCTCGATCGACGCGGTGCTGGCGCAGGCCGATTTCGTGTCGCTGCACTGCCCCGGCGGACAGGGGCCGGTGCTCGATGCCGCGCGCCTGGCGCGGATGAAGCCCTCGGCCTTCCTGATCAACACCGCGCGCGGCGACGTGGTCGACGAGGCGGCGCTGATCGATGCCTTGCAGCGCGGGACGATCGCCGGCGCCGGGCTCGACGTCTACGCCGCCGAGCCGGACGTGCCGGCGGCGCTGCGCGCGCTCGACAACGTCGTGCTGCTGCCGCACCTCGGCAGCGCGACGCGAGAGACCCGCACGGCGATGGGGCTGCGCGCGCTGGAGAACGCCGAAGCGTTCTTCGCCGGGCGCGAACCGCCGGACCGGGTGTCGGCCCGCTGACCGCCTGCCGGCAGACGTTCTGGGCTCACGGGCGCTGGAGCGGAGGCGGGCGTCGTCGGGCGAAGCGCCGGCTTTCCGGTAGGGCCCCGTATCAGGCGAGCGCCGCCGCTTCCGCTTCCCCGCCGGTCTGCACCCGCCACAGGCCGGCGTAGATTCCGCTGCGCTCGATCAGCTCGGCGTGGGTGCCGCTCTCGGCGAGGCGGCCGGCGTCGAGCACGTGGATGCGGTCGGCGTGGACGATGGTCGACAGGCGGTGCGCGATCACCAGCACCGTGCGCCCGCGGGCTATCGTCGCCAGCGAGCGCTGGATCGCCGCCTCGGTCTCGTTGTCGACCGCGCTGGTGGCTTCGTCGAGCACCAGGATCGGCGGGTCCTTCAGCAGCGCCCGCGCGATCGACAGGCGCTGGCGCTGGCCGCCGGAGAGCTTCTGGCCGCGCTCGCCGATCACCGTGTCGTAGCCGGCCGGCAGGCGCGCGATGAACTCGTGCGCCTCGGCCGCCCGGGCCGCGGCGACGATCTCGGCCAGGCTCGCGTCGGGCCTGCCGTAGGCGATGTTGTCGCGTACGCTGCCGTGGAACAGGAACACGTCCTGGCTGACCAGGCCGATCGCGGCGCGCAGATCGGTCAGGTCGATGCGCTCGAGCGGCAAGCCGTCGAGCGCGATGCGCCCGCGGCCGGGGGCGTGGAAGCGCAGCAGCAGTTTCATCAGCGTGCTCTTGCCCGAGCCGGTCTGGCCGACGAAGGCGACCGTCTGCCCGGGCTTGACCTCCAGGCTCACCTCGTCGAGCACCGGAACGCCGTTGGCGTAGGCGAAGCCGACCCGCTCGAGCTCGAGATGCCCGCGCGCGCGCGGCAGCTTCTGCGCCTCGGCATGGTTGCCGATCGCGACCGGCGTCTCGAGCAGGTCGAGCACGCGCCGGGTCGACGCCATCGCGCGCTCGAACAGGTCTACGGTTTCGGCCAGCCCGGTCAGCGGCCACAGCAGACGCTGCGTCAGGAACACCAGCAGCCCGTACGAGCCGACCGCGAGCGTTCCCGCCAGCGCCATCTGGCCGCCGACCACGAAGGTGAACAGGAAGCCGGTCAGGATCGCCATGCGGATCACCGGGATGAAGGCCGAGCTGACCGCGATCGCCTTGGCGTTGGCTTCGCAGTAGGCGGCGCTGTCGGCGCGCAGGCGCTCGAGCTCGGCGGCTTCGGCGGTGAAGCTCTTGATCGTGGCGATGCCCGACAGGTTGTTCGACAGCCGTCCGGCGAGCTCGCCGACCTTGTCGCGCACCGCGGCGTACAGCGGCTGGGCACGGCGCTGGAACCAGAAGGCGCCGAGCACGATCACCGGGATCGGCGTGAACGCGAGCCAGGCGATCGTCGACGAGATCGCGAAGAACACCCCGCCGATCGCGACGATGGTGGTCGCGACCTGGATCAGGCTGTTGGCGCCGCCGTTGAGGAAGCGCTCGAGCTGGTTGACGTCGTCGTTGAGGATCGCCACCAGCGTGCCGGTGCTGCGGTCTTCGAAGTACGCCATGTCGAGGCGCTGCACGTGGGCGTAGGCGTCGAGGCGCAAGTCGTGCTGCAGGCGCTGCGCCAGGTTGCGCCACAGCACCAGGTACAGGTACTCGAACAGCGATTCGCCGACCCAGACGACGAAGGTCAGCACGCCGAGCGCGTAGATCTGGTGCAGCGGGTCGACCAGGCCGAGCCTGGCGACGAACGACTGCTGCTGGCTCACGACCACGTCGATGGCGATGCCGATCAGGATTTCGGGGGCGATGTCGAACAGCTTGTTGACCACCGAGCACAGCGTCGCCGCCGCGATGCGCGCGCGATAGCCGCGGGCGTAGCGCAACAGGCGCACCAGCGCCGCGGTGGAAGAGGGGGCATGGGTGCTCATTGGGATTCCCTGGAAGAGCCGGACCGGCATTGTCGCCGCGCGCCGCTAGACTCGAAAGCGTCTTCGCACCCCGGGAGCCCCGATGATGAGTTTCGCCCTCGCCTTGCATGCTCTCGCCGCCGTGGTCTGGGTCGGTGGCATGGTGTTCGCGCTCGCCGCGATGCGCCCGGCGCTGCTCGAGGTGCTGCCGCCGCCGCAGGCGCTCGCCTGCCTGCTCGCGGCGATGCGGCGCTTCTTCGCGCTGGTGTGGGTGGCGATGCCGGTGCTGCTCGCGAGCGGTTTCTGGATGTTCCACGCGCTCGGCTTCGCCCGCTCCGGGCACCATGTGCACCTGATGGCGGTGCTCGGCACGCTGATGGCGGCGATCTTCGCCTGGCTGTACTTCGGCGTATATCCGAAGCTGAAGGCCGCCGCCGCGGCCGGCGACACCACGCACGCCAAGCCGCTCGCCGAACGGCTGCGCAAGCTGGTGCTGCTCAACGCGGCGCTCGGCGTGCTGGTGGTGCTGATCGCCGCGGGCGGGCGCTACGCCTGAAGGCCTCGGACGGTGGCCTGCGGGGCTTGACGCCGCCTGCTCCGCGGTGCCTGACCGGAAACGCAAAGGGCCCGCGGCTTGCGCCACGGGCCCTTCAGGGATTTGGTAGCGGGGGCAGGATTTGAACCTACGACCTTCGGGTTATGAGCCCGACGAGCTACCAGACTGCTCCACCCCGCATCGGAGGCCGCAGACTATACGGAGCCGCTGCCGCGGGTGCAAGCGAAATTTTTGCACTGCGGAAATATCCGCTCCGTGCGCGCCGCGGCGCGCTTTCCCTTTGGTGGCGCCGACTTGGGCCGAGCTTGCATTCCGGGACGACTCCTGCTAGCGAACCGACACATCCTGTTGTGCTTGATTGCACTGTGACCACAGCCTATAGTGGTCATAGTTTCCTTCACACCAGGCCCGCACGCGGGCCTTTGTTCTGTCTGTACCTGCCGCGGCGCCGTTTCCGGCGCGGCGGCGATCCCGAACCGACACAAGGAGCAGGGTCGATGAAGACCGTCCGTCTGAAGTCCGTGGAGCGTACCGTGCGCGGGGTCGAAGACATCGCGTTGCAGCCGGCATCCGCTGACATCTGGGACAAGAAGTACCGTCTGAAGGCGAAGGACGGTCGCGTCATCGACCACGAGATCGACGACACGCGCAAGCGCGTCGCGCGCGCGCTGGCCGAGGTCGAGGCGCCCGAGGCGCGCGAGCACTGGTACGAGCGCTTCCTGTGGGCGCTGCGCCACGGCGCGATCCCGGCCGGGCGCATCACCTCGAACGCCGGCGCCTGGGAGCACAAGCCGGCGACCAGCACGATCAACTGCACCGTGTCGGGTACCATCGACGATTCGATGGACGACATCCTGCAGAAGGTGCACGAGGCGGGGCTGACGCTGAAGGCGGGTTGCGTCGCGCCGGGCACCTGGGTCTACACCGAGCGCGGCCTGGTCACGGCCGATGCGGCGGTGGCGCAGCAGCACGCCCGCATCCTCTGCTACGACCGTGAGGCGCGATGCTTCGAGATGCGCGCGATCGAGCGCCACCTGACCACCCGCGTGCCGCGCGACGAGAACATCGAGATCCGCGCCGGCAGTGCGACGGTGCGCACTTCGGTCCGCCACCCGGTGCTGGTGTTCCGCGGCGACAAGCTGCGCTACGTGCGCGCCGACGAGGTGCAGGCGGACGATGCGCTGGTGCAGCACCGCTGCGCCTGGAGCGCGGATGCGGCGAGCGCGCTGTCGGCCTGGTTCGCCGGCGCGCACCTCGGCGACGGCAGCGCCCACCGCAAGCGCTTCGACTACGCGCCTTCGCGCACGGCCTGGGCGGCACGCGCCCGGGCGGCGGGGCGTCGCCTGGTCTTCAAGATCCGTGCGGCCGAGCGCGAGGTGGTCGAGCGCTACGCCGAGTTCTTCCGGGCTTTCTGCGGCTCGACCGCCCGCGTCGCGGCGAACTCGACGCCGAACGGTACGCCGGTGTGGGACTACTGCGTGTCGAGCTTCGTGGCCAGCGAAGCGGCCGGGCTGATCGATGCCCAGATCGGCGAGAAGTCGGCGACGCTGCGCGTGCCGGCGTGGATCGCGCGCCATCCGCAGCGCCACTTCCTGCCGTTCCTCGCCGGCCTGATCGACACCGATGGCACGGTTTCGCGCGAAACCGGCAGCGTCATCGTCGCGATGCGCAACCCCGAGTTCGCCGTCGAGCTGCAGGCGCTGCTCGGCTTGTTCGGCGTTCACGGCGCGATCACCCGGCGCAAGCCGCGCAGCCATCGATACAACGGCCACGAGGTGCGCGACGCCGGCGGGGCGATGCTGAAGATCAGCGATTCCGCCTTCCTCGCCGCCGTCGCCCGCTACATGGCCGACAGCGGCAAGCGCGGGCGCATCCTCGAATGCGCCACGCAGGCCGGGCAGTACGACCACTACGCGATGCCGACGGCACTGCGCGAGGCGCTGCGCGCCGAGTGTGCCGGGCTGGAGCACCGCGAGCGGCAGCGGCTCGGCTTCTACCACGGTCATCACGAGCGGCGCATGGTGAGCCGTGTCTGGCTGGACCGCTGGGCCGAGCGCTTCCCGGCGCTCGCTGGCCTGATCGAGTTCGCCCGCAGCCTGCGCCCGGTGGAGTCGGTGCGCCGCGGCCTCGATCTGCCCGAGACCTTCTTCGATTTCACCGTCGAGAAGCACAACAACTACCTCGCCGGCAACGGCGGTCTGCTGGTCATCCACAACTGCGGCATCGGCTACGAATTTTCGACGCTGCGCCCGCGCGGCGCCTACGTCTCGGGCGCCGGCGCCTACACCAGCGGGCCGCTGTCGTTCATGGACATCTACGACAAGATGTGCTTCACGGTCAGCTCGGCCGGCGGGCGCCGCGGCGCGCAGATGGGTACCTTCGACGTGTCGCACCCCGACGCGCTCGACTTCATCAAGGCCAAGCGCGAAGCCGGCCGGCTGCGCCAGTTCAACCTGAGCCTCCTGGTCACCGAGGAGTTCATGGAAGCGGTCAAGGCCGACGCCGACTGGAAGCTGGTGTTCCCACTGCGCGCCAAAGAGGCCGAGGTCGACGGCATCGACGTCCATAATGACCCCGCGATCGTCTGGCATGAGTGGCCGACGCACGAGGGGCTGATCGTCGACGAGTCCGGGCTGGTCGCGTGCAAGATCTACAAGACCCTCCGCGCCCGCAGGCTGTGGGACGTGATCATGTCCTCGACCTACGACTACGCCGAGCCGGGCTTCATCCTGATCGACAAGGTCAACGAGATGAACAACAACTGGTGGTGCGAGAACATCCGCGCTACCAACCCGTGCGTGACGGCAGATACTCGCTTGCACACCCAATACGGCATGGTTCGCATCGGCGATCTGTACGCTGCGGGCGTACCGCTGCAGGCAACGGTCGATCGGCGTGCGCTCGGCATCGACGAGCACGGCGTCGAGGTTCGCTCTGCCGTGCCGGCTTTCATGATATCTGCATCGGCGGATGTCTATCGCGTCGTCACCGCGGACGGCTACGAGATCAAGGCCACCGAATGGCACGACTTCTACACTCAGCGCGGCAAGATCAGGCTGAAGGACCTGCAGCCGGGTGACGAACTGCTGGTCCAGTCCGGCAAGGGCCAGTTCGGCGGTGAGGGTAGCGCTGAGCTCGGACTGCTGCTCGGACTGATCACCGGCGACGGGCATTTCACCAGTTGCAGCAAGGGCCAACAGACGGCGGTCGTCAATCTGTGGGGGCTCGATCGCGATTATGCCGATACGGTCGTCGCGCACATCAACGCGCTGATCGCTGGCGTGTCCGATGTGCCGCGCGACTACCGCGTTAGCCCAGTCGCGATTCCCAAGTGCAACCTGATCATGATCAGCTCGGTGCTGCTCGCGCGCGTACTGGAGCACCATGGGTTCACCGGCAAGACCAAGCTCCAAGTGCCGGAGGTCGTCTGGCGTGGTAGCGAAGAGTGCGTCAAGGCTTATCTGCGTGGCCTGTTCCAGACCGACGGCACTGTCAATGTTTCGGGGCAAAGTGGCACTAGTTGTTCGATTCGGCTCGCGTCGAGCCATCCTCCCTTGCTGAAGGACGTTCAGGTTCTGCTCGCCAATCTTGGAGTTTTCTGCCGCGTCCTCAAGCGTCGCGAGGCCGGCATGAAAATGCTGCCGGATGGCAAGGGTGGGCGCCGAGCCTATGCGTGCAAGGCCGATTATGAGCTGATCATCGACGGCGAATCCCGCGAACGCTTCATGGTCGAGGTCGGTTTCGTCGGCGAAACCAAGAATGCCAAGTACCGGGCCTGGGTACATGACAAGGCGCTGCGCAAGTCGCAGCGCTTCACTAGCCGTATCGCGGAGATTACCCACGTCGGCCGCGAAGCGGTTTTCGACACGACACAAGCGGACAACAACACCGTCATCTTCAATGGGCTGGTAACGGGACAATGCGGCGAACAGCCGCTTCCGCCCTATGGCTCGTGCCTGCTCGGCTCGGTCGATCTGACCCGCTTCGTGCTCGAGCCTTTCGGCGAGCGCGCGCGCTTCGACTGGGATACCTACCGCGAGGTGGTCAGCGTGTTCACGCGCATGCTCGACAACGTGGTCGAGATCAACGGGCTGCCGCTCGAGCGGCAGCGTCACGAGATCATCACCAAACGCCGCCACGGCATGGGCTACCTGGGGCTGGGCTCGACGCTGACCCTGCTGAAGATGAAGTACGGCTCCGAGGAGTCGCTCGCCTTCACCGAGGACGTCACCCGCGAGATGGCGCTGGCCGGCTGGCGCACCGCGTTCGAGCTGGCGAAGGAGAAGGGGCCGGCGCCGATCCTGCTCGAAGAGTTCGAAGTCACCGGCGAGATGCTGCGCCACCGCCCGGAGATGGCGAAGGACGGCTACAAGGTCGGCGACAAGGTGCCGGGGCGCGTGCTGCACGCGAAGTACAGCCGCTACATGCAGCGCGTCGCCGAGGTGGCGCCGGAGCTGGTCTCGGCGCTCGCCGAGGCCGGCGCGCGCTTCACGCACCACACCTCGATCGCTCCGACCGGCACGATCTCGCTGTCGCTGGCCAACAACGCCTCGAACGGCATCGAGCCGAGCTTCGCGCACCACTACTCGCGCAACGTGATCCGCGAAGGCAAGAAGTCGAAGGAGAAGGTCGACGTCTGGTCGTTCGAGCTGCTGGCCTACCGCGAGCTGGTCAACCCGAAGGCGATGCCGCACGCCGAAGACCCGGAGGCGCAACTGCCCGACTACTTCGTTTCCGCCGACGACATCACCCCGACCGAGCACGTCGACGTCCAGGCCGCGGCGCAGAAGTGGATCGACTCGTCGATCTCGAAGACCGCCAACGTCCCGACCGATTTCCCGTACCAGGACTTCAAGCACATATACCTGTACGCCTACGAGCAGGGGCTGAAGGGCTGCACCACCTTCCGCTTCAACCCCGAGGTGTTCCAGGGCGTGCTGGTCAAGGAAAAGGACCTCGAAAACACGATCTACACCTTCACCCTCGAGGACGGCTCGACCGTCCGGCTCAGGGGCAATGAGGAAGTCGAATACGATGGCGAAATCCACACCGCAGCCAACCTGTTCGATGCCCTGAAGGAGGGGTATTATGGTAAATGGTAATAAAATCAATTAGTTGATTTCAGTTATCAACGCAAGGGCGATGGCGGCGCACAGGACTTTCAAGGTGGTCCGATGCACAGCGGCGAATGAAGGAGAACGACGATGACTGACATTCAGACCCGTACCGTCGACTACGGCCACGCCGGGACGGCGCTGGAAGGCTTCCTGGCTTCGCCGGCGGGCGAGGGGGTGCGGCCGGCGGTGCTGCTGGTGCACGAGTGGGGTGGCGTCGGCAGCCACGTGCAGGACAAGGCGAAGCTGATCGCCGAGCGCTTCGGCTGCCACGGCTTCGCGGTCGACGTGTACGGCAAGGGCGTGCGGCCGGTCAGCGTCGAGGAGTGCACGGCGACGATGATGACCTACGTCGACGACCGCGACCTGCTGCGCGCGCGGCTGCAGACGGCGCTGAACTGGATCCGCGCACAGCCCGGGGTCGACGGCGCGCGCATCGCGATCATCGGCTTCTGCTTCGGCGGGCTGGCGGCGCTCGAGCTGGCGCGCAGCGGTGCCGACATCCGCCTGGCGGCGAGCTTCCACGGCAACCTGAGCAGCCGCGATCCGGCCGAAGCGAAGAACGTGCGCTGCCCGGTGATCGCGTTCCACGGCGCCGACGACCCGATCATTTCGCAGGCGCTGGTCGCCGGCTTCCAGAAGGAGATGGGCGACGCCGGCGTCGACTGGACCGTGGTGCAGCTCGGCGGCGCGGTGCACTCGTTCACCAACCGCGAGGCCGATGCGCGCGAGCAGGGCTTGGCCTACGACGCAGCCGCCGATCGGCGCGCGTTCGCGATGCTGGGGCTGTGGCTGGAGGAGGCGTTCGCCGGCTGAGCGGCCGCAGGCCAGGCGGACGTCGATGGTCCGCCGGCCTCCGGTGGGCAAGCGCGGAGCGTTTGCCCACCCTACAGTGCTCGATCTCCTGACAAGGGACGGGCACGGGGATGACGATCCTGGTAGCGGTCGGCTCAGTCGTCGTCGTCGAAGCGCCCACCCAGGCCGCCGAAGCTGCCGCCGCGGCGGCCGAGGAGGGGGAGGATCTCTTCCTCGGGGAGGTTGGACATCACGAAGCGCACGCGCACGCCCATGGCTTCGTAGTTCGGGTCGGCGAAGTGCAGCTTCAGCTCGCCCTGCTCCTTCATCGGGCAGAGCGTGCGGCAGCGGCTCAGGAACGCATCGAAGCCGATGTTGAGGTTGATGCCGATCTCGGTCAGGGCGGCCGACTTGACCGGCACCTTCAGCTCGGCGGTGAGCGTGCGGCGCTGCTGCTCGACGCGCACGCGCATCGAGCTGACCGCCTTGCGGTCGGGCGTGTAGCCGTCGACGGTCTGCTTGAGGTGTTCTTCGACGAACATGTCGTAGAACCGGTCGAGCTCGATCTTGAGCTCGCCCTCCATGACCAGGCGGGCGGCTGGCGTGGCGGGAACGGTTTGGTCGAGAACTGCACTCATCGGTCGGCTCCGGGGATGCGGGCGCCGTCTTGCGCGGTCGTCCTGAGCTTCGGTATCGGCCGATCCGGACCGGACTTCAGTCCGGAGCGGTTACGAATTGTGTCGCCGGGCCCGCGGCCCGATATAGCCGCCGGGTCCGGCGGCGGGAATGCGGCGCCGATCGCGGGATCGGTGCGCGGGCATGGTGCGGAGCGGGGCCGGCGGCGGCACCGCGTCCGGAGTTGGTTGGAGATCGGCGAACGGCGCGGCCGCGCGCCCAAGACAGAGGTAGCGACCGATGGCGGTCAGGATCGACAAGAAGATCGTGAAGTACGGCGTGCAGACGCGCGAAGAGCTCGAGCAGGCTGCCGCGGAGCAGGCGCAGGCCGGCGTGGTGCAGATGCACGAGAACGTCGAGCGCCCCGAGATGCTGATGGGCTCGACCTACAAGGTGAAGACCCCGCTGTCCGAGCACGCGATGTACATCACGATCAACGACATCGTGCTGAACGCGGGCACCGAGCACGAGCAGCGCCGCCCCTTCGAGATCTTCATCAACTCGAAGAACATGGATCACTTCCAGTGGATCGTGGCGCTGACGCGCATCATCTCGGCGGTGTTCCGCAAGGGCGGCGACGTCACCTTCCTGGTCGAGGAACTGCGCTCGGTGTTCGACCCCAAGGGCGGCTATTTCAAGCGAGGCGGCAAGTACATGCCCTCGCTGGTGGCCGAGCTCGGCGACGTGATCGAGCACCATCTGCGCCTGATCGGCCTGCTGAAGGACGACAGCCTCGACGAGCACCAGAAGCGGCTGATCGCCGAGAAGCGCGAGCAGTACGAGTCGCTGGCCAAGGCCGCCCGCGGCGCGCCCGGCAACGGCTTCCCCGAGGGCGCGACGCTGTGCGGCAAGTGCAGCACCAAGGCCGTCGTGGTGATGGACGGCTGCATGACGTGCCTCAACTGCGGCGACTCGAAGTGCGGGTAGGCCGATCGCCTGGTGGGGTGGCGCCGGCATGAGACCTGTCCGGCGCCCTACAGGGTCGTAAGCTGCGCGCGCGCCTGGACGGGTTAAGCTGGGCGCTTTCAGGCGTTCTGCGGAGGCACCGATGCCGCTTTGCTGCACCCGGGTCACGGACGACCCGCTGGACCTCGACCAGCCCGGTCACGTTCGCGGCTGTTTCCGGCACGGAGCCTGTGGCGGGGAGGCTGTGCGATGAGCAAGGAAAACCTGCGCCTGACGGGACACATCGCCTGCATCGACGCCTGCGGTTTCCGCGCGACGCTGATCTCGACCCTCGGCAACCACTGCGAAGTCTGGCGCAGCAACCGCATCGTCTCGCTCGACGGCGGCGCGGTCGAGGTCGATCGCGTGATCAAGCGTCACCGCCTGCCGTGCACCTTCCCCGAGATCCGCCTGCTGAACCGCGACTATCAGACGCTGAAGGCGCGGCTGGGCAGCATCGTGCCCGAGGCGCTGTTCGTCGCCACCGAGGTCGATGGCGAGCTCAACGTGGTGGTGATCGCCGACACGGTGCAGTGCTGGTTCAACCTCGCCAACCCCGCCAACGAGAGCGACGCGGTGCCGCTGCTGCGCCGGCACCCGCGGGCGCGCGACCAGTTGAGCAGCTTTCTCGAAGCCGCGCGCGAGTGGTACGACGACGGCGACGGCCGCCTGATCGACCTGTACGGGCTCGACAACCTGGTGCTCGACGTCAACCGCCAGGTCCGCTACATCGACAGCTTCAACGTGTTCTTCTACCCCGACCTGCTGGAGCACTGCAGCGAGGAAGACGGCGCGAGCCTGCGCGAGATGATCCAGCGCTCGCTGCTGCGGCTCGAATACCTCGAGTACGTGCACGCCGCCGCCGAGCAGGCCTGGTGCGCGCTGCCGTTCGAGGGCGAGGCGCCGCCCATCGTCCTGCCCGTCGAGTGAAGCCGCGCCGCGCTTGATGGCGGCGGCGTTTTCGGGTTCCATGGGCGGCTCCGATTCCGGGTGGCCGAGCGCGCCGTGTCCGCCCGCCAATTCCAAGCCGGAGAAGACCTGATGCGTACGATCGGGCTGCTGGGCCGCGCCATCGCCGCACTGTGGCTGGGGCTCTGGTGCCTGGCCGCGAGCGCGGCCGAGCCGACCACCACAGTCGTCGCCCGCGACGGCCAGAGCGAGATCGCGATGCCCGCCGACTGGCTCGAGTGGCGTACCGGGCTGAACGACGAGGCCGAGATCCAGATCGGCTCGCGGCTGATGAACCGCTACCTGATCGTCGTCGCCGAGTCGAAGCGGTCAGCACCGGGCCTGGAGCGTTTCGCGCAGGTTTCGCTCGACGCGCTGCGTGCGCCGCTGCGCAACGTGGTCGCCGGGCGGCCGGCGAAGCTCGAGATCGGCGGCTTGCGTGCGCTCCAGTCGGAACTGAAGGCGGGCCACGGCGACCACGATATCGGCTACCTGCATACCAGCATCGAGGGGCAACGCGGCTACTACCAGGTCGTTGCCTGGTGCAAGACCGCCGAGTTCGAGGCGCTCAAGCCGCTGCTCGTCGAGATCACCGCGAGTTTCCGCGAGCGCCCCGATGAGTGATGGGGAATGGGTGATGAGGGGCGGGGAATGGGGCTACGCTCTCCATTACCCATCCCTGATCACCCATCACCAGAAATGACATCATGTTCGAGCTGAAAGCGGCCGAGGTCGCCGACAAGCCGGCGCTGTACGCGGAGCTCGCCGCGCAGGCACGCGCGCTGCTGGGCGGCGAGCACGACCGGATCGCCAACGCCGCCAATCTGTCGGCGCTGATCTTCCATGCGCTGCCGGCGCTGAACTGGGCCGGATTCTACTTCTTCGACGGGCGCGAGCTGGTGCTGGGGCCGTTCCAGGGCAAGCCGGCCTGCGTGCGCATCCCGCTCGGGCGCGGTGTGTGCGGCACCGCCGCGGCGACGCGCACGACGCAGCGGGTCGCCGACGTGCACGCCTTTCCCGGCCACATCGCCTGCGACGCCGCCTCGCGCTCGGAGCTCGTGGTGCCGCTGGTCGACGCCGGCGGGCGGCTGCTCGGCGTGCTCGACCTCGACAGCCCCGAACTCGCGCGCTTCGACCACGCCGACCGCACCGGGCTTGAGGCGCTGGCGGCGGTGTGGGTCGAAGAAAGCACGTGAGAGGCGAAGCGCGTGATGCTGCATCGTAGGGGAAAATCTCGCTGCATTCCCGCTTCCCGCTTCCCGCACTCGTGCTGAAAGCCTAGATCGGCTCGGACGGATCCTCCTCCCCCACCGACCGCTCGCGGCGCAGCCGCACGCGCAGCGCGGCTTTTTCCAGCTCGACCACGGCGAAGGTCAGCAGGCCGACACCCAGCACCAGCAGCCAGTCTTCAGCCGGCAGCGAAGCGGTGCCGAGCAGCGTGTGCATCCACGGCAGGTAGGTGAAGCCGAGCTGCAGCGCCGCGAGCGTGCCGACGCCGAGCAGCGCGATGCGGTTGCCGAGGAAACCCTCGACCGTGCACGCGGGCGCGACGATGTAGCGGCTCGAGAACAGGTACAGAATCTGGCCGACCACCAGCGCGTTGACCGCCAGCGTGCGCGCCGCCTCGGGCGTGCCGCCCTGCGCAGTCTCCCACAGGAACAGCCCGAGCGAGCCCACCGTCTGCACCACCGACACCAGCGCCACGCGCCAGGCGAGAAAGCCACTCAGCAGCGCTTCGCCGCGGCCACGCGGCGGCCGGCGCATGATGTCGGCCTCGGGCGGTTCGAAGGCCAGCGTCAGCGCCAGTGTCACCGCGACCACCATGTTGACCCACAGCACCTGCACCGGGGTGATCGGCAGCGCGACGCCGAACAGGATCGCGGCGACGATCACGCAGCCCTGCGCGCCGTTGGTCGGCAGCGAGAACACGATCGCCTTCTTCAGATTGTCGTAGATCGTGCGGCCTTCCTGAACCGCGCGCGCGATGGTGACGAAGTTGTCGTCGGCGAGCACCACTTCCGAGGCTTCCTTGGCCGCTTCGGTACCCTTGGCACCCATCGCCACGCCGACGTCGGCGCGCTTCAGCGCCGGGGCGTCGTTGACGCCGTCGCCGGTCATCGCGACCACCTCGCCCTGGGTCTGCAGCGCCGATACCAGGCGCAGCTTGTGCTCGGGGCTGGCGCGGGCGTAGACATCGGTGTTCGCCACCACGCGCTCGAGTTCGGCGTCGCTCAGCACCTCGATCTCGGCGCCGGTCAGTACGCGGCCGTCGCCGCCCATGCCGAGGCGGTCCGCGATCGCGCGCGCGGTGGCGGCGTGGTCGCCGGTGATCATCTTGACGCGGATGCCGGCCTCGATGCAGTGGCGCACCGCGTCGATCGCTTCCGGGCGCGGCGGGTCCATGATGCCGAGCAGGCCGAGCAGCGTCAGACCGCTGGTCGCGGTGTCGGCGGCCAGCACCCCGGGGGGCGTCGGCAGGCGCTTCTCGGCGACGGCCAGCACGCGCTGGCCGCGCGCGGCGAGCTCGGCGATGTGCCGCTCCCAGCGCGCGCGCTCGAGCGGTGCTGCGCCGTCGCGGCCGGCCTCGTGGCTGCACATCGCCAGCAGGCGCTCGGGCGCGCCCTTGACGAACACCACCGCGCCGCCGTCGGGCGTGGCGTGCAGCGTCGCCATGTAGCGGTGTTCGGATTCGAACGGGATGCCGTCGAGCCGCGGCCAGTCGGGCTGCGCCGCGGGCAGGCCGGCCTTGCGCGCCAGCGTCAGCAGCGCGACTTCGGTCGGATCGCCCTCGGGCAGCCACTCGCCGTCGCGGTGGCGCAGCGCCGCGTCGTTGCACAGCGCGGCGGCGCGCGCCAGCGCGGTCAGCCCGGGGGCATCGTGCGGTGCCAGCGCGGCTTCGCCGATGCGGAAGCCGCCGTCGGGGGCGTAGCCTGCGCCGTCGACCGCGATCAGCGCGTCGGCCAGCGCGACGCTCTGCACCGTCATCGCGTTCTGTGTCAGCGTGCCGGTCTTGTCGGAGCAGATCACGGTGACGGAGCCCAGCGTCTCGACCGCCGGCAGCCGGCGCACGATCGCGTTGCGCCGCGCCATGCGCTGCACGCCGATCGCGAAGGTGATCGTCATCACCGCCGGCAGCCCCTCGGGGATCGCGGCGACCGCCAGGCCGACGGCGGCCATGAACATGTCGGCCCAGTGGTAGCCGCGCAGCCAGCCGACCAGGCCGGTCAGCGCCGCGACCGCGAGGATCACGCCGGTCAGCCAGTGGCCGAAGCGGCCGATCTGCTCGAGCAGCGGCGTCGACAGGCTGCCGACCTGCTCGAGCAGCGTGCTGATGCGACCGAGCTCGGTCGCCTGCCCGGTGGCGACGACCAGGCCCTGGCCCTGGCCGTACGTGACCAGCGTGCCCGAGTACGCCATGCCGGTGCGGTCGCCGAGCGGCGCGTCGGCGTCGACCGGCGCGACGGCCTTGTCAACCGGCTCGGATTCGCCGGTCAGCGCCGCTTCCTGCACGCGCAGGTTCCTGAGCTCGAGCAGGCGCAGGTCGGCGGGGACCTTGTCGCCCGAGGCGAGCAGCACGCGGTCGCCGGGCACCAGCGCCTCGGCCTCGATCTCCTGGCGGTGGCCGTCGCGGATCACCACCGCCTTCAGCGACAGCATGTCGCGGATCGCGTCGAGCGCCGCCTCGGCCTTGCCCTCCTGAACGAAGCCGACCACGGCGTTGATCAGCACCACGCCGAGGATCACCGCGGTGTCGACCGGGTGGCCGAGCAGCGCGGTGACGATGGCCGAGCCGATCAGCACGTAGATCAGGATGTTGTCGAACTGGCGCAGGAAGCGCACCCAGGCGCTGGCGCGCCTGGGGGGAGCGAGGCGGTTGGAACCGTGACGCTCGAGCCGGGCCGCTGCCTCGGCCGCGGACAGGCCGGTCGGGGGCGAGTTCAGCCGCTGCGCCGCCGCATCCGGGGGCAGCGCGTGCCAGACCGCATGTTCGTGCCGCTCCATCGTCGTCCTCCGTGGTGAGGTCCCGCTATCGGACCGGACAGCGGCCCGTCGGTTCACCGGACGGTGAGCATAGGGCAGGCGCACGGCGGCGGCATTGACCCGATGCAGGGCGGCGGGTCAGCGGAGGCTCGAAGAGAAATAGGGGGGATCAGCGTGCCGCGGGCGGGTACTGCATCCTGAGCTGGAAGTCCTGGAAGCGGGCGGCGAGCTGCGCGTCGCCCGGCATCGGCAGCGGTGACGCGTCGAGCACCGCCTTCACCAGCGAGGCGTCGTAGTCCTTGCTGCCGCTGCGCTTGAGGAACTTGACCTGCTTGACCGTACCCTGGGCGTCGGTGGTGATGCGCAGCTCGGCGGCGAGCGCCCGCGGCTTCTTCGCGAGCGACCTGGGCTCGACCCAGGCCTGCTCGATGCGCGCCCTGATCAGGGCGTGCTGGCTCTCGTAGCTGACCGGTTGGGCGCGCTTCGCCGCCTCGGCATCGGATGCGGTGGTCGCGCAGCCGCCCAGCGCCAGCAGCGCCACGCACAGCGCGGCCGCGGCGGAGGTCCGCACTCGAGCGAAGAAGGACGGCAGCATGCCGTTGATCTCCCGGGGTCTACGGTGGCAAGGGCCGCCGCCCGCGGCGGCCGGGCAAGGTTACTGGCTGCCGCCGAGCGGTACAAGCGCGGCCATGGGGCGGCGTGTAAGCTGAGGCACAGGCGCCGGGACGGACCCCCGCGCCGTCGGCGCCGCTCCGGGGGCGGCGTCGGGCGCGAGGCGCTTTCCGGGGAGGACCCTGTGGTCGATATCGGAACGATGCGGTTGCTGGTGGTCGAAGACCATCCCTTCCAGCGCGCGCTACTGGTGCGCCTGCTGCAGGGGCTGGGGGTGGCTGCGGTTGCCGAGGCGGCCGATGGCCGTGAGGCGCTCGAGCGGCTGAGCGGGGGCACGGCTTTCGATATCGTGATCAGCGACCTCGACATGCCGGGCATGGATGGCATGGCGCTGATCCGCCACGTCGGCAACCGCGGCCTGCCGGTGTCGCTGATCCTGTTCAGCGCGCTCGACAGCGCCGTCACCGCCTCGGTCGAGATGATGACGCGCGCCTACCACGTCGATGTGCTCGGGGTACTGCCCAAGCCGCCGACCGTCGAGGCGCTGCGCGAGCTGCTGGCGCTGCACGTGCCGCAGCGCGAGCCGACCGCGCCGGGCGGGCCGGTGGTGGTCACGCCGGCCGAGCTGCGCGCGGCGCTGGCGGCGCAGCGGTTCGAGCCCTGGTTCCAGCCCAAGGTGGCGCTCGCCGACGGCCGCATCCTCGGCGCTGAAGCGGTGGTGCGCTGGCGCCATCCCGAGCGCGGGCTGGTGATGCCGGCGGCTTTCATCCCGGCGATGGAGCATCACGGGCTGATCGAGCCGCTGACCTGGCTGGTGCTCGAGCGCGCGTTCGCGGCGTGCGGACGCTGGCGCAACCGGGGCCGGGACTGGACGGTGTCGGTGAATCTGCCGCTCGGCATGCTCGAAGACCTGACGCTCGCCGAGCGCATCGCGCGCTTGACCGAGCGGCTGCAGCTCGACCCTGGCTGGGTGGTGTTCGAAGTCACCGAGCGCGAGGCGATGGCGCAGGTCGGGCCCTGCCTGGAGAACTTCGCGCGGCTGCGCATCCGCGGTTTCGGGCTGGCGATCGACGACTTCGGCACCGGCTATTCGTCGCTGGCGCAGCTGCAGGCGATCCCCTTCACCGAGCTCAAGATCGATCAGGGCTTCGTCACCGGTGTTGCCGAGCGGCCCCATGCGCGGGTGATGCTCGAGTCGAGCCTCGACATCGCCGTCAAGCTGGGGCTCGGCACCGTCGCCGAAGGCGTCGAGACGCTCGGCGACTGGGCGCTGCTGCGCGCCCTCGGCTGCGACGCCGCGCAGGGCTACCTGATTTCGCCGGCGCTGGCCGAAGCCGAGCTGCTCGCCTGGGCGTTGGGCTGGGTGCCGCCCGTAGCATGACTGTTTCGAGAATGGGTGAAGGGGAAGGGTGAAAGGGGTGATCCCTCACCCATTCCTCATTCCCGATCACCAGCGGCTTACTTGCCGTGCTCGTCGAGGAAGCGCTGCGCGTCGAGCGCTGCCATGCAGCCGCTGCCGGCCGAGGTGACGGCCTGACGGTAGACGTGGTCGGCGACGTCGCCGGCGGCGAATACGCCGGGGATCGTGGTCGCGGTGGCGTTGCCCTCGAGCCCGCCCTGCACCAGCAGGTAGCCGTTACGCATCTCGAGCTGGCCGGCGAAGATGTCGGTGTTGGGCTTGTGGCCGATCGCGATGAACACGCCGGTCAGCGCCTGCTCGACGGTTTCGCCGGTCTTGACGCGCCTGATGCGGATGCCGGTCACGCCCGAGGCGTCACCGAGCACTTCGTCGAGGGTCGAGTCGAGCGCGAGGCGGATGTTGCCGTTGTTCACCTTGTCCATCAGGTGGTCGACCAGGATCGCTTCGGCGCGGAAGCTGTCGCGGCGGTGGATCAGCGTGACTTCGGCAGCGATGTTCGACAGGTACAGCGCTTCCTCGACCGCGGTGTTGCCGCCGCCGACCACCGCGACCTTCTGGCCGCGGTAGAAGAAGCCGTCGCAGGTCGCGCAACCCGAAACGCCCTTGCCCATGAACGCCTGCTCGGACGCCAGCCCCAGGTACTGGGCGCTGGCGCCGGTGGCGATCACCAGCGCGTCGCAGGTGTATTCGCCGGCGTCGCCGATCAGGCGAAACGGACGCTCGCCGAGCCTGGCGGTGTGGATGTGGTCGAACACGATCTCGGTGCCGAAGCGCTCGGCGTGCTTGCGCATGCGCTCCATCAGGTCCGGGCCCTGCAGCCCCTCGACGTCGCCGGGCCAGTTGTCGACCTCGGTGGTGGTGGTCAACTGGCCGCCCATCTGCAGCCCGGTGACCATCATCGGCCTGAGGTTGGCGCGCGCGGCGTAGACCGCGGCGGTGTAGCCGGCCGGGCCGGAGCCGAGGATCAAGAGGCGGGCGTGTTTGGTCGTGCTCATCTGTAAACCTCCGGAAAAGCGCGTGATCCGTTCAACGTCGATACGGCAGCCCGCGGGCTGGCGTATCGGCGCTGGCGGGGGAGGGGCGCGGCATCGCCGCGCCCCGGGTCGCCGAAATTACAGCGACCTGGCGTTTTCGGCCAGATAGCTGGCGACGCCATCGGCGGTCGGCTTCATGCCCTTGTCGCCCTTGGTCCAGCCGGCCGGACAGACTTCGCCGTGCTCTTCGGTGAACTGCAGCGCTTCGACCAGGCGCACGACTTCGTCGACGTTGCGCCCCAGCGGCAGGTTGTTGACGACCTGGTGCTGGACGACACCGTCACGGTCGATCAGGAAGGTGGCGCGCAGCGCCACACCCGCCTCCGGGTGCTCGATGCCGTAGGCCTGGGCGATTTCATGCTTGACGTCGGCGACCAGCGGGAAGCCGACGCGACCGATACCGCCCTTTTCGACCGGCGTCTCGCGCCAGGCGAAGTGGGTGAACTGCGAGTCGATCGACACGCCGACGACTTCGACGCCCAGGTCCTTCAGCCTGCCGACGCGGTGGTCGTGAGCGATGATCTCGGACGGGCAGACGAAGGTGAAGTCCAGCGGGTAGAAGAACAGCACGACGTACTTGCCGCGCAGGCTCGACAGCTTGAAGTCCTCCTTGATGCTGCCGTCGGCGAGCACGGCGGCGGCGGTGAAGTCCGGAGCTTCGCGGGTGACGAGGACGCTCATCGTTTGTCTCCTGTGCATCGTGGGGTGAAGAAGATTTCGGAATCGGGGCCAAGACTACGCAGGCCGATCGGTTTAGGGAAATTGAAATCTTTTATCCACCTCGATAGAAAACGTCTATGAGCACGGGATCCGTGTCGACAGCCCCGACGCCCGTATAATCCGGAGCGCCGGTTGCCGGCCCGTTAACGAGAGTTTCCGACATGGACTTCCTGCTCGATCCCCAGATCTGGGCGAGCCTGATCACGCTGACCGCGCTCGAGATCGTGCTCGGCATCGACAACCTGGTGTTCATCTCGATCCTGTCCAACCGCCTGCCGGCGCACCAGCAGACCCGTGCCCGGCGCGTCGGTCTGGCGCTGGCGGTGATCACGCGCCTGGCGCTGCTGTTCTCGATCGCCTGGCTGGCCGGCGTCACCGAGCCGCTGTTCACGCTCGCCGAGCACCCGGTGTCGCTGCGCGACCTGATCCTGCTCGGCGGCGGGCTGTTCCTGCTCGCCAAGGGCACCACCGAGATCCATCACACCGTCGACGGCGGCGAGGCGGAGATGCGCCAGGTCAAGGCCGCCGGCTTCGCCTCGGTGGTCACGCAGATCATGATCCTCGACATCGTGTTCTCGCTCGACTCGGTGATCACCGCCGTCGGCATGGCCAGCCAGCTGTGGGTGATGGCGACGGCGGTGATCATCGCCGTGGTCATCATGCTGGTGGCCTCGGAGCCGCTCGCCAGGTTCATCGAGGCGCACGTGTCGGTGAAGATCCTGGCGCTGGCGTTCCTGATCCTGGTCGGCGTGGCGCTGATCGCCGACGGCATGGGCTTCCACATCCCCAAGGGCTACCTGTACTTCGCGATCGCCTTCTCGGTCGGCGTCGAGGCGCTGAACCTGATGGCGCGCAAGAAGCACCTGGAAAAGAAGGCCGCCGCACTCGAATAGGCACAAGGTGCGAGGAGCGAGGCACGAGTAAAAACGACATTCTCGTCGTGCCTCGTGCCTCGTGCCTCGTGCCTCGTGCCTCGTGCCTCGTGCCTCGTGCCTCGTGCCTCGTGCCTCGTGCCTCACCCTAGCCACGCCGGCAGCTCCTTGGTGAGCACCTGCCGCTCGGCGGTCGCCGGGCCGGTCAGTGCGAAGCCGAGCAGGCGGCCGTCGGTGGCGATGAACCTGGCGCGCACGCCTTCGCCGACCGGCTCGCAAGTCCATGCCCCTTCGGCGCCGGCCAGCGGCGGCGCCACCACCACCGGGTGCGCCGGCGTCTTCACCACCACCGGCATCGCCGGATAGGCGAGCTCGGTCGGCGTGCCGGCGAGCGTCGCTGCCAGCGTGCGCGCCGCCTGCATCAGCGGCAGCACGAAGGGCAGCACCAGCCCGCAGACCTCAGCGCAGTCGCCGAGTGCGTACACGCCGGGCTTCGATGTCGCGAGCCGCCGGTCGACGACGATGCCGCGGTTGACCGCCAGCCCCGCCGCTGTCGCGAGCGCGGTACGTGGCTTCAGTCCGATCGCCGACAGCACCAGCCCGGCCTCGAGCTCGGCGCCGTCGGCGAGCTGCAGCCGGTAGCCCGCGCCGGCGCGGTCGATGCTGCCGACCGAGGTGCCGAAGTGCCAGTCCACGCCCTTGGCCGCGAGCCCCGCCTCGACCGCGCGCGCGGCCGGCTCGGGCAACAGGCGGCCGAGCGGCCAGGCGACCGGGTCGATCACGCTCACGGCGTGCCCGGTGGCGAGCAGGTCGTTGGCGAATTCGCAGCCGATCAGCCCGGCGCCGAGGATCGCGATGCGGCCACGGCTGCCGGCGAGGCGTTCGCGGAAGGTGGCGTAGTCGGCGAGATCGTTGACCGACAGCACATCCGCGGCGCCGTCGCCGGCGATCGGCACGCGGATCGGGTCGGCGCCGAGCGCGAGCGCGAGCTGATCGTAGCCGATCGGTCCGGCGCTGGTGGTCAGCCGGCGCGTGGCGGCATCGAGCGCGTGGACCGCGGTGCCGGCCAGCACGCGCGCGCCCAGCTGTGCGGCCATCTTCGCAGCGTCGGCAGTGGCGAGCTGCGCCGGCGTGCGCCCCTGCGCCAGTGCGTTGGACAGCATCGGCTTGGAGTAGAACTCGCCGGCATCGCGGCTGATCACGGTGAGCTCGGCCGCGGGAGCGAGCTTGCGCAGCTCGCGCGCCAGCGTGTAGCCGGCGAGCCCGCTGCCGACGATGACGATGCCTGGCATCGCGTCTCCTCGGGTTCTGGGTGATTTTTTAGGAACGGGGAATAGGTAAGGGGGGTGAGGGGCCGATGCGCGCTCATTCATTATCCCTCCCCCATTCCCGGGCTGTTCAGATTTCGACCATCTCGAAGTCGGCCTTGCCGACGCCGCAATCGGGGCAGACCCAGGACTCGGGCACGTCTTCCCAGCGCGTGCCGGGGGCGATGCCCTCCTCGGGCAGGCCGGCGGCTTCGTCGTAGACGAAGCCGCAGATCAGGCATTGCCAGCGTCTCATGGTGTTCGCTCCTCGTCGCTTCCAGGGGGCGGTGGCTGCGGGTGGCGGTGTCGCACGGATGCCGCGTCTCGCCAGTGGATACCGGCGGCGGCGCGCGGCGTCAACCGTTGCGCGTGCGCTGCCCGGCGGCGGTGGTAGAATGCCGCGTTTTGCTCATCCGCCCTCGGCAACGACCACCCAATGACTGCGAACGCGAATGCGACCCCGGACCCGCTCGTCGGGTTGATCATGGGCTCACGCTCCGACTGGAGCACCCTCGAACACGCGGCCCTGACCCTCGAGACGCTCGGTGTCCCCTTCGAGGTCCGCGTCGTCTCGGCGCACCGCACCCCGGATCTGCTGTTCGACTATGCCGCTTCGGCCGAAGCGCGCGGGCTCGAGGTGATCATCGCCGGCGCCGGCGGCGCGGCGCACCTGCCCGGCATGGTCGCCAGCAAGACGGTGCTGCCGGTGCTCGGCGTGCCGGTGCAGTCGGCGGCGCTGAACGGCATGGATTCGCTGCTCTCGATCGTGCAGATGCCGGGCGGCATTCCGGTCGGGACGCTGGCGATCGGCAAGGCTGGTGCGATCAACGCTGCGCTGCTCGCCGCCGCGCTGCTCGGCAGCAAGTATCCGGAGCTGCGCGAAGCGGTGCGCGCCTTCCGCGAGCGCCAGACGGCGACGGTGCTCGCCGATCCCGACCCGAGGGTCACACCGTGATCGTCGGCATCGTCGGTGGCGGGCAGCTCGCCCGGATGATGGCGCTGGCCGGCTACCCGCTGGGACTGCGCTTCGTCGTGCTCGACCCGGCCAGGGATGCCTGCGCCGGCCAGGTCGCGCCGCAGATCCACGGCGAGTACGACGACTTCGATGCGCTCGACGAGCTCGGGCGGCGCTGCGACGTCGTCACCTTCGACTTCGAGAACGTGCCGGCCGCGGCGCTCGAGCACCTGATCAACGAGGTGCCGGCGTATCCGGGGCCGCAAGCGCTGGCGACCGCGCAGGACCGCCTGGGCGAAAAGACGCTGTTCCGCGAGCTCGGCATCGCCACGCCGGCCTTCGTGCCGGTCGCCTCGCGCGAAGCGCTCGAGGTCGCGGCCAGGGTGATCGGCTTGCCGGCGGTGCTGAAGACCCGGCGCATGGGCTACGATGGCAAGGGCCAGCGCGTCCTACGCGACGCCGCCGAGCTCGATGCCGCCTGGGACGCGCTCGGCGGCGTGCCGCTGATCCTCGAGGGCTTCGTGCCGTTCGAGCGCGAAGTGTCGATCGTCGTGGTGCGTGGGCACGACGGTGCGGTCGCGTTCTACCCGCTGACCGAGAACCGCCACGAGGGCGGCATCCTGCGCCTGTCGCACGCGCCACTCGCGGCGCCCGAGCTCGAAGCCCAGGCACAGGCCCATGCCCGCGCGCTGCTGGCGAAGCTCGACTACGTCGGCGTGCTCGCGATCGAATTCTTCGTGCTCGGCGGCAAGCTGGTCGCCAACGAGATGGCGCCGCGCGTGCACAACTCGGGGCACTGGACGATCGAGGGCGCCGAAACCAGCCAGTTCGAGAACCACTTGCGCGCGGTGTGCGGGCTGCCGCTCGGCTCGACCGCGGCGCGTGGTCACAGCGCGATGGTCAACTTCATCGGCGAGCTGCCGGACCGCGATCGGTGGATCGCCGAGCCCGGTGCACACTGGCACGACTACGGCAAAGAGCCGCGCGCCGGGCGCAAGGTCGGTCACGCGACGCTGCGCGCCGATACGCGCGAGACGCTCGATGCGACGCTCGCCAGGCTGAGTTCCGAGTAGCCAGTTCCGAGTTCCGAGAAAGCACCGCATTCCGAAGCTCTGCGCGAAACGATGTCACGGAACTCGGAACTGACTTACGCCGCCGCCCGTTCCACCACCTCCACCCCCTCGCCCAGCGGGCAGGCGCGCACGGCCTTGGCCAGCGCACGGATCGCCGCCGGGCGCGGGAAGCTCTTGCGCCAGGCGAGCGCGACCAGGCGCTTGGGCGCCGGCTCGGCGAAAGGGCGTACGCTGACGAAGTCCTGCGGGTAGGCGTAGCCGTTGACCGAAGTCTGCGGCAGCACGGTCACGCCCATGCCGGTCGCGACCATCAGCCGGATCGTCTCGAGCGAGCTGCCCTCCAGCGTCTTCTGCATGTTGTCGGCGTCGGAGGCGACGCTGGCGCGGTTGCACTCGGGGCAGACCTGCAGCACCTGGTCGCGGAAGCAGTGGCCGGGGCCGAGCAGCAGCAAGTCTTCGTGCGACAGCTCGTGCGGGTCGATCGCGGCTTCGTGCTCGAGGACGTGCCCGGCCGGCATCACCACGACGAAGGGTTCTTCGTACAGCGGTTCGGTCAGGATGCCAGCCTCTTCGTAGGGCAGCGACAGGATCAGCACGTCGAGCTTGCCCTGTTTCAGCCGTTCGCCGAGCACCGCGGTGTAGTTTTCCTCGATCTGCAGCGGCATCTTCGGTGCGCTGTGGCGCAGCTGCGGAATCAGGTGCGGCAGCAGGTAGGGGCCGATGGTGTAGATCACGCCCAGGCGCAGCACGCCGGCCAGCTCGTCCTTGCCCTGCGCGGCGATGGTCTTCAGCGCGTCGGCCTCCTCGAGCACGCGCTGCGCCTGTTCGACGATGCGCCGGCCGACCGGTGTCACCGTGACTTCGCCGGGGCCGCGCTCGAACAGCACCACGCCGAGCTCGTCCTCGAGCTTGCGCACCGCCACCGACAGCGTCGGCTGACTGACGAAGGAGGTTTCGGCAGCGCGGCCGAAATGGCGCTCGCGGGCCACGGCGACGATGTAGCGGAGTTCGGTCAAGGTCATGGCGGTCGTGAAACCAGGAGGGTCGGCGGAACACCCGCCGGATGCTGTTCGATGGTAGTCGAGCCGGGGCTGCGGCAAAAGCGGCCGAGCGGCGCTGACTGTGTCCAAAAAACAATGCAATCGGATACGGTGATTCCGGAACCCGAAAACGGCATGGTTTCTGCTTTTGACCCGTGCCCTGCAATGGACAGTGCCGGCGTTTGCGTGTAGCTTCTTGCGCCGGCTGGAGCGCCCGGCGGACAACGATCACAGCACGCCGGGCGTCAGGGTAGGCAAGCGTTCAAGGCATCGTGTCCAGGGTTCTGGAAGCACACTCCGATTCGTCCCCCGACCGGGCCACGCCCGGGCTACCCGTCCGCCTGCGCGGCACCCGCGCAATCCCCGCGAACAACCGCGCCGTGCCGTTCCCGCTCCCACCGGAGGCCCGTGGCTTCGACCCGCCGCGCGCAGCGCGCACCCGCCGTTACCACACTGCATGGCACAGGGCTTAGGAGGCTCCATGGCTTATCAGCACATCTCCGTTCCCACCACCGGCGAAAAGATCACCGTCAGGGGCGGCAAGCTGCACGTGCCGGACCAGCCGATCGTCGGCTACGTCGAGGGTGACGGTATCGGCCCGGACATCACCCGCGCCTGTCTGCGGGTGTGGGACGCGGCGGTGGAGCAGGCCTATGCCGGCAAGCGCAGGATCCACTGGTGCGAGCTGTTCATGGGCGAGAAGGCGGCCGAGCTGTACGACGGCAACTACTTCCCCGACGAGACGCTCGAGGCGCTGAAGGACTTGATCGTGTCGATCAAGGGCCCGCTGACCACGCCGGTCGGCGGCGGCTTCCGCTCGCTGAACGTCGCGCTGCGCCAGGAGCTCGACCTGTACGCCTGCGTGCGTCCGGTACGCTACTACAAGGGCGTGCCCTCGCCGATGGTGCACCCCGAACTGGTCGACGTGGTGATCTTCCGCGAGAACACCGAGGACGTCTATTCGGGCATCGAGTACAAGGCCGGCACGCCCGAGAACGACAAGGTCGCGAAGTTCCTGCGCGAAGAGATGGGCGCCGAGTTCTTCGAGGGCGCCGGCCTGGGCATCAAGCCGGTGTCGGCCTTCGGCACCAAGCGCCTGGTGCGCAAGGCGATCCGGTACGCGATCGACCACGGCAAGGACTCGGTGACGCTTGTCCACAAGGGCAACATCATGAAGTTCACCGAAGGCGCCTTCCGCAACTGGGGCTACGAGGTCGCCAAGGAGGAATTCGGCGACGTGACGATCACCGAAGACGAGCTGTACAGCGTCTACGGCGGCAAGCAGCCCGAAGGCAAGATCGTCATCAAGGACCGCATCGCCGACATCATCTTCCAGCTGCTGCAGCTGCGCCCGGCCGAGTTCTCGGTGCTGGCGACGCTGAACCTGAACGGCGACTACCTGTCCGACGCCGCCGCGGCGCACGTCGGCGGCGTCGGCATCGCCCCGGGCGCCAACATCGCCGACCATGTCGCGGTGTTCGAGGCGACCCACGGCACCGCGCCCAAGTACGCCAACCTCGACAAGGTCAACCCGGGCTCGCTGCTGCTGTCGGGCGTGATGATGCTCGAGTACATGGGCTGGCAGGAGGCGGCCGACCTGATCAACTCGGCGCTCGGCGCGGTGATCGCCGACAAGACCGTGACCTACGACTTCGCCCGTCAGATGGAAGGCGCGACCGAGGTCAAGACCAGCGAGTTCGGTACCCTCCTGATCGCCAAGATCAAGGGCGAGACCTCGACGCTGCTGAAGGACCTCGAGGCCCGCCGCGCCGCCGCCAGCGCCGAGGCGAGCAAGCTCGAGGCCGAGCGCGTCGCCTCCCCGACCGAGGCGCAGAAGGCGTCGGGGCGCATCCCGCAGAGCGTCGGCGACATCATGCACAAGGCCGTCTCCATCAAGGGCGAGGTCAGCGTCGCCGAGGCGATGCACATGATGCGCGAGGCGCGCATCAGCTCGATACTGGTCGAGCCGGGTGCCGCTGGTCAGTGGGGCATCATGACCCAGCGCGACGTGATATCGAAGATCATCAACGCCAACCGCTCGCCGGCGCGCGTCAGCGTCGACGAGATCACCACGCGCCCGCTGGTGATGGTCACGCGCGATACCGCGCTGGCCGACGCCTCGGCGGCGATGCTCCAGCGCAACGTGCGCCGCGTCGTGGTCGGCGAGAGCGGCGTGCCGGTCGGCGTGGTGTCCGACATGGACCTGTTCCGCACCGTCGAGGAGTTCGGCTGGGGCCACGAGGCCTGAGCTGCACTTCTCTGGCCTGAGCTGACGGCGCCGGCCGATTCCCTCGCGGGTCGGCCGGCGCCGTTTTTCATGCCCCGGCGACCTTCCCGCATCCGGCACTGCAGCGCCCGCCACTCCGACAATACATACTCGCCTGCGGCCTATCGGACCCGCCTAGAATCCTGACGACAGCCGATCCGTAGCACGGAGCCGTGCGGGAGAAGCGCGATGACGCATATCAAGGTCTACTTCGACGGCGCTTGCCCCGCTTGCCGCCGGGAAATGGCGTTCTATCGCCGCTTCGATCGCCAGGAACGGGTCGACTGGTTCGACATCACCGGCGAGGATCGGGCCCTGCGCGCCGAAGGCATCGATCCCCGGACCGCCCTCGGGCGACTGCATGTCCGCCTGGCGGACGGCTCGCTCGTGACCGGCGTGGACGCCTTCATCGTCCTGTGGCAGAGCGTGCCCTGGTTCCGCCCGCTGGCCTGGGTGGCATCGATCCGGTTCGTCAAGGCCCGGCTCGAACGCTGGTATGAGCCGCTGACGCGCCGCCGCCTGCGCCGCTCCGGACGGAGCTGCGGCAAGACCGATGACGTGCCCTGATCGTTCCCTGTCCGATTGGTAAGCTGCGACAAGCGCGCCATCCCGTTACCCAAGCGAGGATTGCTGATAGACTGTAAGTCGTTTGGTCAACTGGTAAGACCACAGGAGCCGCGATGGACGCCGACAGCGCCAAGCCAGCCAACCCGCCCCGGATCGGGCTGTTCGTGACCTGCCTGGTCGACCTGTTCCGGCCCTCGGTCGCCTTCGCCGCGATCAAGCTGCTCGAGGACGCCGGCTGCCGGGTCGAGGTGCCGCCTGCGCAGACCTGCTGCGGCCAGCCGGCGTTCAACTCGGGCGACCGGGCCGACACCCGCGCGCTGGCCGAAGCCGTGATCGCCGCCTTCGAGGGCTACGACCAGGTGGTCGGCCCCTCGGGCTCGTGCATCGGCATGCTGCACCAGTACCCCGAGCTGTTCGAGGCGGGCGGCCCCTGGCGTGCGCGCGCAGAAAAGCTCGCCGCGAAGAGCTTCGAGCTGACGGCATTCCTGGTCGATGTGCTCGGCGTCGAACGGGTCGCGGCGCGCTACCCGGGCACGGTCACTTACCACGACTCGTGCGCGGGGCTGCGCGAGCTCGGCGTCAAGCGCCAGCCGCGCACGCTGCTCGGCAGCGTCGAGGGGCTGGAGCTGAAGGAAATGGACGAGGCGGAAGTGTGCTGCGGCTTCGGCGGCACCTTCTGCATCAAGTATCCCGAGATCTCCAACCGCATGGTCTCGGACAAGATCGCCAATGCCCGCGCTTCGGGCGCCGGCACGCTGCTCGCCGGCGACCTGGGCTGCCTGCTGAACATGGCCGGCAAGCTGGCGCGCGAAGGCGCGGACATCCGCGTGCGCCACGTCGCCGAAGTGCTCGCCGGCATGGCCGACGGCCCGGCGATCGGCGAAACCCGGTGAGGACGGACCGATGCAGGTGAGCAGCCTCCAGTTCAAGCAGAATGCCCACGCCGCGCTCGAGGACGCCGCGCTGCAGCGCGCGCTCGGCAAGCTCAAGGCCGGCTTCCCGGTCAAGCGCGCCGCCGCGATCGCGAAGCTGCCCGAGTTCGAGGCGCTTCGCGATGCCGGCCGCGACCTGAAGAACCACGTCCTCGCCAACCTCGACACTTACCTCGAAACCTTCGAGGCCAACGTGCGCGAGAACGGCGGCCACGTGCACTGGGCCGCCGATGCCGAGCAGGCCAACGCGATCATCCTCGAGCTCTGCCGCCGCGTCGGCGCGAAGACGGTCACCAAGGGCAAGTCGATGGTCTCGGAGGAGACCGGGCTCAACGACTACCTGGCCGCGAACGGCGTCACCCCGGTCGAGACCGACCTCGGCGAATACATCCTGCAGCTCAGGGACGAGCACCCGAGCCACATCGTCGCCCCGGCGATCCACCTGAGCCTCGACCAGGTTTCCGACGCCTTCCACCAGCACCACCGGCCGTACGGCAAGACCGCGCGCCAGACCGAGCCGCGCGCGCTGCTGGACGAGGCGCGCGAGATCATGCGCACCCGCTTCGCCGCAGCCGACGTCGGCATCACCGGCGCCAATTTCTGCATCGCCGAAACCGGCCAGACGGTGATCTTCACCAACGAGGGCAACGGCGACCTGACCCAGCTGCTGGCGAAGGTGCACATCGTCATCACCAGCATCGACAAGGTGGTGCCGACGCTCGAGGATCTGGCCACCTTCATGCGCCTGCTGCCGCGCTCGGCCACCGGACAGGAGCTGACCGTCTACACCAGCCTGTCCTCGGGGCCGCGCCGTGCGGACGATGCCGACGGCCCGGGGGAATTCCACGTCGTGCTGCTCGACAACGGCCGCTCCGGCATGCTCGGCAGCGAGTTCCAGGACATGCTGCGCTGCATCCGCTGCGCCGCCTGCATCAACCACTGCCCGGTATACGGCGCGGTCGGCGGCCACGCCTACGGCTGGGTCTACCCGGGACCGATGGGCTCGGTGCTGACGCCGCAACTGGTCGGCATCGAGCAAGCCGGGCTGTTGCCCAACGCCTCGACCTTCTGCGGGCGCTGCGAGAGCGTCTGCCCGGTACGCATCCCGCTGCCCAAGCTGATGCGCCACTGGCGCAACCGCGAGTACGAGAAGCACCTGCAGCCGCGCGCGTACCGCTTCGGGCTGGGGGCCTGGGCCTGGCTGGCGAAGCATCCGGGCTGGTACCGCAAGGCGACGGCGTTGCAGGCGCGGTTGCTGAAGCTGCTGGGCGGCAAGGCCGGGCGCATCCGCGCGCTGCCCGTGGCCCGCGGCTGGACCGCCTGGCGCGACCTGCCCGCGCCCGAGGGCAAGACTTTCCACGAGCTGTGGGCCGAACGAAGCCCGGGAGCCGCCCGATGACGACCAACGCGCGCGACGCCATCCTCGCCAACATCCGCAAGGGCATCGCCCGCGCCGATCCGCCCGCCGCGCTCAAGGGCGACCCGGCGGCGCGGCTCGCCGGGCATCCGCGCAACGTGGTGCCGGCGCGCGCGGCGGCGCTCGACCCCGCCGGCCGGGTCGAGCTGTTCGTGGCGATGGCGACCGAGGCTTCGGCCGTGGTCAGCCGCGTGCCCGAACGCGCTGCGGTGCCGGCTGCGGTCGCGGCCTTCCTCGAGGCGCAGGCGCTGCCGCCGAGCGTGGTGCTGGCGCCCGAACTCGCCGGTCTGGACTGGACCGGCCTCGCCACCGAAATCCGCCCGGCGCGCGGCGGCGACCCGGCCAGCGTCACCCCGGCCTTCGCCGGCATCGCCGAGACCGGCACGCTGGTGCTGCACTCGGGCGGCCACAGCCCGACTTCGCTGAACTTCGTGCCCGACCACCACCTCGTCGTGCTCGAGGCCGCGCGCATCGTCGGCGCCTACGAAGACGCCTGGGACCTGTTGCGCGCCGAGCTCGGCGCGATCCCGCGCACGGTGAACCTGATCACCGGCCCCTCGCGCACCGCCGACCTCGAGCAGACGCTGCTGATGGGCGCGCACGGCCCGGTGCAGCTTTGCATCGTGCTGGTGGGCTGAGCGCGGTCGGCCGGGGTTCTAGACTCGGGGCGGGGAGTGCGCCCGCCGTCCCCGGGGAGGTGGCCGATGGAACCCTGGCTGGAGGCATCCGACCTCCATTCGCTGTTCCCCTCGCTGGTCTGGGAGTTGCAGCTCAGGCGCGAACTGCACGAGCCGCTCGACCGCCACGTTCTCGCGCTGCTCGCCGGCTTGGGGCAACCCGAACTGGGGCGGGGCGAGGCCTGGCAGTCGGTTCAGACCCTGCACGAGCGCGCCGAGCTGGCCGAGCTGGTCGAGTGGATCGCGCGGGCGAGTGACGGCGTGCTGCGCTTCCTGAAGATCGGTGCCGATGACCTCGCGCTCAGCGCCTGCTGGGCCAACGTGTCGGCGCCGGGCGCGGGCCACCGGATGCACAGCCATCCGAACAACTTCCTCAGCGGCGTTTATTACGTCCAGGTGCAGCCGGGGGCCGACACGATCAATTTCCACGACCCGCGCCCGCAGACCGGCATCATCCGCCCGCCGGTGACGGCGCTGACCGCCGCCAACACCGACCAGGTCGTGGTCCGCGTCGCCGCGGGCACGCTGCTGCTGTTCCCGTCGTGGCTGCCGCACTCGGTCGACCCGAACGCGAGCGGGGAGCTGCGCGTCAGCCTGAGCTTCAACGCCATGTTCACCGACTTCACCGAGCGCCTCGCCAAGCCGCTGTGGTGAGGCGGGACGCACCGGCTTGCCGGTAGGGCCGAACCTGCTATAGTGCCGCGACACCAACCCCACGATGCCGGGCCGCCTTCGGGCGGCCCGGCGCGCTTTCGAACCCTGGAATTTCCGAGTCCCGTCCCGTGCTGGCTTGCGGCTGCCGCGGGTGGGCACCGCTGGAGGAATGCCATGAGCATGCAACCGCCGATCACCGTCACCAGCCTCGACCTCGAGCGCCTCGAAGTGCTGCTGGATTCGCCGGCCTACAAGGACTTCCCCGGTGCCGACGCGCTGCGCGCCGAACTGGATCGGGCGACCATCGTCGAGCCGCAGGAAGTGCCGTCCGGCATCGTGACGATGAACTCGACGGTGCGCGTCGCCGAGGTCGACAGTGGCCGCGAGTTCGAGCTGACGCTGGTCTATCCGCGCGACAGCGACGGCTCGCCGGGCAAGGTTTCGGTGCTGGCGCCGGCGGGCAGCGCGCTGCTCGGGCTGGCGGTCGGGCAGACTATCGCGTGGCCGATGCCGGCCGGGCGCCAGCTGCAGCTGAAAGTGCTCGCCATCGCCTATCAGCCCGAGGCGGCCGGCGAATACCACCGCTGAGCCGGGCCATCCTGCCCGACTCCCCTGCGGGGCCGCCCTGCGGGCGTCCGAATCCGCTGCCGGCGGATTCCGTGACGTTGGCGCGGTCATCTTTGTTCTGCTATCGAAAAGGTGAACAAAGGTGTTCACGCTTTTCTTCCTGCCCTGAACCGTCTTGAAGACCGTATTCATGTCTGACAGGCGTCACTTTCCCAACTGCAAACAGGCACTTCCTTGTTCCTGCGGCAGTGTCCGCCGTTACCGGACAGACTCGCCACGGGTAGGGCAGTTGTGGTTGCCAGCCTGGGCGAAGCACCCCAGACCGTAGCAGGACTGAGGTACAACGCAAGGTTGAAGGCGACTTCGTGCTTCCTTGTAAACACCATTGTTCACCATCGCGCACACCTTGCTATATCAGAGACAGGCTCCATACTTGCCGGAGTGCCGCCGCCGCCGAGGTCGGGATGACCCGCGTGCGGTGGCGCCGGATCGTGGCGACTGTTCGACGATCCGGGGAAGATGGCAACAGGAGGTCGAGATGTCCCTGGGTAAGCGTTTGGGTGCCGAGTTCATCGGCACGTTCTGGCTGGTCCTCGGCGGCTGCGGCAGCGCGATGCTCGCGGCTGCCTTTCCGCAGGTCGGCATCGGGCTGCACGGCGTATCGCTCGCCTTCGGCCTGACGGTACTGACGATGGCTTTCGCGATCGGCCACGTCTCGGGCTGCCACCTGAACCCGGCGGTGTCGGTCGGCTTGACGGTGGGCGGGCGCTTTCCGGCGGCCGAGCTGGTGCCGTACATCGTCGCGCAGGTGCTCGGCGCAGTGGTCGCGGCGACGGTGCTGTACTTCATCGCCACCGGCAAGGCCGACGCCAAGATCGGCGGCTTCGCCGCCAACGGTTTCGGCGAGCACTCGCCGGGCGGCTACGGTCTGGGCGCGGCCTTCGTCACCGAAGTGGTGATGACCGCGATGTTCCTGCTCGTGATCATGGGTGCGACCGATCCGCGCGCACCGGCCGGCTTCGCCCCGATCGCGATCGGTCTGTGCCTGACGCTGATCCACCTGATCAGCATCCCGGTCACCAACACCTCGGTGAACCCGGCGCGCAGCACCGGGCCGGCGCTGTTCGCCGAAGGCGGCTGGGCGCTCGGCCAGCTGTGGCTGTTCTGGGTGGCACCGATCGTCGGCGCGGCGATCGGCGCGATCGCCTACAAGGCGATCGTCGCCGAGCCCACCGGCCAGACCGCCGCGGCGCGTTCCTGAAGCACCGTTTCGGCGGCTCTGCTGCCGGCGCGGGCGCCCTCGCGGTTTTCGGGGGTCACGCCGCCGCGCCGTGCGCGGCGAGCCATTCGCGCAGCCGCCGCCAGCCGTCTCCGGCGGCGTCCTTGCGGTAGCTCGGGCGGTAGTCGGCGTGGAAGGCGTGCGGCGCCTCGGGATAGACGACGATCTGCGAGCCGCTTCCGCCCTGCGCCAGCGCCGCCTTCATCCGCTCGACCGAGTCGAGCGGAATGCCGCTGTCGGCGCCGCCGTACAGCCCGAGCA
>JBDHRG010000117.1:0-12156 GCA_039807445.1 Candidatus Competibacteraceae bacterium
GGGCGCGCAAAACGAAACGGCGGCTCGCGCCGCCGTTTCCGGGGGTGTAAAGGATCGCGACGGCCGATCACGCCGCCCGGCGACGGCGCAGCGCGCCGAAGCCGAGCAGACCGGCGCCGAGCAGCGCCAGCGACGCCGGTTCCGGCACCACCAGGCGCGCGCCTGCGTCGACCGTCAGACGGCCGTCGATCACGTCGAGGTTGGCGGGACTGCCCAAATTGTCGAGCTGCGTCAGCAGTGCCTCGAAGCCGAGCCACGGTGCGTTCTTGGTTTCGGTCAGCTTGAACGACACCGAGGTGTCGTCGGCGGCCAGCACTTCCATCACCAGCGTGCCGTCGAGCGGGCCGATGCCGCTCGGCGGCAGCAGCATGTCGAACAGCGGCGAGGTGCCGTCGTACGCGAAGCTGAACGTGGTGCCGGGCGTCAGGTCGTTGGTATTGTCGCCGTCGCCGAACACCACCGAGCTGACACCGCCCCAGTCGGCCGAGAAGTCGCCGACGAAGAGCTGCTCGCCGTTGAAGTCGAACGGGATCGTGTCGCCGGGGACGCACCCCCCGCTCGGAAGCGGCGAGAAGCAGAAGCCGCCGCTGCCGAAGCCCTTGATGTGGCCGTTCGTGGTGGTCTGATTTTGCATCTCCACGGCGCCGGCCGCGGCGGTGATCGTCAGGTTGAACTCGCCGTTGCCGTCGCGGAAGCTGTCGAACCGCAGGTCGCCCTGCAAGCCCGTCGGCGTCCCGATCAGCAGACCGGCATTGGCGGCGACGCTCGTACCCAGCGCCAGCGCGGCGCTCGCACCCATGAGCAAGCTCTTGTTCATTTTCATCGCGGACATTCCCTCGTTGAGGTCAAGCGCAGCCCTGCAGACGGATAGGGCGCTGGCTGCCATTCGGGTTTTCCCCCAGCGTCCTGCCCGCCGACAGGAGCTCGGTATCCATCGAGGCAGCAATAATCAGGCCATTTTTTATACATGATTGATTTTGTTGTTTTTGCTTTTGGCCGATGGTCAAGGTGCAGCGTGAACTGTAAAAAAAGATGACACTCTGCCACCCCGCGCTCGCCGAGGATGGCGCCGCCCGGCGCCGGTATACTGCGCGCCTCGCGGGCGCCGTCCCGCATCGAGCCGCAGAGGGGGAAGGCATGAACGAGCAGAAGTACGACGTCATCGTCATCGGCACCGGTCCGGGGGGCGAGGGCGCGGCGATGAAGTCGGTCAAGGAAGGCAGGCTGGTCGCCGCGATCGAGAGGTACTCGCAGGTCGGCGGCGGCTGCACGCACTGGGGCACGATCCCGTCGAAGGCCTTGCGCCACGCGATCAACCGCATGCTCGAGTTCAACCGCAGCCCGCAGTACCGCAGCCTCGGCCGGCCCGCGCACCTGTCGTACCCGGAGCTGCTGCGCACCGCCGAGTCGGTGATCGCGCAGCAGGCCTCGATGCGCCGCGAGTTCTACGAGCGCAACCGCGTGGCGCTGCACCGCGGCCTGGCGCGCTTCGTCGATGCGCACGCGGTCGAGGTGCACCGCGGCAACGGCGAGCCGCCGGCGCGGCTGCGCGCCGAGCACTTCGTGATCGCCACCGGCTCGCGCCCGTACCGCCCGAGCGATGTCGATTTCAACCACCCGCGCATCTTCGACAGCGACACCATCCTCAGCATGCCGTACACGCCGGAGTCGATCACGATCTACGGCGCCGGCGTGGTCGGCAGCGAATACGCCAGCATGTTCCGCAACATGGGCTGCAAGGTCGACCTGATCAACACCCGCTCGCAGCTGCTGTCGTTCCTCGACGACGAGATCGCGCACGCGCTCTCGTACCACTTGCGCGACCAGGGCGTCGTGGTCCGCCACAACGAGATCTACGAGCGCGTCGAACCGCAGTCCGACGGCGTGGTGCTGCACCTGAAGTCGGGCAAGAAGATCAAGAGCGACATCGTGCTGTGGGCGCAGGGGCGCACCGGCAACACCCAGGGCATGGGGCTCGAGGCGCTGGGACTGAAGCCCAACAGCCGCGGCCAGCTCGACGTCAACGCCAGCTACCAGAGCGCGCTGGCGCACATCTACGCGGTCGGCGACGTGATCGGCTACCCGAGCCTGGCCAGCGCCTCGTACGACCAGGGGCGCTTCGCGGCGAGCCACCTGGCGAACGGCTACTGCGACAGCCACCTGGTCGAGTACATCCCGACCGGCATCTACACCTCGCCCGAGATCAGCTCGGTCGGGCGCACCGAGCGCGAGCTGACCGAAGCCTGCATCCCCTACGAGATCGGCTACGCCTGGTTCAAGAACCTGGCGCGCGCGCAGATCACCGGTCAGACGGTCGGCATGCTGAAGCTCCTGTTCCACCGCGACACGCTCGAGATCCTCGGCATCCACTGCTTCGGCGACCAGGCCGCCGAGATCGTGCACATCGGTCAGGCGATCATGGCGCAGAAGGGCGAGGCGAATTCGCTGACGTTCTTCGTCAATACGACCTTCAACTATCCGACCATGGCCGAGGCCTACCGCGTCGCGGCGCTGAACGGGCTGAACCGGGTGCAGCGCTGACGAGGCACCGCGTCGTCCTCGCCGGAGGCTCGACGCGGCGGCTGCGAGCGGCTAATACGGGTTCCAGAAAATTTCCGCTGATTGGCCAGCTCCGATGCGGCGGAGCGAGGGGGATGTCGCGGAGCGGATTACGCGCGCCGCGGGCGCAGGGACAGCGCGGAGCGGCGCCGTACCTCGGAGGCGTACACGGAGGTACGCCGAGAATGAGCGCAGCGACATCCCCCTCGCTCCGCCGCAATGCGCACGACATTCCTGGAATCCGTACAAGCAGGAAGCCGGGGACGGGAGGATCGCGACGATGGATGTGATGGCGGACGTGACGCGCTACCTGCGCCTGATGGTCGAGCGGGATGCTTCGGACCTGTTCTTCTACGCGGGCGCGCCGGTGCACATCAAGATCGAGGGGCAGGTGATGCCCCTCAACGCGCCGCCGCTGCGCTCCGGTGCTGCGCGCGAGATCGCCTTCGCGCTGATGAACGAGGCGCAGCGCGCCGAGTTCGAGCGCACGCTGGAGATGAACTTCGCGCTGCACCTGCCCGAACTCGGGCGCTTTCGCGCCAACGTCTTCCGCCAGCGCGGCGAAGTGGCGATGGTGATCCGCTACATCCGCCAGCGCATCCCGAAGCTGGCCGAGCTCGGCCTGCCGGCGCTGCTCGGCGAGCTGGCGCTCGAGAAGCGCGGGCTGGTGCTGCTGGTCGGCGCCACCGGCACCGGCAAGTCGACCTCGCTCGCGGCGATGGTCGACCACCGCAACGAGCGCCTGCCCGGTCACATCCTGACGATCGAAGACCCGATCGAATTCCTGCACGGGCACAAGCGCTCGGTGGTCGGCCAGCGCGAAGTCGGCATCGATACGCACAGCTACGGCGACGCGCTGCGCAACGCGCTGCGCGAGGCGCCCGACGTGATCCTGATCGGCGAGATCCGCGACCAAGAGACGATGCGGCACGCGCTGTCGTATGCCGAGACCGGCCACCTGTGCCTGTCGACGCTGCACGCCAACCACGCCAACGGCGCGCTCGAGCGCATCGTCACCTTCTTCCCCGAGGCCGCGCGCCAGCAGCTCCTGCTCGACCTGGCGCTGAACCTGCGCGCGATCGTGTCGCAGCGGCTGGTATCGGGCACCGGCGGCCGGCGCGTGCCGGCGGTGGAAATCCTGCTGAACACCGCCTACGTCGCCGAGCTGATCCTCAAGGGGCGGCTCGACAGCCTCAAGGAAGCGATGGCGCAGGGCGCGGCGCACGGCATGCAGACCTTCGACCAGTCGCTGTACGGGCTCTACCGCGGGGGGCGCGTCACGCGCGACGAAGCGGTCCACAACGCCGATTCGCGCAACAACCTCGAGCTCGCCATCCGCCTGGCCGAAAGTGGATCGGCGGCCGGCGATCCGGTAGGCTTGCCGCCGCTGCGGGTGACGCCGGCCGACCAGCCGTGAGCCCCCGCGTCCCCTCCCTAAAACTGCCGGGACTGCATCCGATGACGCCGACCACCCCCGCCCTGGCCCGCCGCACCGCCGGGATCGCCCCCTTCCACGTGATGGAGCTGCTCGCCCGGGCGCAGGCGCTCGAAGCCGAAGGGCACGACATCATCCACATGGAAGTCGGCGAACCCGACTTCAGCACCGCCGAGCCCATCGTCCGCGCCGGCCAGGCCGCGCTCGCCGCCGGGCGCACCGCGTACACCGCCGCCAAGGGGCTGCCCGCGCTGCGCGCGACGATCGCCGGGCACTACGCGCGCCGCGACGGGGTCGCGGTCGACCCCGGGCGCATCATCGTCACCCCCGGTGCCTCGGGGGCGCTGCTGCTCGCCGCGGGCGCGATCGTCGAGCCCGGCACGCAGGTGCTGCTCGCTGACCCGAGCTACCCGTGCAACCGCCACTTCGTGCGCTTCTGCGAAGGCGAGGCGGTCGGCATCGCGGTCGGCCCCGAGTCCGACTACCAGCTGACCCCCGAGCTGGTCGAGCGCCACTGGGGGCCGACGACGCGCGCGGTGATGCTCGCCTCGCCGTCGAACCCGACCGGCACCCTGCTCGCGCCCGAAGCCCTGGCCGGCATCATCGCGGTGGCCCGCGCCAGGGGCGGCCACGTGATCGTCGACGAGATCTACCACGGTCTGGTCTACGGCGCTTCGGCGCGCTCGGTGCTGGCGATCGCCGACGACCTCTGGGTGATCAACAGCTTTTCCAAGTACTTCGGCATGACCGGCTGGCGGCTCGGCTGGCTGGTGGCGCCGCAGTGGGGCGTGCGCGACGCCGAGAAGCTGATGCAGAACCTGTACATCGCCGCGCCGACGCCGGCGCAACATGCCGCGCTCGCAGCCTTCACTCCCGAGGCCGAGGCGATCCTCGAGGCGCGCCGCGCCGAGTTCCGGGCCCGGCGCGACGTCCTGCTGCCGGCGCTGCGCAGCCTCGGCTTCCAGGTACCGGTCACGCCCGAGGGCGCGTTCTACGTCTACGCCGACGCCAGCCGCTTCACCGACGACAGCTACGCCTTCGCCTTCCGCCTGCTCGAAGAAACCGGCGTGGCGATCACCCCCGGCATCGACTTCGGTAGCCACCGCGCCGAGCGCCACGTGCGCTTCGCCTACACCACCTCGCTGGCGCGGATCGAGGAGGCGGTCGAGCGGCTGGGACGCTACCTCGGGTGATCAGGAATGAGGAAGGGGGAATGGGGAAGGGGAATGGAATGCCTCTCCCCATTCCTCACAGATACGGCGGCGTGCACGCGCTGATGACTTCGCAGACCTCGTCGCCGATGTTGCGGAAGCGGTGCGGCTGGCTGCTGTCGAAGTGGTAGGCGTCGCCGGGGCCGAGCACTTCGCGGCGCTCGCCGACGGTGAGCTCGATCCGCCCGCGCAGCACGATGCCACCTTCCTCGCCGTCGTGGCGCAGCATCGCCTTGCCGGTGTCGGCGCCGGGGGCGTAGTGCTCGTGCAGGATCTGCAGGGCTTGGCCTTCGCGCGCGCCGACCTGGCGGAACGACACCGCGCCCTTGGTCAGCGTCACCAGCTCGGCGGCGCGGAAGAACACCTGGTCGCACGGCGGCTGTTCGAGCGCGAAGAATTCGGCCAGCGTCATCGGGATGCCGTCGAGCACCTTCTTCAGCGACGCCACCGACGGGCTGTTCTTGTTCTGCTCGATCAGCGAGATCGTGCCGTTGGTCACGCCGGCGCGCCGCGCCAGCTCGCGCTGCGACAGGCCGCGCGCTTCGCGCACCGCGCGCAGTTGCGCGCCGACATCGAAGCCGGTCTCGGTTTCCTGCAGGGGCTCGCTCATCATCCGCGTCCTCGCCGCGCGCTGATGCGCTTCGGTAAACACCGGTAGCGGCTCATCGCGCTGTCTATCTCGTAAGTCTCTGTTCGACCTTGTATCCGATACCGGCGCTTCAGCGCGTCTGTATCCGGCGTCCGAGTATTGTCTAGATTTTTAAACGCTGCTAGTCTGCGGGCACCGCGAGAGGCGCCGCGACCAGCAGGCGCCCGGGATGGGGCGGATGCCGCCCCGCAAGCCACCCCAGACTGGAGGAGCAGCAGCATGGCCGACGGGTCCGAAGTCCTGGTTCGCTTCCGTGACATCCAGAAGAGCTACGACGGCGAGCACCTGGTCGTGAAGAGCCTCGACCTCGACATCGCGCGCGGCGAGTTCCTGACGCTGCTCGGCCCCTCGGGCTCGGGCAAGACTACCTGCCTGATGATGCTGGCCGGCTTCGAGACGCCGACCCACGGCGAGATCCTGCTCGACGGCAAGCCGCTGCACACGCTGCCGGCCTACAAACGCAACATCGGCATGGTGTTCCAGAACTACGCGCTGTTCCCGCACCTGACGGTGGCGGAAAACCTCGCCTTCCCGCTGAGCGTGCGCAGGCTGCCCAGGGCCGAGATCGCGGCCAAGGTCGAGCGGGCGCTGGCGATGGTGAAGCTCGGCCATTTGGCGCGGCGCTACCCGGCGCAGATGTCGGGCGGCCAGCAGCAGCGTATCGCGCTGGCCCGCGCACTGGTGTTCGAGCCGAAGCTGGTGCTGATGGACGAGCCGCTGGGAGCGCTCGACAAGAACCTGCGCGAGCACATGCAGCTCGAGATCCGCCGCCTGCACCGCGAACTGGGGCTGACGGTGGTGTTCGTCACCCACGACCAGTCCGAGGCGCTGACGATGTCCGACCGCGTCGCGGTGTTCAACGATGGCGTGATCCAGCAGATCGACACGCCTTCGGGGCTGTACGAGCGTCCGGTCAACTCCTTCGTCGCGCACTTCATCGGCGAGAACAATGCGCTGCCCGGCACCGTGACCGCGGTCGAGGGCGAGCACTGCCGGGTGCGGCTCGCCGACGGTGCCGAGGTCAGTGCGCGCGCGGTCGCGGTCAGGGGGGCCGGAGCGGCGACCTCGCTGTCGATCCGCCCCGAGCGGGTGCTGCTGAACGGTGCCGGCGCCGGGCTGGGCAACCGCCTGCGCGGGCGGATCGAGGAGTTCATTTACCTCGGCGACCACGTGCGCGTGCGCCTGGAGCTGGCCGGGCAGTCGGGCTTCACCGTCAAGGTGCCGGTCGCGCAGATGGACGCCGCGTGGCGCGAAGGCAGCCAGGTGCCGGTCGCCTGGCACGCCGACGACGCCCGCGCGCTCGATCCGCTGCCGCACTGATCGACGACAACAACGACGACCATGGCCACCGGCCATCGAGGGGAAGGAGAAGACCATGAAGAAGACCCAGGTGCTGACCTTGGCATCGGCGCTGGCGTTCGCCGTCGCGAGCGCGCAGGCCGCCGACCTGACCGTGATCTCGTTCGGCGGCGCGTCGCAGAAGGCGCAGGATGTCGCCTTCTACAAGCCCTTCGATCGGACCGGCGCCGGGCGCGTGGTTCCGGGCGAGTACAACAACGAGCTCGCCAAGGTCAAGGCGATGGTCGAGACCGGCCAGGTCGGCTGGGACGTGGTCGAGATCGAGGGCCCCGAGCTGGTGCGCGGCTGTACCGAAGGGCTGTTCGAAAAGCTCGACTGGTCGCAGCTCGGCGACAAGAGCCAGTTCGTCGACGGCGCGGTCAGCGAGTGCGGCGCCGGCATCTTCGTGTGGTCGACCGCGCTCGCCTACGACGCCGCCAAACTGGCCAAGGCGCCGACTTCGTGGGCCGATTTCTGGGACGTCAAGACCTTCCCCGGCAAGCGCGGCTTGCGCAAGGGCGCCAAGTACACGCTCGAGTTCGCGCTGCTCGCCGACGGCGTCGCGCCGGCCGAGGTCTACAAGGTACTGGGGACCAAGGAGGGCGTCGCGCGCGCCTTCAAGAAGCTCGACCAGCTCAAGCCGCACATCCAGTGGTGGGAAGCCGGTGCCCAGCCGCCGCAATGGCTCGCCGCCGGCGACGTGGTGATGAGCTCGGCCTACAACGGCCGCATCGCCGCGGCGCAGAAGGAAGGGCGCAAGCTCGAGCTGGTGTGGGCCGGCAGCCTCTACGATCTCGACCACTGGACCATCGTCAAGGGTTCGAAGAACAAGGACCTGGCGATGAAGTTCATCGCCTTCGCCAACCGCCCCGAGCAGCAGAAGCTGTTCGCCGAGAACATCCCCTACGGCCCGACCAACAAGGTGGCGATCGGCATGCTCGACCCCAAGGTCGCCGCCGGGCTGCCGACCGCGCCGAAGAACCTCGAAGGGGCGATCGCCGTCGACACCGAGTTCTGGGTCGAGCACAGCGAAGACCTCGAGGAGCGCTTCAACGCCTGGGCGGCGCAATAGCGCGCTCCGCGCGCGGTGAGGGGTGAGGGGTGAAGAGGACGGAGCAAGGGGCAACGGCCGCTCCACCGTCCTTTCTCTCCTCACTCCTCACCCCCCACTCCTGACCGGAGAAGGCCCATGACCGACGCCACCGTTTCGCCACCGCTCGCCGCCGACGACGGCGAGCCGCTCAAGCGCAAGCTGGCGCGCGCCGAGCGCGCCTACAAGCTGAAGTCGCTGGCGCTGATCGCGCCGCTGCTCGGCTTCCTGCTGCTCGCCTTCGTGCTGCCGATCGGCACCGTGCTGTGGAAGAGCGTCGACAACCCCGAGCTCGGCCGCACGATGCCGGCGACGGTCGCCGCGCTCGAGGGTTGGGACGGCCAGGCCGTGCCCGCGGAGGCGGTGTACGCGGCGCTGGTGGCCGATCTGCGCGCGCTGCAGGCCTCCGGCCAGATCGGGGTGGCCACCCGGCGGCTGAATGCCGAGCTCGACGGCTTGCGCAGCCTGGTCAACAAGACGGTGCGCAAGCTGCCCGCGCCCGAGGCGGTGCCGGTGCGCGAAGCGCTGAGCGCGCTCGATCCGGCCTGGGGCGAGCTCGACACCTGGCGCGCCTTCGCCCGCGCCGCCCGGCCGCTGACCTCGCTGTACCTGCTCGCCGCCGTCGACCGGCGCGTCGACGTGACCAGCGGCGACATCGTCAAGGTGCCCGACGCCGAGGCGCTGTACCTGGAGGTGTTCGGCCGCACCTTCTGGATGGCGGCGGTGGTGACGGTGCTGTGCCTGGGACTCGGCTACCCGGTGGCGTACTGGCTGGCCAGCCAGCCGGCCGGCAAGGCCAACCTGCTGTTGATCCTGGTGATGCTGCCGTTCTGGACCTCGCTGCTGGTACGCACCGCCGCCTGGATCGTGCTGCTGCAGTCGGGCGGGCTGATCAACGGCGCGCTGCTGGGGCTGGGGCTGATCGAGCAGCCGCTGGCACTGGTGTTCAACCGCCTCGGCGTCTACATCGCGATGACCCACATCCTGCTGCCGTTCATGATCCTGCCGCTGTACGCGGTGATGAAGGGCATCCCGCCCGCTTATGTGCGCGCGGCGGTGTCGCTCGGCGCCCATCCATTCAAGGCCTTCTGGCGCGTATACGTGCCGCAGACCTACGCCGGCGTGGCCGCCGGTGCGCTGCTGGTGTTCATCCTGGCGATCGGCTACTACATCACCCCGGCGCTGGTCGGCGGCCCCGGCGACCAGATGGTCAGCTACTTCGTCGCCTTCTTCACCAACCGCACCATCAACTGGGGCATGGCGGCGGCGCTCGGCACGCTGCTGCTGGCCGCGACACTGGCGCTGTACGCCGTCTATGGGCGCGCTTCCCGTCCCCCCACGCCGGTCAGGGGCAAATGAACAGGCGGCGAGGCGCGAGGCACGAGGACGCCCGTGCCTGCACCTCACTCCTCACCCCTCACTCCTCACGGTGAGAGACGCTGACATGCAGACCTCTTCTGTCACTACGGTGGAACGCTTCTGGCACCGTGCCTTCCCGGTGCTGTGCTGGCTGGTGCTGCTGTTTCTGGTGCTGCCGATCCTGGTGATCGTGCCGCTGTCGTTCAATTCGAGCTCGTTCCTGACCTACCCGCTGTCGGGGCTGTCGCTGCGCTGGTACCAGGAGTTCTTCGGCTCGCACGAGTGGATGCTGGCGCTCACCAACAGCCTGGTGATCGCCCCGGCGGCGACCCTGCTTGCCACCGCCTTCGGTACGCTGGCGGCGGTGGGGCTGGTGCGCGGCGAGTTCCGCGGCAAGGGCCTGGTGATGGGGGTGCTGATCTCGCCGATGGTGGTGCCGATCGTGATCGTCGCCGTCGGGCTGTACTTCTTCTTCGCCGACCTGGGGCTGTTGAACAGCTACGCGGGGCTGATCCTGGCGCACGCGGCGCTCGGCGTGCCCTTCGTCGTGATCACCGTCACCGCCACGCTGGCCGGCTACGACGCCAACCTGTCGCGCGCTGCCGCCAGCCTCGGCGCGCCGCCGCTGCTGGTGTTCCGCCGGGTGGTGCTGCCGCTGATCGCGCCGGGGGTGATCTCGGGAGCGCTGTTCGCTTTCGCCACCTCGTTCGACGAGGTGGTGGTGACGCTGTTCCTGGCCAGCCCGACCCAGCGCACGCTGCCGATGCAGATGTTCGGCGGCATCCGCGAAAACATCAGCCCCACCATCGCTGCGGTGGCGACGCTGATGATCACGCTGTCGGTGCTGATGCTGCTGACGATGGAGTGGCTGCGCCGGCGCAACGAGCGGCTGCGCGGCGGCGGCTGAACCGGCGCCGGTGCGAGGCCCCGCGCCTCGTGCCCCGCTGCTGAGGTTGCGGCGCTGCAGCGACGCGAAGCTTCGTGCCGCCATGATCGTTAAAAATTTTAAACGAAAACTGGCTTGTGTTTGATATTTTGATCGTGTAGGCTCGGACACGCGACTACGGAACGCTGTGTGCGGTGGTGTTCGGCGATGAAGCGTGAAGACGGGTGGCACGGTTCTTACATCACGCTTAACGCTTCACGTCTCACGAATCCGACGCCTCACGATCACTCCATCCCTCATTACCCCTTCCCCATCCTCCAGGAGAAAGATCGATGAGTGGAGCCCTGTCACATATCCGCGTGCTCGACCTGAGCCGCGTGCTGGCCGGCCCCTGGGCCGGGCAGATCCTCGCCGACCTCGGCGCCGAGGTGATCAAGGTCGAGCGCCCTAGTGCCGGCGACGACACCCGCGGCTGGGGTCCGCCGTACCTGAAGGACGGCATGGGGCGCGACACCTCGGAGGCCGCGTACTACCTGGCGGCCAACCGCGGCAAGCAGTCGGTGACGGTCGACATCACCCGGCCCGAAGGCCAGGTGCTGGTGCGCGAGCTGGCGGCGCAGTGCGACGTGGTGCTCGAGAACTTCAAGGTCGGCGGCCTGGCCAAGTACGGGCTGGACTACGAAAGCCTGAAGGCGGTCAATCCGCGCCTGATCTACTGCTCGGTTACCGGCTTCGGCCAGAGCGGGCCGTACAAGGACCTGCCCGGTTACGACTTCATGATCCAGGGCCTCGGCGGCTTGATGAGCCTGACCGGCGAGCCCGACGGCGCGCCCGGCGGCGGTCCGATGAAGGTCGGCGTCGCGCTCGCCGACGTGATGACCGGGCTGTACGCGACCATCGGCGTGCTCGCCGCGCTCGCGCACCGCGACCGCACCGGCGAGGGCCAGCGGGTCGACATGGCGCTGCTCGACGTGCAGGTCGCGGTGCTCGCCAATCAGGCGATGAATTACCTGACCAGCGGTGTCGCGCCGAAGCGGCTCGGCAACGCGCACCCGAACATCGTGCCGTACCAGGCCTTCCATGCCGAGGACGGGTATTTCATCCTCGCGGTCGGCAACGATGGCCAGTTCGCGCGCTTCGCCGAACTGGCCGGCCATCCCGAATGGGCCGTCGACGAGCGTTTCGCCAGCAACCGGGCGCGCGTCGCCCACCGCGAGACGCTGGTTCCGCAGGTCGCGGCGGCGATCCGTGCCCGTCCGCGCGACTGGTGGCTCGCGGAGCTGAACCGGGTCGGCGTGCCGTGCGGACCGATCAATACGCTCGAGCAGGTGTTCGCCGACCCGCAGGTGCAGCACCGCGGCATGAAGCTCGAGCTGCCGCACCCCGCGGCCGGAACGGTGGCGCTGGTCGGCAGCCCCTTGAAGCTGTCGGCGAGCCCGGTCGAATACCGCGCCGCGCCGCCGCTGCTCGGCGAACACACCGAGACGGTGCTCGCCGAGCGCCTGGGCCTGGGCCCCGAGCGCCTGGCCGAGCTGCGCGCGCAGGGTGTTATCTGAGTGATGAGTGATGGGGAATGGGGAATGAGGTGAGGACGTGAAGCGTGAAGACGCGGGCACCGTTCTTACATCA
>JBDHRG010000118.1:0-12152 GCA_039807445.1 Candidatus Competibacteraceae bacterium
GGCGCGCCGCCGTCGCGGCGGCCGCGGCCACGGCCCCCGCCCCTGATCCGCCCCCCGACGACCCCGAGGAGCTTCTCCGATGCCGTCCTTCGACGTGGTTTCCGAGATCGACCAGCACGAGCTCGCCAACGCGCTCGACCAGGCCAACCGTGACATCGCCACACGCTACGACTTCAAGGGCGTCGACGCACGCATCGAGCGCGCCGATCAGGTACTGACGCTGCACGCGCAGAGCGAGTTCCAGATCGAGCAGATCAGCGACATCCTCTACCAGCGCCTGGCCAAGCGCGGCATCGACATCCGCTGCATCGAAGCCAGCCCGGTCGCGACCGCCAACCTGAAGGCGAGCCAGAAGCTGACGCTGCGCCAAGGCATCGACTCGGAGCTGGCGAAGAAGATCGTCAAGCTGATCAAGGATTCGAAGCTGAAGGTCCAGGCCGCGATCCAGGGCGAGCAGGTGCGCGTCAGCGGCAAGAAGCGCGACGACCTGCAGGAGGCGATCACGGCGCTGCGCCAGGCCGAGCTCGGATTGCCGCTGCAGTTCACCAACTTCCGCGACTGAGACGCCGCTTTCAGGGCTGATCCCGGCTCAGGCTTCGGCGAGCGCGGCCAGCGTCGGTTCGACTTCGAGCGGCTCGTCGGCCGCGAGCGCGTCGAGCCGTGCGACCGCTTGATCGAGGTCGCCGTACTCGAACAGCCAGCTGCGCGTGGTGTCCATCAGCCGCGCTGCGGCTTCGAAGCCGCGCAGACCGCTGCGCTCGTAGTTGAACGAGTTGCCGGCGAGCTTCAGCAACGAGCGCTCGCGCGCCAGCGGCGTCAGCGGCGCGCGGCCTGCGTCAGCGCCTCGGCCGCCCAGGTGTTGAGGCTCTTGCCCGCCTGGCGCGCAGCCAGTGCCGCCTCGCGGTGTACCTCGGGCGATACCCGCACCACGAAGCGGCCGGAAAACACCGGCTCCGGCTCGATGCCCTCCTGCGCGCACAGCACCAAGTAGTCGTCCACCGACTCCTGGAACGCCGTACGCAGCTCGTCCACCGAGCGCCCCTGGAACGTGACCACTCCGCGGGTCAGCAGCACGTCGCCGTGAAACAGCCCCGCTTCATCGTCGTACTCCACCTTGCCTATGTAACCCTTGTATCGCATCGTCATGACGCCACCCCTGCATCGACCAGGAACTTGCGCACCGATTTCAGCGCGCCCCTGTCGGTTTCCTTCGGTGGGTGCGGCCGATGGAACACGCCGGGCACCCCGTTCAGCACGAACCGCACCCGCGAGCCGGCCCCTTCCGAGCGCTTCGCGCCGAGTGCCAGCAGTAGTGCCTCGATCGCCGTCCATTCCACATCGGCCCGTGTCGGGCTGGCGAAGATCGCGGCCAGCGTCGCGCGGTGTTTGCTGTTCATGCCCGCATAGTATCAATTTTTAGTATCACATCAACGCCCACGCCTGTCATGCCAGGCCGTCGCACAGCCCTGCCCTTTGTCGCCCGCCTGTGATCCACCACCCGGCGCCGCGTTCGCTCTCCTCCCCAGGCAGCCCATCTGCGCATAGCTGCCAAAATATTTACCTATCAGGCGAAGCGCATCGGCTACGGGGGCGGAGCATGGTAGCGAACTCGGGCAGTACCGGCATTGGCCGCCGACTGCCGTGCTGCGGCGCGATCCTGTGGCTGTGGTTTTCCGCCCCGGTCCGGGGTGAAGCCACGGACCCGCCGCAGGCACCACCGGCGTGGCTCATCCAAGGCTTCGTCGCCGGCCTCGACGACCCGACTCCGGGCGTGTTCATGGCGCTCGCAAAAGCACAATCGGAATGGGGCGTGTGGAGGGCGCTGCGGGCGCGTGCGGCCGAGATCGGCCCGACGGTGGCTGGCCATCTGAACGATGAGCGTAACCCGGAGGCTCGCGCCACCGCCATCGAAGCGCTGGTCGCACTCGACGCCAAGGCGCAGGCCGGCGCCATCGCCGAGCGGCTGCGGGATGAGAACGGATACGTCCGCGCCACCGCCATCGAAGCGCTGGTCGCACTCGACGCGACGCAGCCCTCTCTATGGGTTCCGCCGCTCGCGGCGATCGAAGAGCACCCGGACGCGCGGCCGGAACTGCGCGCTTATGCCCATCTGCTGGGCGGCATCGACCCGGCTTCCGCGCCAGCACGCCGCTGGCTGGGGCGTCCGGAGCCGGAGCCCGCCATCGACGGCAAGACGCCGCGCGCCGAGGTGCTGACGCTCCTCACCGCCTTCCAGCACACCTGGCCGTGGACGGAGCCGTATCCGGGCCTGCGCAGCAAGCTGGCCGACAGCATCGGCAAGGTGGTCGATCGCGCCTGCCCCGGCGCCGGGGCGCCGCAGCCTTCTGGCGACGATCCCGGTGCGCGCCTCGCCAGCCTGTGGCGCGGCGGCCTGGAGTGGCTGGCGGGTTCGGTCGGGGCGAGTTGCTGGGGACTGGAGGACCGGGCGCTGCTCCTGAGCCTGCGCGACAGCATACGCGCGGTCAGCCCGCATCAGGCGGATACGCTGGATCGTGTCGTCGCGCAGCTCGGCCGGCAGGATTGGGCCATCAAGGGGAGCACGGTCGCGGCCGGGCATCTGGCCTTCTGGTTGCTGCTGCTTGCCTACCCGCATGCACGGCCGGTACGGACCTTCTTTTTCTGGAACCCGTGGGTGCGCCGGCTGCTCGGGGTGTTCTACGTCAACCTGCTGCTGCTCTATGTGCCGCCGTTGCGCCGGCGCCTGCTGCTGCCGTTCCGGCGCTCGCTGCTCGCCGACGCGCAGCTCGATCGGCTCGAGCAACACCCGTACTTCCCGCACCGCCGCGTCCGCGGCGAGGACGACAGTGTCGTTGCGGCCCACGCGGCGATCCCCGCCGTCCGCGGCCAGATCGTGCTGGAGGGTGAATCCGGCCTCGGCAAGTCGCTGTTCCTGCGCAAGCTCGCCGAGGGCTCGCGGCGGCTGACGGTGTTCCTCGAAGCCCGACGCTGCGAGCGCGGCGTGATCGAGGCGATCCAGGACAAGCTCGCCGGCAACATCGGCCAGGATGTCGACTTCCTGCGCCAGCTCGTCTCGGCCGGTGCGCTCGACGTCATCATCGACGGCATCAACGAGGTCGCGGCCGAGACGCGCGGCAGGATCACCGATTTCGTCGAGAAACACTTCGAAGGCAACGTGATCCTCGCCACGCAGCCGCTGGAGTGGAAAAAACCGGCCACCGCCAAGACCTACCAGCTCCTGCCGCTCGCCGATGAGCAGATCGAGGAGTTCCTGCTCAGCCGCGAAGCCGAGCTCGACACCGGGCAACCGGTGCGTGGCGAAGCCTACCGCGAGGCCGCGCGCGCGTTCCTCGCGGCCGTGTTCGCCGCGCCGCCAGCGGACGGGGACGCGGTACTGCGCCGCACGCTGTCGAACCCCATGGATCTGTTCTTCGTCGCCCAGGTCATCGCGCAAGGGCGTACGCCCGACCTGATGGGGCTGCAGGAACAAGCTTACGCGCTGATGGCCGCGGACTACACGCAGACGAACCACGGTACGGCGTTCCCGCTGCAACGCTTCGCCGAACACGTCTACGCGCTGCGCCTCCAGGACGCGAAGACGCCATCGGCAGAGACCTTCCCCAACGAACTCGCCGCGATGGAACGCCACCGCCTGCTGGTACGGCGCGGCGACCATGACGAATTCCGTCACGACCGGGTGATGGACTTCTTCCTGTGCACCGCGCTCGACCCACGACACCAGGCGCAGCGTGCGCTGGAGCACATCGGCGATGCGCGCTTTCGCAGCACCTACCTGCTGATGGTGCAGCGCCTGCCGCCCGAGCAGGCGCGCCTGCTGCGCGATGCGGTGGTCGAGCAGGCCGCCGACAGCGGCGATCACAGCCTCAGCGACGAGTTCGTCCGGCTGCTGCGCGTGCGGTTGCAGGGAACCGGGAGCTAGAGGGGCCGGCGATGGGCTGATCCTGGCTCAGGCTTCGGCGAATGCGGTCAGCGTCGGTTCGGCTTCGCGCGGCTCGTCGGCTGCGAGCTCGTCGAGCCGCGCGACCGCTTGATCGAGGTCGCCGTACTCGAACAGCCAGCTGCGCGTGGTGTCCATCAGCCGCGCCACGGCTTCGAAGCCGCGCAGGCCGCTGCGCTCGTAGTTGAACGAGTTGCCGGCGAGCTTCAGCAGCGAGCGCTCGCGCGCCAGCGGCGTGAGCTGCACCCGGGCGCCGGCCTGGAAGCTCGGGTAGACGATCCAGGCCGGGCGCACCGCCTGGTGCTGGCGGGCGACGCTGTCATCGCTCGGGCGCACGTGCGCGACGTCGCCCTTGCGCGTCTTCGGGAACACCGGGCCGATCACCGCCTCGGGGGCGAAGGCGCGGATCACCGGGATCGAGGCGTTCTTCAGCGGGATCGGCCGCGGGAAGGGATCGACCAGGCCGTCGTCGGGGCGCAGCAGCGCGAACTCGTCCGACAGCAGCCGCCAGCCGCGGAACATCAGCGCCGTGCTCAACGTGCTCTTGCCCGAACCCGGCCAGGCCGGCAGCAGCAGCGCGCGCCCGTTCTTCTCGAGCACGCCGGCGTGCAGCAGCAGGTACTGGTGCGCGCGCGTCGCCACGCACCAGTTCAGGCCCCACTCGAGCAGCGGCAGCGCCGTGTCGGCCGGAAAGGGCTCGAACGGCACCGTCTCGCCGTCGGCGACGAACACCACCTGCGGCTTCAGCCAGCGGCGCACGCCGCGCTGGCGCAGCACTGCGATGCGGTAGTCGTCGAACGGCAGCTCGTCGGCAGCCGGATAGGCGCCGTAGAGCTGCTGCAGCGGCTCCGCCAGCCCGGGCGCGTCGGCGCCGATACGCACGCGGAACGGCCCGAGCCGCAGCCGCAGCACGCCGCGGGCGAGCAGCGCCTCGAAGCGCCCGGCGGTGACGACGGTCATGCCGCCTCCCGCTCGACCAGGCCGAGGCGGCCGAAGTCGGCCAGCAGGGCCTCGAGCTCGCCGAAGGGCAGTTCGCCCGCATCGAGCGCGCACTCGGCCCGCAGCAGCGACCACAGCGTCGGGCCGTCGGTCGGCGCCAGCGCCAGCAGTTGCAGGCAGGCCGCGCCGATCGGGTTCAGCAGATGGGTACGCCCGGAAGCCGCATCGAACAGCACGAAACCCTCGTCCCAATGCCGCCAGTGCAGCTCGCAGCCGGGGTTGAGCTTCCAGACCGTGCCCTGGCCAGTCGTCAAGACGGCGCGCTCCTTCGTCGGGGCTTAGGGGGGAGGCATGATCGAGGTCATGCACGAGACGCTCGCCGGCATGTCGAAGCCGTTCGGGCCGAGCGCCCGGGGGTTGCCGGAATTGTCGATCCAGCCCAGCGCGTTGCCGGTACTGAGTTCGGTGCTGGTCCAGCCGCTTGCCGCCGGGTGGATCGCGTCCAGGCCGCTGATGTCGTTCGGGCTGCTGCTGGCGACGACGAAGTTGCCGTTGGCGTAGTCGCGCCAGCCCTGCGGGCTCGCCTTGTCGTCGAAGTAGTACGTCGCCGTCGTGCTTCCGTTGGAATAGCGCACGACCCGCGGCGTGGCGTAGCGCGCCCAGTTGTCCGTGCCCGCGATGACCGGGGTCACACCGCCGGGCACCTGCGTCTTGCTGAAGGTGCGCTTGTCGAGACAGGTGATGCTCGCCGCGGCCGCGGATGCGCCGTTCGCCAGCGTCAGGAACGCCGGCAGGCCGGCGGCGACGCCCTTGAGCACCCGGCGGCGGGCGAGCTGCCCGGCGGTGGTCCTGGTTTCCGGCACGGCCTCCGTGGCCTCGGCTCGCGGGTCGCGTCTTTCCAATGAATCGTTCATGAGTGCCGTCTCCAAGATGCGGACTGGGCGCGCGGCGGAATCATAGCGCAGCAGCGCCGCGCGCGCCTGAAAAAGCCCATCGGTGCCGCTCAGCATGCAAGCTGCGCTCCAGCTCCGGCAAGGGTTTGAAAACACAACAATTGCAAACTGCGCTTCGGCGACTTGCCCGCCATGGCGCCCGCCCCTGTAAAATCCGCCGACACCAAGGACCGGAATCCGCCCATGCGCGCCCGCCCCGCACGCCACCTGACCGCCCTGCTCCGCGATGCCCGCGGCGCGCCCGCACCGACGCTGAGCGACTGGGATGCGCTGCTGCCCTGCGCGCGCCGCCACGGCTTGCTCGGGCGTCTCGACCACGCGCTGCGCCAGGCCGGCGTCGCGGTGCCGGCGCCGGTCGCGCCGCACCTGGCTGCGGCGCGCTTCGAGGCCGCCGAGCGGGCGCGGATGCTGCGCTGGGAAGCCGACTGCGTGCGCCGCGCGCTGGCCGGCTTCGATGCGCCGCTGGTGCTGCTGAAGGGTGCGGCCTACGAGCTCGCCGGCCTGCCGTGCGCCCCGGGCCGGCTGGCCAGCGACCTCGACATCCTGGTGCCGAAGGCGCGGCTCGCCGAAGTCGAGGCGCGGCTGCTCGCCCACGGCTGGGAGCACGCCAAGACCGAGGCCTACGACCAGCGCTATTACCGCGAGTGGATGCACGAGCTGCCGCCGCTGGTGCACCGCCTGCGCGGCACGGCGGTCGACGTGCACCACACCATCCTGCCGCCCTCGGGACGGCTGAGCCCCGACGGCGCGCGGCTCCTGGCCGAGGCGCGGCCGCTGCCGGGAACGCCGTTCCACGTGCTGGCGCCGACCGACCTGGTGCTGCACAGCGCCGCGCACGCCTTCGAGGACGGCGACCTCGGCCGCGGCTTGCGCGACCTGGCCGACCTGCACGCGCTGCTGACGCACTTCGCCGCCACCGAGCCGCGCTTTGCCGAGCGGCTCGCCGAGCGCGCCCGCACCCTCGGGCTCGAACGGCCGCTGTACTACGCGCTGCGCTATTGCCGGCGCCTGTTCGGCACCGCGCTCGCCGAGACGCTGGTAGCCGCCGCGCCCGCCGGGCGCCGGCTGATGGACCCGCTGGTCGAAGCGGCGCTGCTCGGCTCGCGCGCCGCGCCGCTGGCGGCGCAACTGCTGTACCTGCGCGCGCACTGGCTGCGGATGCCGCCGGGGCTGCTCGCGCGGCACCTCGGCCGCAAGGCGCTGCGCCGGCTGCGGCCGGCGTAGCACCGAACCAAAGCCGCCCCGGGCGGTCGATGCCCGGGCCCGTCGAGACCATCCGAGGAGTTCCCGGCCATGCATCCCCTGACACGTCCGCTCGGCGCCGCGCTGCTCGCGTTGGGCAGCCTGGCCGCAGCGCGCGCCGCCGAAGACCTGCCCGACTTCACCGCGCTGGTCGAGCGCAACCTGCCGGCGGTGGTCAGCGTCAGCGTGAGCACGCCGCCCGAAGCCGGCGCCGACGCCGAGGCGCCCGCCAACCCCTTCGAGGGCACGCCGCTCGAGGAGCCGCTCAAGCGCTTCTTCGAGCAACTGCCCGAACTCGAGAAGCGCATGCCGGGGCTGCGCCCGCCACCGACGGCCTCGATCGGCTCGGGTTTCATCGTCTCCGGCGACGGCTACATCCTGAGCAATGCGCATGTGGTCGGCGAGGCGCGCACGGTCAGCGTCGGCCTGGCCGACCGGCGCCGGCTCGAAGCCACGGTGGTCGGGCGCGACGCGCGCAGCGACGTGGCGCTGCTCAAGATCGACGCCAGCGACTTGCCGACGGTCAAGATCGGCGACTCCGATCAGCTCAGGGTCGGGCAGTGGGTGCTCGCGATCGGCTCGCCGTTCGGCTTCGAATCGAGCGCGACGGTCGGCATCGTCAGCGCGCTCGGCCGCAGCCTGCCGAGCGACTCCTACGTGCCCTTCATCCAGACCGACGCCGCGGTCAACCCGGGCAACTCGGGCGGCCCGCTGTTCGACACCGAAGGCCGGGTGGTCGGCATCAATTCGCAGATCTACAGCCGCTCGGGCGGCTACCAGGGGCTGTCGTTCGCGATCCCGATCAAGGTGGCGATGGATGTCGCCGAGCAGCTGAAGACGCGCGGCCGGGTCGCGCGCGGCTGGCTCGGCGTGACCATCCAGGATCTGACACCCGAGCTGGCCAAATCCTTCGGGCTCGATGCGCCGCGCGGCGCGCTGATCGCCCAGGTGCAGCCCGGCGGGCCGGCGGCGAAGGCAGGGCTGAAGCCGGGCGACATCGTGCTCGCCTACGATGGCAGGCCGCTGGCGCGCTCGGGCGAGCTGCCGCCGCGCGTCGGCGCGACCGCGCCGGGGAGCAGCGTCAAGCTGACGCTGTTCCGCGACGGCCGCGAAACCGAGCTCGCGCTGACCGTCGGCGAGCTGTCCGAGGCGGTCGCCGGCAGCGCCAAGGCGCCGGCGCCGGCCGGCAACCCGCTCGGTGCGACGCTGGCCGAGCTCGAGGCCGACGCCAGGGCGCGCGGCGAGCGCGGCGTGCGCGTGCGCGAGCTGACGCCCAATGGGCCGGCCGCGCGCGCCGGGCTGCGTCCCGGCGATGTCATCGAGCGCGTGCGCGATCGCGTGGTCGACGACGTGCCGGCGGCGCTGGAAGCGCTGCGCGCCGCACCGCGCGGCACGCCGCTCCCGCTGCTGGTGCGCCGCGGTGACGCGGCGCTGTTCCTGGCCGTGACCCTCGCCGACTGAAGCGGGCACCGGCCCCGCATGGACGATGGCCGGCGAGTCAGACACAATGGCCGGGCGCGCCCGCCGCCGGCGCGCCCGGGCGGGCCCGGCGACCCGCCCCGCGGGAGAACGATACCGATGTTCGAAAACGTCCAACACCTGATCGAACAGTACGGCTACCTGACCATCCTGGTCTGGACCTTCATCGAAGGCGAGACCGTGGTCATCGTCGCCGGCGTGCTGGCGAAGCTGGGCCATCTGGAACTGCCGTGGGTGATCGTCAGCGCGCTGGCCGGCAGCCTGTGCGGCGATCAGTTCTACTTCTTCATCGGCCGCAGGCAGGGCAAGAAGCTGCTCGACAAGCACCCGAAGTGGGCGCGGCGAGTCGCGTGGATCAACCGCCACCTCGAGCGCCACCGCGACCTGCTGGTGCTGACCTTCCGCTTCTATTACGGCGTGCGCAACATCACGCCGTTCGTGATCGGCGCCAGCGACATCTCGGCCAAGCGCTTCTTCGTGCTGAACGCGATCGGCGCGGTGATCTGGGCGATCAGCTTCGCCGGCGCCGGCTACCTGTTCGGCCACGCGATGGAGACGGTCCTCGGCAACGTGCACGATGCGCAGCTCTACATCCTCGGCGCCGTGGTGCTGCTGGCGCTGGCCGCGTGGCTGGTGATGCGCTGGCGCCGCCGCGTGCGCGACCGCGAGATCGCCGCCGCCGCCACGAGCGTCGAACCGGAAGCCTAGTAGTTCGTCACGGTTGCACTGCAGGGTAAAGGTGTTTGAGCTTGATACGGGCGTCGGCGGTGGTGAAGCGCCAGTCGATGCGGGCGTGGCTGGCATTGCGGCGAGCCTCCCAGGCGGCGACCTGCCGTGCCAGATGGACGCGGTTGTCCATCCGCTCGGCCAGGCACTGGCGCGCCAGGATGCTCAGCTCCAGCTCCGCCCTGCCGAGCCAGCTGCCGTGCTTGGGTGTGTAGTGGATGTCGAGCTTGGCGGCCAGGCGCCGCGCCTCGGCGGGCGGGAAAGCCGCGTAGAGCGAGGCGGCGGTGTGGGTGTTGAGGTTGTCCATCACCCGCACGACGCGCTCGGCCTGGTGGACATGCACGTCCACCAAGTCCTTGATGACATGGGCGAAATCCAGCGCGGTGCGCCGCTGGGTGACTTCGACCTGGCCCCAGACCTCCAGCGGCGCATAGAGCATGAAGAGGTTGGCCGTGCCGGGGCGCTCGTACTCGCAGTCCTGGCGCACAGGCACGCCGGGCTGCGCGGGCAAAGGTGTCGCCGATCACGCACTGGCGCCCGTTGCCGTTCACTGCCGAATAGGCAGCTCAGAAAATCAATGCCTCCAACCCGCCGGCGGCAAGCTCGTTCACTGCCGAATAGGCAGCTCAGAAAGTACAGCGGGCGCGGTGCTGGCAGTGCTCTCCGTTCACTGCCGAATAAGCAGCTCAGAAAGGCTCGGACTTCCCGGTCGAGTCAGCCTGCCGTCGGCGAACGTGTAGCCCTTGACGTTGTCGATCAGCGCGGCGCGGCTTCGGCGGCGAGCGCGGCGCCCAGCGCCAGGCCCAGCAGGGTCTTCGGTAGCACTGCCTTCATGAGTTTTCTCCTCTCCCGAAATGGTGCCGCCGTCGCCGGCGGCGCGGATGCATCGCTCAACCCTGCCCCGAACCGACGACTCGTCGCTCCCCCTGCGGGAGGATGGCGGGCGCAGCCTATTCGTTCCGCGGTCGGCCGCGGCGGCTGCCGCGGCGCTCGGTGCTGGCGCCCGGCGCGGCGCCGGCGAGCGGGTCGAGTTCGCCGCGCAGCTGCGCCCTGGCGCCGGTCGAGATCTCGCCGAGCGTCGCCACCAGGGTCTCGAGATCGGGCTTAGGCCCGGGGACGTAGGCGTCCATCGCCGCGCGCATCGCCACCAGGTGCTCGGGACTGGTGCCGCAGCAGCCGCCGACGATGCGCGCGCCGGCATCGAGCGCCAGACGCACGTACTGCGCCATCAGCGCGGGGGTGCCGTCGTAGCGGATCGCGCCGTCGACGTACGCGGGGATGCCGCAGTTGGCCTTGGCCACCAGCACCGCGCCAGGCTGCGCGGCCGCGGCCAGGTTGGCGAGACAGGCGACGGTCTCGGCGGCACCGACGCCGCAGTTGCAGCCGCAGGCGGCCGGGTGCAGGCGCCCGGCGAGCTCGGCGAGCTCGTGCGGCGTGACGCCCATCATCGTGCGGCCGTTGGTGTCGAAGGACAGCGTCGTCACCACCGGCAAGCCGGCCGTCGAGGCCCCGGCGACCGCCGCCTCGAGCTCTTCGCGCGACGACAGCGTCTCGATCCACAGCACGTCGACGCCGCCGTCGGCGAGCGCCTGCGCCTGCTCGGCGAAGGCGGCGACGGCGTCGTCGAAGGCCAGCGGCCCGAGCGGCGCGAGGATCTCGCCGCTCGGCCCGATCGAGCCGGCGACCGCGACCGGGCGCCCGGCGGCATCGGCGACTTCGCGCGCCAGCCGCGCGGCGGCCCGGTTCAGCTCGGCGACGCGGTCCTCGGCCCGGTGCAGCCTGAGCCGGTAGCGGCTGCCGCCGAAGCTGTTGCTGAGGATGATGTCGGCGCCGGCCTCGACGAAGCGCTGGTGCAGCGCGCGGATGCGCTCGGGGTGGTCGACGTTCCACAGCTCGGGCGCATCGCCGGCCTGCAGCCCGACCTTGAACAGGTTGGTGCCGGTGGCACCGTCGGCGAGCAGGTAGGGGCGGCTTGCCAGCAGGTCGAGGAAGCGGTTGCTCATTAGGCGACTCCTGCAGTGGAACGTGCGTTGCCAGCCCGTGCACGATTGTGACGCACAATGTCCGGGACTTCTCGCGTGGCGAACTCGTCTTCGCGCACGTGCCGGCCCGCACGCTGCAAAGCGTACTCGCGTCGCTTCAGCACTGAGGAGAATCCACGATGAGCAAGAGCAAGGGGTTCGCCCTGCGGCTGCCCGAGCACGAACGTGAACGTGCCCAGGCGCTCGCACGCGAGTTGGGGATATCCGAGAACCGCCTGTACGCCGAACTGATTCACGACGGGCTGCTGATGCGCGAGCAGATGCATTACATGACCAGACTGCGCGAGCTGGGGAGCGCGGTTTCGCGCGAAGAGGCGTTGGCGCTGCTCGACAAGGTCCCGGACGTCGAACCGGATCCGGTCGATCGTTTCTGAACGCATCGAGTCCACCCGTCACCCCGAGACCCGGCTCAGCGCGCTTGCACGATGCCCTCCTCGACCAGGTAGTCGTAGATCGCACGCGCGGCGGCCTCGGGCTCGGGCTGGACCAGCAGCCTGCCCTTGCCGCCCTGCGCCTGGTTCAGCGCCTTCAGGCGCTCGGCGGCCGAGCCGCCGGCGAGCAGCTTCAGGCGCTTGGGGCGCTTGCGCGCCGGGGCCTCGGTGCCGGGCGGCGCCCAGGCCGGGCCGGCAGCCCCCTCGACGGCCACGATCGCGCCGCGACGCCCGAGCGCATACGCGCTCTGGCGCGGCTCGGGCGCCGCCTTGTCGACCGTCAGCAGCGCCGGCAACCGGACTTCGAGCCCGCGGCGGCGACCGCGCGGCAGCGCCTGCGCGAGCTGCGCGGTGTCGCCCCGGACCTCGAGCCCGGCGACCGCCGGCACCATCGGCAAGTCCA
>JBDHRG010000119.1:0-11917 GCA_039807445.1 Candidatus Competibacteraceae bacterium
CACCCTCGGTAAGTGCTCCACAAGAGGACATCCGGCATGGATTGTGCTCAGGTCATCTCGGCCGGCCCCGCCGCCCTCATACGGATCACGACAAGTTCCGTGCGTATTGCGGCGGAGCGAGGGGGATGTCGCTGCGCCCCCCGGATCGCCACAATCGGGAGGGCATGGATCGGCGGGAACGGAAGCCGCATTGGGCGGCAGCTTACGCGGGCGGGCGCATCCCCTTGCCTGCTCCCTCGAGATGGCGTCGGAGCAAGGCCGAGGCCCAGGTCAGATCGCCGCTTTCGATCGCCTCGAGGATCGCCAGATGCTCGCGGCAGGAGACGATCACGCGCTCGCGCGAGATTGTGCCCCCCGACTCGCCCAAGCGCCGCAGGCGGTTCTGCTGGCGCATCCCCTGCAGGAAGAAGCGGTTTCCCGATCCGCCGACCACGAGTTCGTGGAACTCGGCATTCATCTCGGACCATTCCGACGCGGTGAAGGCATCCAGCCGCGCCAGCAGCGCCTCGTGCCGCCGTCGGCAGCGGGCGATCGCCTCAGGCTCGAGCGCGTATCCTGGCACCAGCAAGGCCGCCGGCTCGATCGCGAGCCGGAAGCGGTAGCTCTCCTCGCACGCCTGCGGCGTGTCGAGCGAAGGCATGAAGGTCCAGCCGTGGCCGCGCTTGCGTTCGACCAGCCCGTCCTCGGCCATGCGCGTCAGCACGCGGGTCAAGACGATGCGGCTGCAGGCGTAGAGCCGCCGCAGATCGCTCTCGGTCACCTCTTCGCCCAGGCATCCGCTCGAGTGAGCGTCGGCGATGCGCCGATACAGCACGTCTTCTTCCGCGGCGACCGGGAGCGGGGCCTCCGCCTCGCCCCGGCGCGGCAAGCCGCGCACGAAGTAGCCGCGCCGCGGGCGCGCCTCGAGCACGCCCTGCCGACCCAGGATCGCGAGCGCCGCGCGCACTGGCGTGCGCGACACGCCGAACTGCCGCGTCAGATCGGTCTCGACCACGTGATCCCCCACTGCGAAGCCTTCGCGACCCAGCCAGTCGACGATCTGGGCTGCCAGTGTCGTACGCAGTTCGCTCATCGTCGATCACACTCTTTGGAACCAAAAAACCTTAACTCACGTTTGCGCCTCGTGCCAGACCTCATCTGCAGCCGCATGAGGCTCGATCGAAGACAATCTTTGCAACCATAGATTGTTTTTTATTGAATAAAAGTACTATCAATCCTACCGTGAAGCCCTCGGCAAGGTGCCCATCGACGGCGCCTCGACCAAGCCGCAGAACTCCATCAGCAGAGGCCGCGCACACCATGATCCCGAGTCCGTTTCCCTTCGTTTCCGTCTCCGGCTCGCCCTACGCGCGGGGTCGCCAGTACGGTGCAGCCGTGCCGGCACGGGTGCAAAGGAGCGCCGCGCTCTACGGCAAGACACTCGACGAGCTCGGCTACGATGCCGCCGCCAAGTCGCGCCTGATCGGCGAGTTCGCCTCCGAGATCGGCGCCTTCGGCGAGCATTACCTCGAAGAGATGCGCGGCATCGCCGAGGGCGCCGGAGTGGCTTTCGAAGACGTAGTGATGATCAATGCCCGCACCGAGATCATCGCCCGGACACGCCGGGTGCAGGGCCGTCCGCTGGACGACGACACCGAGCTCGACGACGGCTGCACCGGCGCAGTGGTACTGCCGGAGCGCAGTGCGACGGGCAATGTCGTCCACGGCCAGAACTGGGACTGGCGTGCCGAATGCGCGGAAACGGCGATCGTACTGCGCGTGCGCCGCGACGATGGCCCGGACTTCCTCACCTTCGTCGAAGCCGGCGGGCTGGCGCGCTCCGGCATGAACGCTGCCGGCGTGGCGATCACGGCCAACTACCTCGAGTCCGAGCGCGACTACCGTCAGTCGGGCGTACCGCTGGCGCTGATCCGCCGCAAGGTGCTCGAGCAGCAGCACTTCGCACTCGCGATCAAGGCGGTCGCCGCCACGCCCAAGGCCGCGTCCAACAACATCATGATCAGCACCGCCGCGGGCTTCGCCATCGACTTCGAGTGCGCCCCCGACGAAGCCTTCCCGATCTACCCGAGCGGCGGGCTGATCGTGCACGCCAACCACTGGGTCAGCCCGGTCGCGCTGACCAAGCTCAAGGACACCGGCATTGCGAGCGTGCCCGAGAGTTTTTACCGCGACTGGCGCGTGCGCCAGCGGCTGGAGACCGGCGGGCGCAAGCTCGCACGCAACGATCTGAAGCAGGCGCTCTTCGACGACTTCGGCAGCCCCTACGCGGTCTGCCGCCCGCCGCGGCCGGGCCGCGGCGGCAACCTGTCGGCCACCGTCGCGATGATCGTCATGGAGCCGGCCGCGGGGATCATGGAGGTCGCGCCGCTGCCGGCCATCTGCCGCAGCTTCACCCGCTACAGCTTCACCGACGAGCCGGTCGCGCTCCCCGACAGCGTCGGCTGAGCGCACCGCGCGCCAACGACCCGACCAGCAACGATGAGGAGGACAACGACGATGACACGCAGAGGTCTCGCAAGCGCCGCATTGCTGATGGGCGCCTTCACGGCGGGCGCACCCGCGCTCGCCTCGAGCTTGCGCGTGCAGCTCAACGCCGACATCCGCAGCACCAGTCCCGGCGTCAACCGCGACGACAACACCGATGCCGTGGTGCTGCACGTGGTCGAAGGGCTGGTCGCCTACGGCGACAACGCCGAGGTCAAGCCGCTGCTGGCCGAGTCGGTCGCGGTTTCGGACGACGGGCGTACCTACACTTTCAAGCTGCGCAAGGGGGTGAAGTTCCACAACGGCGCCGAGCTCGGCTCGGCCGACGTGCTGTGGAGCTGGCAGCACTACATGAACCCCAAGACCGAGTGGCGCTGCCTGGCGGAGCACGACGGCCGCGGCCGCGCCAAGGTCGAAGCCGTCGACGCGCCAGATGCCGACACCGTGGTGTTCCGCCTCGACCGGCCGAGTGCGCTGTTCCTGGCCAATCTCGCCCGCACCGACTGCGGCATGACCGGCATCCTGCACCAGGACTCGGTGAAACCCGACGGCAGCTGGGACAAGCCGGTCGGCACCGGCCCGTTCCGCTTCACCGAGTGGAAGCGCGGCGAATACATCCGCCTGAGCCGCCACGAGGCTTACGCCAGCCGCGACGGCGGGCCGGACGGCTATGCCGGCTCGAAACGGCCGCTGGTCGACGAGCTGCGCTTCATCGTGGTGCCGGACAGTTCGGCGGCCAAGGCGGGGCTGCTGCGCGGCGACCTCGACGTGGTGCCCAACATCCCCAACGCCGATGTGCGCGAGCTCGAGAAAGAGCCGAAGGTCCAGCTGTCGATCTCGACCAACATGGGTACCGTCGGCGTGCTGCTGCAAACGCGCGATCCGCTGCTGGCCAACGTCAAGCTGCGCCAGGCGATCGCTGCGGCGATCGACACCGAGCAGTTGGTGGCAGCCGTCACCGAGGGCCTGGGCAAGCGCAACAATTCGATCGTTCCGCTGACCTCGCGCTATTACGGCGCCGTCGAGGCACAGGGCTACGAGCACGATCCGGCCACCGCGCGCAGGCTGCTCGCGGAAGTCGGCTACAAGGGCGAGCCGCTGGTGCTGTTCACCAACAAGCGCTATCCGGCAAGCTTCGAGGCGGCGGTGATCGTGCAGGCGATGCTGGCGGCGGCCGGCATCAACGTCCGGCTCGAAGTGCTCGAATGGGCCACGCAGCTCGACCGCTACAACGCCGGCAACTACCAGATGATGGCCTTCCTGTACTCGCCGCGGCTCGACCCGGCGCTGAGCTTCGACGCCATCATGGGGCCGAAGGACAAGCAGCCGCGCAAGGTCTGGGACGATCCCGAGGCGCAGGCCCTGCTCGATCGCGCGATGGTGGTATCCGACCCGGCCGAGCGCCAGCGGCTGTTCGACGAGCTGCACCGCCGCTTCATCGCCGCCGTGCCGATGCTGATGTTCTACAACGGCATCGATCCGGGTGCGGTCAGCCGCCGTGTCAAGGGCTACCGCTCGTCGATCTTTTCCAAGCCGCTGCTGTGGGAAGTCGGCCTCGCTGACTGAGGCGGCCGGCTCCGCAGGCGTTCCCACGGGAGACCCGCCATGCTGCGCTTTGCCTTGACACGGATACTGATGGCCGTGCCGACCCTGCTGATCGTGGCGGTGTCGGTGTTCGCGCTGATCCGGCTCATTCCCGGCGATCCCGCCGCGCTGATGCTCGGCGATCTCGCCGATCCCGCGAACCTCGCCGAACTGCGGCGCAAGCTCGGGCTCGACCAGAGCCTGGCGGCCCAGTTCGGCATCTGGTTCGGCCACATGCTGACGGGCGATCTCGGCACCTCGATCACCTCCGGCCAGCCGGTCGCGGGCCTGGTGCTCGCTAAGTTCTGGATCAGCGCTCGGGTGGTGCTGGCGGCAGTGCTGCTCGCGAGCCTGGTCGCCGTACCGGCCGGCATGATCGCCGCCTGGCGGCAGAACAGCCTGACCGACCTGGCCCTGGTCGGCACCGCGACGCTGCTGCTGTCGATCCCGACGTTCTGGCTCGGGCTGCTGATGCTGCTGCTGTTCGGCCTGAAGCTCGGCTGGCTGCCGGTCATCGGCTACGTCGGGTTCGCCGAAGACGCAGGCCGGGCGCTGCTGTACATGATCATGCCGGTGGCGACGCTGTTCCTACACGAGATCGGCGTGCTGCTGCGCATGGCGCGGGCGAGCACGCTCGAGGTGGCGCGGCTCGACTACATCACGCATGCGCGAGCCAAGGGGCTGCGCGAAAGCACGGTGCTGTGGCGGCACGCTTTCAAGAATGCCTTCGGCCCCACCTGGACGCTGATCGGCATCGTGCTCGGCAATCTGCTCGGCGGCATCGCCGTCGTCGAGACGGTGTTCACGATCCCCGGCCTCGGCCGGCTGCTGGTCGACTCGATCTTCGCGCGCGACTACCCGGTGATCCAGGGCTGCATGCTGTTCGTCGCAGCGGTTTACGTGCTGGTGAACCTGATCGTCGACCTCTGCTATCCCGTCTTCGACCCGAGGGTGACCGCAGAATGAAACTGCCCGCTCCCAATGCCCTCCTCGGCTCGGTGATCGTCGGCGGCCTGATCATCGCCGCTGCCGTCGGAGCCGTCTGGACGCCCTACGATCCGCTCGCGATCGACTTCAAGGCCCGCCTTGCCGCACCGGGCGCGGCCCACTGGCTGGGCACCGACGAGTTCGGCCGCGACGTCCTGAGCCGGCTGATGGCCGGGGCCACGACCAGCGCCTGGATCAGCCTGCTGACGGTGATCTCGGCGATCGTCGCCGGTACCGCGATCGGCGTGTTCACCGGCTACGTCCGCGGCTGGGCCGACCGCGCCATCATGGCTTGCAACGACGCGCTGCTCGCCTTTCCGGGCATCCTGCTCGCGCTCGGGCTGCTGGCGGTCGTCGGCGCCAACCCGTACGGCATCATCCTCGCGCTCGGCCTGGCGTATACGCCGTCGGTGACGCGCATCGTGCGCGGCACGGTGCTCGGCTTGCGCGAAAAGGAGTTCATCGAAGCCTCGCGCGTGCTGGGCAACTCCGAGAGCTACACCATGTGGCGGCACATCCTGCCGAACTGCGTCGCCCCGCTGACGGTGCTGGCGACTTCGATGTTCGGCTGGGTGCTGCTCGCCGAAAGCGCACTGAGCTTCCTCGGGCTCGGTGTCCCGCCGCCGGCGCCGACCTGGGGCAACATGCTCTCCGCCGCGCGTCCCTTCCTGGAGCAGGCGGCATGGCTCGGCATCTTCCCCGGTCTGTGCATCTCGCTGACGCTGCTCGGTATCAACCTTCTCGGCGACGCCGTGCGCGACCGGCTCGACCCGCGGATGAGAGGTATCTGATGTCCACCCCCCCGAACCTTCTCGATATCCGCACGCTGAGCCTCGCGGTCGCGGGCCTCGGCCGGCGCGTCGTCAACGATGTGAGCTTGAGCGTCGCGCCCGGCGAAATCGTCGGCATCGTCGGCGAATCGGGCAGCGGCAAGACGCTCGTGGCGCGCACCGTCATGGGGCTGACGCCGCCCGCGATCCGCCGCATCGCCGGTTCGATCGTCTTCGAGGGACGGGATCTGAGCTCCGTGCCGGCCGAGGAGCTGCGCAGCCTTCGCGGCGCGCGCATCGGCATGGTTTTCCAGGAGCCGATGACGTCGCTCAATCCGTCGATGACGATCGGCCGCCAGCTCGACGAGGGCCTCGCGCTGCACCGCGCGCTCGATGCCGCGGCGCGCCGCCGGCTGATCCTCGACATGCTGACCCGCGTCGGCATCCGCGATCCCGAGCACGCGTTCGAGGCGTATCCGCACCAGTTCTCCGGCGGCATGCGCCAGCGCATGATGCTCGCCTCGGTGATGCTGCTCGAGCCGGCGCTGCTGATCGCCGACGAACCCACGACAGCGCTCGACGCGGTCGTGCAGCGCGAAGTGATCGAGCTGATGGTCGAGCTGACCCGGGCCCGTGGCACCGCGGTGCTGATGATCAGCCACGATCTGGCGATGGTCGCGCGCTACACCGGCCGCATCATCGTGATGCGCGAAGGCGAGATCGTCGAGCAAGGCCGTACCGAGGATCTGCTGCGCTGCCCGCAGCATCCGTACACGCGCAAGCTGCTCGCCGCAATGCCGCACCGCCTGCCGGCCAGACCCCGGCCGGCCTCGGCGCCGGTGGTCGAGGTGCGCCAGCTGGTGGTCGACTATCCTGGCCGCCAGCGGCTGTTCCGTCGCGAGCCCGGCAAGCGCGCGCTGCACGGCATCGATCTGGCCGTGCGGCCGCGCGAAGTCGTGGGGGTCGTCGGCGGCTCGGGCTCGGGCAAGACCACGCTCGGGCGCTGCATCGCCGGTCTGCTGAAGCCCTCGGGCGGCGAAATCCTGTTCAACGGGCGGCCGATCCACCGCAGCGACGCGGGCTGGAAAGCCTATCGCCTCAACTGCCAGATGGTGTTCCAGGATCCGTATTCCTCGCTCGATCCGCGCATGACCATCGGCGAGCTGGTCGGCGAAGCGCTACGGCTGGTGCCCGGCATGAGCGCAGCCGAGAAGGCTTCCCGCGTCCGCGATGTGCTGGCCGAAGTGGGACTCGGCGAAGCCTTCGCCACGCGCTATCCGCATGAGCTCTCCGGCGGGCAGCGTCAGCGCGTGGCGATCGCGCGGGCCGTCGTGCGCCGCCCCAGCTTCGTGATCGCCGACGAGCCGGTTTCGGCGCTCGACGTCACGGTGCGGGCCCAGGTGCTCGAGCTGTTCGCGGAACTGCAAAGTCGCCACGGCTTCTCGTGCCTGTTCATCAGCCACGACCTCGGCGTCGTCGAGCAGGTCGCGGATCGTGTGGTCGTGATGCAGCACGGTCGGATCGTCGAAGCGGGGGACCGCGACAGCCTCTTCGATCGGCCGCAACACCCGTACACGCGCCTGCTGCTGTCGGCGATCCCGGCGCTCGAGACCACCGCCGAGGGCGGCGTGCGGCTCAAGTGGCGCTTCGACGATGCGCCGCTGGCTTGAGCCACGTCGGAGGACGCGGGCGAGAACGCGCCGCAGATCGCCCCGATCCTGGACTCGACCGGAACGAGCATTTGAGCGCGGCCCGAGCATCCGTGCCGGGCGGAACCCTCGGCACAACGCTACCACGGCGTATGCGCTGGCGATCGCCTCGCGCATGTCTTTCCGCTCGGTTCCCCCTCATCGCGCATCTCTATGCATACACAAAAAAGTGCATCTTTCATTCAACGATACACAAATATGTGCATGATCGAGCGCATCGAAACAGCAGCAAGGGAGGCGTGAGCAGCAATCAGTTCAAAGCCCTTCTGAAAAAGAAGGGCTGCACCTTCGAGAGCAAGGGCTCCTCCGGACATCTTCATCGTCCGGCTCGGGGATAAAAGCACCGATCTCCCGATGCACGGCGGCAGCAAGCAGCTGGGCACGGGGCTGGTGAACAAGATCCTCAAGGACCTCGGCCTCAAGGAACGCGATTGATGCCTGGCGACGAAACTCGCGCCTGTTCCGCCACCGAGCACCGTGAAGCCATACAGAGGCCACTACGATGTTGATCTATCCCGCCGTGCTCGAACCGGATGACAACGACACCGTACTGACGTACTGATCACATTTCCGGACGTGTCGGAAGCCGTCAGCTTCGGCGACGACGAAACCGATGCGCTGGCGCGCGGTGCCGAAGCCCTCGCCGTGATTTTCAGCGGCAGGATCGACGATCGCGTGCCGATTCCGATGCCGAGCGCCCTGAAGGGGCGGCCGGGCGTCGTGCTTCCCGCAGGTGTCTCGGCCAAGATCCTGCTGTGGAACGCCATGCTCGCCGCCGGCCTGCGCAAGGCCGATCTGGCGCGGCGGCTCGGCATGTCGCCGACGCTGGTCGACCGACTGCTGGACCTGCACCACTCAAGCCGGATCGAGCAGATCGAGGCCGCCCTGGCCGCACTCGGCCAGCGCCTGGTGGTCGACGTGCGCGCAGCGTGAACGATCACCCCGCCACCAGATCGGCGGTCGCCTCGACCGGCACGATCGCGCCCGGGTGGCGGATCACGCGCCCGGCGACGCGGTGGCCGAGTACCGCGGCTTCGCGCAGGTCCAGCCCGCGGACCAGGCCGGCGAGGAAGCCGGCGTTGAACGAGTCGCCGGCAGCGGTGGTGTCGAGCGGCTCGACCGGCTCGGTCGCCACCCATACCGGCTCGGACAGCCCGGTGCCGCCGATCAGGCAGCCCTCGGCGCCGTGCTTGACGACGACGGTGCGGCTGCCTGCCTCGAGCGCGCGTGCCAGCACCGCCGCGGGACCGGCATCGCCGTGCAGCGCCGCCTCGTCGTCGAAGGTCAGCAGCGCATAGTCGGCCAGCGCCAGCGCCTCGTCGCACCAGACCCGGGCGACGGCGGCGTCATGCCACAGCCGCGGGCGGTAATTGCTGTCGAAGGCGATGTGCGCGCCGGCGGCGCGCTTGCGCGCAGCCAGCTCGAGCAGCCGGCCGCGGCGCGCCTCGTCGAGGATCGCCAGCGTGATGCCCGAGAAGTAGACGAGATCGCAGGGCGCGGCGTCGAGCGCCGCCAGCTGCTCCGGCTCGAGCATGTGGCGTGCGGCCGATTCGCTGCGCCAGTAATGGAAGCGGCGCTCGCCCGCGGCGTCGGTCTCGATCAGGTACAGCCCCGGCAGGCGCCCGGGGTCGCGCGCGACCAGCGCCGTGTCGACCCCCTGCGCCTGCGCGAAGGCGAGCAGTTCGTCGCTGAGCGGGTCGACTCCGACCGCGCTGACGAAGCGCACCTGCGCGTGCGGCAGCAGCCGCGCGAGGTAGGCGGCGGTGTTGAGCACGTCGCCGCCGACGGTCTGCGCGAGGCTGCCGGGCGTCGCACGCCGCAGCTCGATCATCGCCTCGCCGAGGCACCACAGGACTTTCTGCATCTGCGGACACTCCACCTTCGGATTGTCGTGGGGCCGATCAAGCCCGCGGCTGCGCCGCCTCCCAGGCGGCGATGAATGCCCGGGCATCGGCGCCGATCGCCTCCAGCGGCTTGCCCGGCTTGAACAGCGCCGAGCCGATGCCGGCACCACTCGCACCGGCCGCACGCCAGGCGGCGAGGTTGTCCGTGTCGACGCCGCCGACCGGCAGCAGCGGCGTACCGGCGGGAAAAATCGCCTTCCAGGCACGCAGCGCCGCCGCTCCGAGCTGTTCCCCGGGAAAGAGCTTGAGGCCGTCGGCGCCGGCACGCAGCGCCGCGAAGCCCTCGCTCGGCGTCGCGACCCCCGGCAGCGCGACCAGGCCGCGTGCCTTCGCCGCGGCGATCACCTCCGGGTCGCAGTTCGGCGCCACCATCAGCCGCCCGCCGGCGGCGTGCAGGCGCTCGACCTCGGCGACGCCCAGCACCGTGCCGGCACCGATCAGCGTCTGCGCGCCGAAGCGCTCGGCGATGGCCTGGATGCTGTCGAACGGCCGCGGGCTGTTGAGCGGCACCTCGAGGATACGCAGCCCGGCGGCGAGCAGCGTCTCGGCCACCGCCACGGCGCGCTCCGGCTCCAGCCCGCGCAGGATCGCGACCAGTGGCGGCCAGTCGCAAGGGAACGGAAGGCTCATCGGCTCGGCTCTCCACACAGGCCCGCCGTGCACGCGATCGCGTGCATCCCGGCGGGGAAGACTTCGCGGTTGTCCAGGATCGTCGGCTCGAGGCCGAAGGTTTCCGCCGCCAGGCGGTAACGCGCCAGCAAGTGCTCGGCGCCGACGGCGAGCAGCGGCACCCCCGCCGTCAGCATGCGCCGCGCGGCAGCGATCTCGGCGCCGATCAGCAGCCCCGACAGGTAGCTGTGCACGCCCTGCGCGCCGAGCTCGCCGAACAGGCGGCGGCTGCGGACGCTGAACAGATCGTGCAGCAGCGCCCCCGCGCCCGCCTGCGCCCGCTGGCCAGACAGCGCCACGCCGAGCCGGAAGGCGTCCGCCATGAACGCCTCGCCCTCGATCAGCTGGCCGAGGGTGCTGTCGCCGGCGAGTAGGCCGAACAACTCGCCGGTCATGTAGGTGGCGAAGCCGGTGATCGCGCCCGCCTCGACCCTGACCCACTTCGAGTGGGTACCCGGCAGCAGCAGCACCGCATCCCGGCATGCGGCGAGCCGCAGCGCGCCGAGCACCTGAACCTCTTCGCCGCGCATCACGTCGGGGGGCTCTGCGCCGCGCGGCGGCACGCAGACGCCGCGCACCTGCCACACCGGCGCATCGTCGAGCGTACCGAACGACTCCAGCGTCCGGCCGAGCCGCTCAAGCGGCAGCGGCGCCTCGAGATACGGCACTTCGCGCCAACCGAGGCGGCTGCCGACCATGCCGGCCATCAGCACCGGCGCCGCCGTGCCCGCGGCGCGCCAGTCCGCCAGCAGACGCTGCAGCGATCCGGCGAAGTCGCCGCCGCGGACGCCGAGCAGACCCTCGCCGTCGGCACGCGCGTCGAGCACCGCGCCATCGGCTGCGAGCAGGAAGGCGCGCCGGTTGCTGGTGCCCCAGTCGACCGCGACCAGCGCCTCGGACCGCATGTCGTCACCGGCCATGTGGTACCCCCTCAGGCCTGCGCCGACGGCTTGTAGGCGATCACTTCGATCTCGATCTTGGCGTCGACCATCAGCCTGGCCTGCACCGTCGAGCGCGCCGGCTTGTTGTCGGGGAAGGCTTCAGCGTAGACGCGGTTGAAGGTCCAGAAGTCGCGCGGGTCGTCGAGCCACACGGTGGCCTTGAACACGTCGGCGAGCGTGCAGCCAGCGAGCGCCAGCGCCTTCTCGACGTTGCGCAGCGTCTGGCGCGTCTGCGCCTCGATGCCGCCGGGAACGATCTCGCCGTTGTCGCCCATCGCTACCTGGCCCGAGACGAAGACCATGTCGCCGACGCGCACGGCCGGCGAGAACGGCAGCGCCTGACCGCCAGCGCCGGTGCGGGGATTGCCCAGGAATTCGATGCCCATCGTGTGCTCCTCTCCAGCCGTTCGGATTCGGATCGCGGCAGGATCGCGCCGCGCCGATGCATGTAATCTTATTACTTATATGGCAATTGACAAGCCCCCTTCATCGCACTGGACAGACAATCTGAATCGTTACGGCGATAGGAAAATTCGAATACGATCGGGTATTGACGTCCGCAAGGGTACCGATTATCGTCGATGAAAAGAAATTACATTACATTCACTGAGGAGGACCACCGATGACAAACGCCCCCCGCTCCGCGCTGCGCCGCACCCTGCTCGCCGCCGCGCTCGGCAGCCTGATGCTCACCCCCGCCGCCTTCGCCGCGCAGCGCGGCGGCGCGGCCAACCTGGCGATGGTCGGCGAGCCGCCGACGCTCGACCCGATGGCCTCGGCCGCCGACCTGGTCGGCACGCTGATGCAGCACGTCTACGAACCGCTGTACACCTTCGACGCCCAGTGGAACCTGGCGCCGATGCTGGCCG
>JBDHRG010000120.1:0-11740 GCA_039807445.1 Candidatus Competibacteraceae bacterium
GCCGCCGCCGTGCGGCCCGGCGACGCGCGCCGCGGTGCACACCCCCGAGTACCTGGATTTCCTCGAGCGCGCGCACCACGAATGGCGCGCGCTGCCCGGCGCCTCCGACGAAGTGATCCCGCACGCGCACGGCAGCCGCCACGGCGACGCCCGCCCGCTCGGCATCGTCGGCCTGGCCGGCTGGCACATGGCCGACACCTCGTGCCCGATCGGCGCCGGCACCTGGGACGCGGCGTGCGCCGCGAGCGACGCCGCGGTGCACGCGAGCCGGCTGGTGGTGGCCGGCGAGGCGCGCGAAGCCTACGCGTTGTGCCGCCCGCCGGGGCACCACGCGGCGAGCGACATGGCCGGCGGCTTCTGCTACCTGAACCACGTCGCGATCGCCGCCGCCGACGCCCTCCCCCGCCTCGCCGCGCAGGGCCGCCCGGCGCGGGTCGCGATCCTCGACGTCGACGCGCACCACGGCAACGGCACGCAAGCGATCTTCTACGCGCGCGACGACGTGTACTTCGTCTCGGTGCACGGCGACCCGGGGAGCTTCTACCCCTTCTTCGCCGGCTACGCCGAGGAGCGCGGCGCAGGGCGTGGCGCGGGCTACAACCTGAATCTGCCGCTGCCGCTCGGCAGCTCGGCCGAAACCTTCCTCGGCGCGATCGACACCGGGCTCGCCGCGATCGCGCGCTACGCGCCTTCGCTGCTGTACGTCTCGCTCGGCTTCGACACTTACCGGGACGACCCGCTGCAAGCCTTCGAACTCGACACGCCCGACTTCACCCGCCTCGGCACGCGCATCGTCGCCGCCGGCTTGCCGACGGTACTGGTGCAGGAGGGCGGCTACGACTGCGAAGCGCTGACCCGCAACCTCGGCGCCTTCCTCGACGGCTTCCTCGCCGATCGCTGACCGCTACCCCAGGAGGATGGATCCATGCCCGAACAACGCCCGCAAGCCGTGCCCACGCTGCAGCTCGACAACGCGCGCGTGCGCGTCACCGAGTGGCGCTTCGCGCCCGAGGCCGAGACCGGCTGGCACCGCCACGCGTACGACTACGTCGTCGTGCCGCTGCTGGACGGAGCGCTGCGCCTCGAGACCGCCGAGGGCACCACGGTGGCCGCGATGCACGCCGGCCGCTCGTACGCCCGCCCGGCCGGGGTCGAGCACAACGTGATCAACGCCAGCGGCCACGAGTACGCCTTCGTCGAGATCGAGCTCAAGCCCTGAGGATTCCCCGATGAGCCAGACCACCTGCCCGGTCCGCAACGGCGGCCAGATCCTGATCGAACAGTTGCGCATCCACGGCACCCGGCGCGTGTTCCTGGTGCCCGGCGAGAGCTACCTGCCGTGCATCGACGCGCTGAACGACCATCAGGACGCGATCCAGCCGATCGTCTGCCGCCAGGAGAGCGGCGCCGCCTACATGGCCGAGGCGCACGGCAAGCTGACCGGCGAGCCCGGCATCTGCTTCGTCACGCGCGGCCCCGGCGCGACCAATGCCGCGATCGGGCTGCACACGGCGTTCCAGGACTCGACGCCGATGATCCTGTTCGTCGGCCAGGTCGGCGGCGACTTCTTCGAGCGCGAAGCCTTCCAGGAGATCGACTACCGGCGGATGTTCGGCCCGGTGGCCAAGTGGGTCGCGCAGATCGACCGCACCGAGCGCATCCCCGAGTTCATCGCCCGCGCCTTCGCGGTCGCGACCAACGGCCGCCCCGGCCCGGTGGTGCTGGCGCTGCCCGAGGACACGCTGTGGGGCACGGCGGCGGTGCCCGACGCGCCGCGCTACGTGCGCGCGCACGCGCACCCGGGCCCCGAGGCCATGCGCGCGCTGCAGGCGCGGCTCGAGGCCGCCGAGCGCCCCTTCGTGATCGTCGGCGGCAGCGGCTGGAACGCGGACGCGCTCGCGAGCGTGCACGCCTTCGCCGCGCGCTTCGCGCTGCCGGTCGGCGTGGCCTGGCGGCGGCTCGAATGCTTCGACCAGCGCCACCCGAGCTTCGCCGGCCACGTCGGCTGGGGCATGCCCGAGGCGCTGCGCGCGCGCATCCGCGACGCCGACCTGGTGCTCGCGATCGGCACCCGCCTCGGCGAGGCCACGACCGAAGGCTATTCGCTGATCGAGAGCCCGCTGCCGAAGCAGGCGCTGATCCATGTCCACGCCGACCCCGAGGAGCTGGGGCGCGTGTTCCAGCCGGCGCAGGCGCTGATCGCCGACGCGGTCGGCTTCGCCGCCGCACTCGACGGCCTGGTGCCGACCCGCGCCCCCGCCTGGGCCGAGGCCACGCAGCAGGCGCACGCCGAGTACCGCGCCAGCCTCGAGCCGCTGTCCGCCCCGGGACCGCTCGGGCTCGACGCCGCGGCCGCGCTGGTCGCTGCACGCCTGCCCGCGGACGCCTGCCTGACCGTCGGCGCCGGCAACTACGCGCTGTATCCGCACCGCTACCGCCGCTTCGCCGGCCCCGGCACCAGCCTGGCGCCCACGGTGGGCGCGATGGGCTACGGCCTGCCGGCGGCGATCGCCGCCAAGCTCGAGCGGCCCGAACGCACCGTGGTGTGCTATGCCGGCGACGGCTGCTTCCAGATGAACCTGCAGGAGCTGGGCGTGGCGATGCAGTACCGCCTCGGCATCGTCGTGCTGGTGTTCAACAACGGCCAGTGGGGCACCATCCGCGCGCACCAGGAGCGCGAGTTCCCGGGGCGCACGATCGCGCTCACCTTCGACAACCCCGACTTCGCGCAGCTGGTGCGCGCCTACCGCGGCCACGGCGAGGTGGTCGAGCGGATCGAGGATTTCGGTCCGGCGCTCGAGCGCGCACTCGCCTTCGCCGAGACCGAGCGCCTGCCGGCGCTGCTCGAGCTCCGCTACGACCCCGACGGCATCGCCCCCGGCGAGCGCCTGTCGGCGATCCGCGCCGCGGCGCTGGCGCACAAGCAAGGCTGAAGCGCGTCCATGAGCGCGTTGCCGGAGCTCGTTGTTCGTCTCGACCCCGCCGCCGCGCGCCGCGCCCGGCTGCGCGGCGCGGGGCTCTTCGTCTGCGCGCTGTGCCTGCTGGCGACGCTCGACGCGCTCGCCAAGCACCTGGTGCAGCACTACCCGGCACCGTTCCTGAACATCGTCCGCTACCTGGTGGTGTTCGCGCTGGCGTGCGCACTGATGCTGCACGCGCGCATCCCGCTGGCGTGGCGCATGCCCGCGCGCGGGCTGCTGCTCGCGCGCGGGCTGATGCTCGGGCTGGTCGGCACCTGCTTCATGACCGCGCTGCACGTGATGCCGCTGGCCGAGGCGACGGCGATCTACTTCGTCTCGCCGCTGATCATCGTCGCGGCTTCGCCGTGGCTGCTCGGCGAACGCGTCGGCGCGCGCCAGTGGCTGGCGGTGCTCGCCGGCTTCGCCGGCATGCTGCTGATCGTGCGCCCCGGCAACGACCTGCCGCTCGTCGGCACGCTGCTGATGGCCGGTGCCGCGCTCGCCTACGCGCTGCTGCAGCTGTTCACGCGCCGCCTGGCCGGGCGCGCGCACCCGCGCGTGCAGTTCTTCTACGCCGCGGCGGTGTGCGTGCTGGTCACCGCGCTGCCGGCGCCGTTCTTCCTGCCCGAGGTCTGGCCTGGCCCCGGCGATGCGCTGCTGATCGGCCTGGTCGGCGCGCTCAGCGCCGGCGGGCAGTACCTGTTGATCCGCGCCTTCCAGCAGGTGGCGGCCTCGACGCTGGCGCCGCTGAACTACCTGCACCTGGCGCTGGCGGTGGTGTTCAGCACCGCCTGGTTCGGCCAGCGCCCCGACCCCCTGAGCCTCGCCGGCATCGCGGTGATCGCCGCCGCCGGCCTGTCACTGCTGCGCCCTTCCCCGGCCGCGCTCGCGACCGGACCGACGACCGAGGAGACCCGATGACCCCGCAGAACCTGCTCGATCGACTGCGCGAACGCCTCGGCACCGACGCGGTGCTGGTCGGCGAATCGGTGCACGGCCGCGCCACCAGCTTCTGGGATCCGACACCGTTGTCGGCGCTCGCCATCGTGCGTCCGCGCACCACCGCCGAGGTGTCCGAGGCCATGCGCCTGTGTCAGGCCGCCGGCCAGCCGGTGGTCCCGCAAGGCGGGCGAACCGGTCTGGCCGGCGCCGCCACCACCGGCGCGGCCGAGATCGCGTTGTCGCTGGAGCGGATGACGGCCGTCGAGGCGCTCGACGCGCGCGGCCGTACCCTCACGGTACAGGCCGGCGTCGCGCTGCAGACGGTGCAGGAGGCCGCCGAGTCGGTCGGCCTGATGTTCCCGCTCGACTTCGGCGCACGCGGCTCGTGCACCATCGGGGGCAACATCGCGACCAACGCCGGCGGCAACCGCGTGCTGCGCTACGGCACGATGCGCGCGCTCGTGCTCGGGCTCGAGGCGGTGCTGGCCGACGGCAGCGTCGTATCGGCCCTGCACCCCTACCTGAAGAACAACACCGGCTACGACTGGAAGCACCTCTTGATCGGCAGCGAAGGCACGCTCGGCATCGTGACGCGCGCCGTGCTGCGGATGGTGCCGGCCCCCCGCAGGATCGAGACGGCCTTGACGGCGCTCGACAGCTTCGAGGCGGTGTCGGCCCTGTTCGACCACCTGGACCGCACGCTCGCCGGGGGCTTGAGCGCGTTCGAGCTGCTGCGGCGCGAATTCTACGCACTGAACGCACCTGAACGCTCGGCGCCGCTCGAGCGCGGATACCCCTACTACGTGTTGGTCGAGCGCTACGACGGCAGCGAGACCGGCCTGGAGTCGGCGTTGGAGCAAGCCCTGGCCGCCGGGCTGATCCAGGATGCGGTCGTGGCGAAGTCCGAAGCCGACCGCGCTGCGCTGTGGAACGTCCGCGAGACCACCGAGCCCTCGCTGCGGCGCCATGCCGCGCGGCAGTGCTTCGACGTGAGCCTGTCGCAGTCGGCGATGGAAGCTTACGTGGCCGAGGTCGAGGCCCGGCTGGCCGATACCGTACCGGCGGCCGAGCTGCTGGTGTTCGGCCATTTCGGCGACGGCAATCTGCACCTGGTCGTCGGCAGCGACTCGGCGCTGCCGCACGAGGCCGTCGACACGGCCGTCTACGAGACGCTGCGCCGCTACGCGGGCTCGGTCTCGGCCGAGCACGGCATCGGTCTCGACAAGCGGGCGTTTCTCGGCTTCAGCCGCAGCCAGGAAGAACTCGCGCTGATGCGCGCGCTGAAACGCACGCTCGATCCGTGCGGCATTCTCAATCCTGGCAAGGTGCTGGAATCCTGAGGCCATCCGGCCTCGACCCGATCGCTTTGCGAATGCCGCCGTCCCGAAGCCTCACCGGGACTCGCCGGATCGGCCAACCTGGGCCAGACTCGAGCGCAGCGCGCGCCCTGCGCGCCAGCCACCCGAGGAGAATTCCGATGCACATCGAACGCAACCAGATCGGTCGCCGCATGAGCCAGATCGTCGCCCACGGCGACACCATCTACCTCGCCGGCCAGGTTTCCACCGACCGCAGCGCCGACGTCCGCAACCAGACCGAGGAAGTGCTGGCCAAGATCGACGAGCTGCTCGCCGAGGCCGGCACCGACAAGCGCCACATCCTGTCGGCGCAGATCTGGCTCAAGGACATCGACCGCGATTTCTCCGCGATGAACGATATCTGGGAGAAGTGGATCCCCGAAGGCTGCGCCCCGGCGCGCGCGACCGTCGAGGCACGCATGGCCGCACCCGACATCCTGGTCGAGATCATGGTGGTCGCGGCGCGCTGAGCCGCGGCCGAACCGCAGGCGGGACGTGCCGACCCGCCCCCGCCCGTGGGGCGGCGAACCCGATACCACGGACGCAGTGCTGGATGCCGGGTGCTCAGTGTCCGGTGCCGGGCACCAGCATTCGCGCCAGTGTGAAGATCAGTCCTGCCTGGGCAACGAACAAGCCGACGCCGATGCCGACCATCCACTTGATCAGGTCGACCTTGGCGTCGCGGATTTCGGCGCGCAGTTCGCCGCGCAGCGCCTCGAGGTCGGCCTTGGTGGCCAGACGCAGCGCCTCGAGGTCGGCCTTGGTGGCCAGACGCAGCGCTTCGAGGTCGGCCTTGGTGGCCAGACGCAGCGCTTCGAGGTCGGTCCTGGTGGCGAGGTCTCCAGAGCCGAGGGCTTCGACCAGCGCCTCAGCAGTAGCCTCGGCCTGATCGCGCGGGACGCCGCCGGACTCGAGCTGGCGGATGAACTTGTTGGTGTCGAAACGGACTGCGGGCATCGAGTCGTACCTCCAAGGTAACAGGGTAGCGAAGAACCGCGCACCGGACACTCGAGACCGCGGAGCGCAGAGCCGAGTGCGCGGTGCCCAGCCCGCGCAGCTCGGGGAGCGCTCGATCAGTTGCGGCGCCACCTCCGGAGCCTCGGTAATGAGCCGATCGCCAGGGGTCAAGGGCTTGACTCTGACACCATGGCAAGGTTCACGCTCTCCGCGAAACACGGCTCGAAGGGAGGTCCCGCGATGAACCCCACCGCCAGCGCACACGAATGGACGCTGCCGGTTTCCGGCATGAGCTGCGCGTCGTGCGTCAAGCGCGTCGAGAAGGTGCTGGCGAAGGTGCCCGGCGTGGCATCGGCCAGCGTCAACCTCGCCACCGAAACCGCCTCGGTGCACACCGCACCGGGATTCGACCCGGCCACGCTGAAAGCCGCGGTCGAGAGCGCCGGCTACGGCGTCGCCGAGCACCACGTCCAGCTCGCGGTCGAAGGCATGAGCTGCGCCTCGTGCGCGGGTCGCGTCGAGAAAGCCTTGCGCAAGGTGCCTGGCGTGCTCGAGGCGACGGTCAACCTCGCCACCGAGGCCGCGAGCGTGCGGATGCTCGGCGCCGGCGCAGCCGCGCCGGCGCTAGTCGCCGCGATCGAGGCCGCCGGCTACCGCGCGCGCCTGCCCGAGCCCGCCGCCGAGCCCACCGCGCGCGGCCTGCCGGCCTGGTGGCCGGCCGCGCTGGCAGCGCTGCTGTCGGCGCCGCTGTTGCTGCCGATGCTGCTCGCCCCCTTCGGCGTGCACGCGATGCTGCCGGCCTGGCTTCAGGCGCTGCTGGCGACGCCGGTGCAGTTCTGGCTCGGCGCGCGCTTCTACCGCGGTGGCTGGAAGGCGCTGCGCGCCGGCACCGGCAACATGGACCTCTTGGTCGCGCTCGGCACCAGCGCCGGCTACGGCCTGAGCGTCTACCAGTGGCTCGCGGCGCCGGCGGGCGCGATGCCGCAGCTGTATTTCGAAGCCTCGGCGGTGGTGATCACGCTGGTGCTGCTCGGCAAGTGGCTCGAGGCGCGCGCCAAGCGCCAGACCACCGCGGCGATCCGCGCGCTGCAGGCGCTTCGCCCCGAGACCGCGCGCGTGCGCCGCGGCGGCTGCGACATCGACGTGCCGGCGGCGCAGGTGCGCGTCGGCGAGCTCGTCGTCGTGCGCCCCGGCGAGCGCATCCCGGTCGACGGCCGGGTGCGCGAAGGCCGCTCGCACGCCGACGAGGCGCTGCTGACCGGCGAGCCGCTGCCGGTCGCGAAAACCGAAGGCGATCGGGTCACCGGCGGCGCGATCAACGGCGAAGGCTTGCTGCTGGTCGAGACCACCGCGGTCGGCGCCGAGTCGGTGCTGGCGCGCATCATCCGCCTGGTCGAAGCGGCGCAGGCGGCCAAGGCGCCGATCCAGCGCCTGGTCGACCGGGTCAGTGCAGTGTTCGTGCCGGCGGTGCTCGGCATCGCGGCGCTCACCTTCGCCGGCTGGTGGCTACATGACGGTGCGGTCGAGACGGCGATCGTCAACGCGGTCGCGGTGCTGGTGATCGCCTGTCCCTGCGCGCTGGGGCTGGCGACGCCGACCGCGATCATGGCCGGCACCGGCATCGGCGCGCGCCACGGCATCCTGATCAAGGACGCCGAGGCGCTCGAGCGCGCGCACGCGATCACCGCGGTCGCGTTCGACAAGACCGGCACACTGACCGCGGGCCGACCGCAGTTGCTCGTGCTCGAGAGCGCCGACGGCGACACCGACGCACTGCTGGCGCTGAGTGCGGCGATCCAGTCGGCAAGCCCGCACCCGCTGGCGCGGGCGGTGCTCGAGCGGGCACAGGCCCGCGGCATCGACGCCCGGGCCGCCACCGAGGTGCAGGCGCTGCCCGGCCGCGGCATGGCAGCGAGCGTCGGCAGCCGTCGCCTGCGCTTGGGCAGCCGCCGGCTGATGGACGAGCTCGGTGTCGATGTCGCCCCGCTCGCCGCGCGCGCCGCGGCGCTCGAAGCCGAGGGCTGCACCGTGTCGTGGCTCGCCGAGCTCGGCGAGCGACCGCGCCTGCTCGGCTGGCTCGCCTTCGGCGATGCGGTCAAGCCCGACGCGAAGGCGGCCGTCGCGCGGCTGCACGCCCTCGGCGTCAAGACCGTGATGCTCACCGGCGACAACCGCGGCGCGGCCGGAGCGGTTGCGCGCGAACTCGGCATCCTGGATGTCATCGCCGACGTGCTGCCGGCCGACAAGGCCGCAGCCATCGTGAAGTTGAAGGGCGACGGCTGGGTCGTCGCGATGGTCGGCGACGGCATCAACGACGCCCCGGCGCTGGCCGCGGCCGACGTCGGTATCGCGATGGCGAGCGGCACCGATGTCGCGATGCACGCCGCCGGCGTGACGCTGATGCGCGGCGATCCGCGGCTGGTCGGCGATGCGATCGCGCTGTCGCGCCGCACCTTTGCCAAGATCCGCCAGAACCTGTTCTGGGCTTTCGCCTACAACGTGGTCGGCATCCCGCTCGCCGTGTTCGGGCTGTTGAGCCCGGTGATCGCCGGCGCGGCGATGGCGCTCTCGAGCGTCAGCGTGGTGTCGAACGCGCTGCTGCTGCAGCGCTGGAAGCCGGGGCGCTGAGTGCTGCGTGTACGGCATCACCCCTCACCCCTCACCCGGAGGTGCCCGAATGAACATCGGCGAAGCGGCGAAGACCACCGGCGTCTCGGCGAAGATGATCCGCCACTACGAAGCGATCGGCCTGATCCCCAGGGCCGGGCGCACCACGAGCGGCTACCGCACCTACGGCGAGCGCGACGTGCACACGCTGCGCTTCATCCGCCAGGCGCGCCGCCTGGGTTTTTCGATGAAGCAGATCGAAGAGCTGCTCGGCTTGTGGCGCGACGAACGCCGTGCCAGTGCCGACGTCAAGGCGCTGGTGCTGGCGCACGTCGAAGAGCTCGACGCCAAAATCGGCGAACTGCGAGCGATGCGCGACGCCCTCGCCCACCTCGCGACGACCTGCCACGGCGACCACCGCCCCGACTGCCCGATCCTCGCCGACCTGGCCAGCGGACACGCCGGCTGCGGCGCGTCGCCCGAACCGGCAAAGACTGCCCCACGGACTCGACCGCGCGCATGAAGACCAACACATCCGCGCGTTCATGCGCCGCAGCAGCCCTTCTCGCCGGCGAGTTGCCGCGGCGGGCACCGCACGCTGCCGTACGAGCAGAACACGCAGCAGTCGCCCGGCCGCGGCCGCAGCAGCGCACCGCAGCCGGGGCATTGGTGGAAGAACAGGCAAGCGTCGGTCGGCATCGTCTCGCGCTGACGGTGGCCGCAGCGCGGGCAGGTCAGGATCGATTCCAGGATCATGGCGCTTCCTCCCGCACGATCGACGGATAGCCAGCGGCGCGCGTGGCCTCGACCAGGCGCTGGGGCGTCGCACGCGCGTCGTCGAACCATACCCGCACGGTGCGCGCCTCCAGATCCACCTCGAGCCGTTCCACGCCGTCGACGCGCTTCAGCGCCGTCCGGATAGTGGCTGGGCACAACGAGCAAGTCATGCCCGGGACATGCAGGCTCACGGCACGGGTTTCGGCGAAAGCGGTTCCTGCCACGAGGACAGCCAGAAAGATCGAACAGCGGTGCATCGTCATTCCCCTCACAACAGCCATGGGCCGTACCACGGGAAACCGAGCAGCGCGAGCAGCGGCAGCGCCGTGCACCAGAAGATCAGCCGCTGTCGGCGCCACACACCGGGCTCGGTGCAAGCCTCGCCGAGCCGGCACTCGGCCGCCCGGCCGTACAGCCGTCGGAACGCCAGACCCAGGAACAGCAGCGCCACCCCGACGAACAGCGGGCGCAGCGGCTCCAGCGCCGTCAGATAAGCCAGCCAGGCGCCACCGAGCCCCAGGCCGACCAGCGCCAGCGGCAGCACGCAGCAGGCGCTGGCACCGATGCCGGCGACGACGCCGGCGAGTAAGCTCTTCTGCACCATGCCTCTTCCCCCGTCCGGCGACCCGGTGGCACGATAGCCTCCGTACCCTGGTACGGAGTCAAGCGCCATGTCCGATGGTTATACGATCGGCACCTTGGCCCGGGCGGCCGGCGTCAACGTCGAAACGGTCCGCTACTACCAGCGCCGGGCGCTGCTGCCGACGCCAGCGAAACCCCTCGGTGGAACCCGGCGCTACTGGAACGCCGAGCTCGCGCGGCTGCGCTTCATCAAGGCGGCACAGGCGCTGGGCTTCGCGCTCGAAGAGATCCGCGAGCTGATCCGGCTCGAAGACGGCACGCACTGCACCGAGGCGCGCCGCATCGCCGAGCGCAAGCTCGAGCTGATCCGCTCGCGCCTGCGGCAGTTGCGCGAGATGGAGCAGGCGCTGGAGGCGCTGATCGTGGACTGCGACGACGAGCACGGACACGTGCGCTGTCCGCTGATCGAACGCCTTGCGGCCTCGGGGCGTGAACCCGCCGCCTCCGACGGATCCGTGACCTCCACGTCCGGCCCCTCGTAGTCGCGCAAGATGCGCCTCAGGTCGGTTTCGGCGTGAAGCCCGCCTCGCGCAGCACCTCGGCGAAGGCCTCGGCCGGCTCGGCGCTGTCGGTCTGCACCTACCGGCCGACAGGGGTCGACCATCACCAGTACGGCCGGGTCTTCACCTGAGCGCCCTGCTCCGCGGCAACGCGGCCGGATCGGTGCGCAAGACCACATCAAAGTGCTCGGCATATCCTTGTCGGCTCATGGACCCGAACTCATCCGCAAGGAGCCGGAAGGCACGTTGCCGTCGGCAGTTCTTGAATGCTGCCGCGCCGCAGCCAGACTTGCCGTGACGCGCGAAGCCGGTACGCCGCCGGGGCGCCCGCGCAACCGACAAGATCCGGCGGGTCGAAGCAGGGGGGAACGACCGTGAACAAACTTGCTGCAAGCTTTGCCGTTGCGCTGACGCTCGGCTCGATGCTCGCTCCGGGCAGCGCCGCTTCGGCACCGGTCCTGCCCGACTTCAGCGCAGCGACGTTCGTGCCGGGAACCCCGGTCGACAATCGCTACTTTCCACTGCTCGATCGCAAGACCCGGGTCTACGTGAGCCAGGAAAGCGGGGAATCGAATCGCTTCGAACTGACGGTCTTGGGAACTGGACCGACGATCCTCGGGGTGCAGACGACAGCCCGACGCGACCGGGCTTTTGAAGACGGCCGGCTGGTCGAGGATACCTTCGACTATTTCGCCCAGGACACCGACGGCAATGTCTGGTACTTCGGCGAAGACGTGACCAACTACCTCTACGACGCTGCCGGCAATCTGATCGGAACCGACAACGCCAGCGCGTGGCGAGCCGGGGAAAACTTCGCCGACCCCATAGGCGACCCGGCGAAACCCGGCTTCATCATGCCGGCCGCCCCGGCCGTCGGGTTCGAGTATTTTCAGGAGTTCGCGCCAGACGACGAGGCGCTGGACCAAGGGCGTTGGTGCATGAATCCCCCTGCAGCTTGGGGTAGCGGGCTGGCCAGGCTGTCACTGACCCGGTAGCC
>JBDHRG010000121.1:0-11721 GCA_039807445.1 Candidatus Competibacteraceae bacterium
CGTAGGCGTGCTCGGACAGCTTGCTGAAGCTGACCTGCTTTTCCTCGACGTCGGCGTGGGAGGCGAATTTCTTCTCGATACTCATGCGGGTCTCCGTGGGTCAGAAATTTTCTATTAACGAACTGGTTTGCAGTATGCTTGATGAATTCTTTTTTGGCAAATGGATTTGTTAGCTAGTATTTGCCCGAGGAACCCTGGGAGGACAGCGCATGCGAGCACCCCACGATCCACCCGATGCAGAAGGCGACGACGCGCTCGGCCCGGGGGATAGCGCCAGCGCTTCGGACCCGTCCAAGGGCAAGGCGCAGCGCGCCGTGCAATCGATCGAGGTCGGCGGCCGCCTGCTGCTGGCGTTGGCCGATGCGCAGGGGCCGCTGAGCCTGAAGGACCTCGCCGCGCGGGCAGGTCTACCGGCGTCGCGTGCGCATCCTTACCTCGTGAGCTTCGGCAAGCTGGGCCTCGTCGAGCAGGACGCACCGAGTGGCCGCTACGCGCTCGGCTTCGCCGCGCTTCAGCTCGGCCTGACCTACCTGAACCAGCTCGACGCGGTGCGTGCCGCGACGCCGGTGGTCGAGGCACTGGCGGCCGACACTGGCCACGCCGCGGCGCTGGCGGTATGGGGCAACTTCGGCCCGACGATCATCCGCATGATCGAGGCGCGACAGCCGTTGCACGTCTCGATGCGCGCCGGTACCGTGATGTCGATTTTCGAAACGGCTACCGGTCGCGCCTTCGCCGCCGCGTTGCCGCAAGCCCGGATCGAGGGCGCGATCGCCCGCGCGCTCGGCGATCCCTCCGGCGCCGGCACGGGGCTGGCGCCCGCCCAGTACGCGCAGGCGTGGCGCGACGCGGTCGACGAACTCCGGGAGCACGGCGTCACGCGTGCAGTGAGCAACCCGATTCCCGGCATCAATGCCTTCAGTGCGGCGGCCTTCGACCATGCCGGCGATGCGGCGATCGTCCTGACGCTGCTCGGCCACCAGGAAGCCTTGCCGGCCGACTGGGACGGGCCCGCGGTGGTGGCGCTCAAGCGTGCCGCGACGCAAGTGTCCACTCGGCTCGGCTGGCGCGGGCCGCCGCCGCTGCAGCCGCCTTTACGGAGGGACTGATACCAGACTCCCTTGAACGCCTCTGCTACCCGTTCCCTCCCCCTTGCGGGGGAGGGCTAGGGTGGGGGTGGAGAGGTCGGCGTTGCGGCCGCTTTTCCCCCCCCCAACCCTCCCCCGCAAGGGGGGAGAGAGTCGATAGCTTGGGTGTTCATGGAAGGTTGGTATGAGCCGGGGTGACGCGAAATCGGATACCTCATCAGAGGTAAATTTCTGCTTAGAGCTGGCCCGCGCTCAGCACGCCGCGACGCACCTGGTCGCGCTCGATCGATTCGAACAGCGCCTTGAAGTTGCCCTCGCCGAAGCCGTCGTCGCCCTTGCGCTGGATGAACTCGAAGAACACCGGGCCCAGCAGCGTTTCGGAGAAGATCTGCAGCAGCAGACGCTTGTTGCCCTGCTCGGCCGTCCCGTCCAGCAGGATGCCCCGCGCCTGCAGCTCGCCCACGTTCTCGCCGTGACCCGGCAGCCGCTCGTCGAGCATTTCATAGTAGGTGGCCGGCGGCGCCGTCATGAAGGGCACGCCGCTCCTTTTCATGCTGTCCCAGCTGGCGAGCAGGTCATCGGTGAGCAGCGCGATGTGCTGGATGCCCTCGCCGTTGAAGCTCATCAGGAACTCCTCGATCTGGCCAGTGCTCTTGGAGGCCTCCTCGTTCAGCGGAATGCGGATCTTGCCGTCCGGCGCCGTCATGGCGCGCGAGGTCAGGCCCGTGTACTCGCCCTTGATGTCGAAGTAGCGAATCTCCCTGAAGTTGAAGATGCGCTCATAGAAGCCGGCCCAGTAGCTCATGCGACCGCGGTACACGTTGTGCGTGAGGTGGTCGATGAGCTTGAGGCCGTGCCCTGCGGGATGGCGGTCCACGCCGTCGATGAACTCGAAGTCGATGTCGTAGATCGACTTGCCGTCGGCATAGCGGTCGATCAGGTACAGCGGTGCGCCGCCGATGCCCTTGATGGCGGGCAGACGCAGCTCCATCGGCCCCGTCGGGATATCCACGGGTTGAGCCCCGAGCTCGAGTGCCCGCGCGAACGCCCGGTGCGAGTCCCTGACCCGGAAGGCCATGCCGCAGGCCGAGGGGCCGTGCTCGGCGGCGAAGTACGAGGCGACGCTGTTCGGCTCGTTGTTGACGATGAAGTTGATGTCGCCCTGGCGGTACAGCGCCACGTCCTTCGAGCGATGGTGGGCCACCTTGGTAAAGCCCAGCATCGCAAAGATGGGCTCCAGCGCGTTGGGGGTGGGGGAGGCGAACTCGACGAACTCGAAGCCCATGAGTCCCATCGGATTTTCAAAGAGATCGGCCATTGCTGTGCTCCCGGTTGCAGACATCGGACACGGTGGAAGTCTATTGAAGCGGTCGAGGCGAGGCCGGCGTCCCCTGCCAAGGAAGGGGGGCAGGCCGGCGGGACGGACGGGCGTTGGTGCATGAATCAAACGCAGGCCGAGTTCCCCCCACCCCGGACGGATCTCACCCGTGCACAGCGTAGCTGACCGGCATGCCGAGCTGGGTCATGCGGTTCTGCGCCGCGATGCGAGGGTGGCACTCGGCGACCTGCGCCTCGAAGCCGCGCGCGCCCAACCGATCGCCGAACAGCCCCTTCTGGCGCCCGATGCCGGTCTCGGCCAGACTGCGCCGAGGGTAGCCGAGTGCCCGCTTCCAGCCCTTGCGCCGTCCACGGAAGCGGGGTAACTCCACCTCAGATGTGCAGCGCCTGTCCCCAGGCGTCGAGCACCGCCTCGTGCATCGCCTCGGACTGGGTCGGGTGCGGGAACACCGTGCGCATCAGCTCGAGCTCGGTGCTCTCCAGCTCCATCGCCAGCGCGTAGCCCTGGATCATCTCGGTCACCTCGGCGCCGACCAGGTGCGCACCGAGCAGTGCGCCGGTTCGACCGTCGAACACGGTCTTGACGAAGCCCTCGGTGTCGCCCATCGCGATCGCCTTGCCGTTGGCCTGGAACGGGAAGCGCCCGATCCGCACTTCGTGACCGAGCTCGCGTGCGCGCGCTTCGCTCAGGCCCACACTCGCCACCTGCGGGTGGCTGTAGGTGCAGCCCGGCACCCGGCGCGGATCGAGCGGGTGCGCGTGCGGCAGGCCGGCGATGCGCTCGACGCAGGTGACCGCCTCATGGCTCGCCTTGTGCGCGAGCCAGGGCGGTCCGGCGAGGTCGCCGATCGCGTGGATGCCGGGCTCGGCGGTGGCGAGCCAGCCGTCGACGACGACGTGCTCGCGCTCGACCTGCACCCGGGTGTGCTCGAGCCCGAGCGCCTCGACGTTGCCGACGATGCCGGCGGCGACGATCATCCGCTCGACCGCGACGGTGCGATGCTCGCTGCCGTGCGCGATGCGCGCGCGGACACCGGCATCGCTCACCACGACCTCGTCGAGCCTGGCTTCGGTCAAGACTTCGATGCCCTGCTGCGCGAGCGCGCGGGTCATGAAGGCCGAGACCTCCTCGTCCTCGACCGGCAGCACGCGCGGCGCCACCTCGACCAGGATCACGGCGACGCCGAGCGCACGGTAGAAGCTCGCGAACTCGACGCCGATCGCGCCGGCGCCGACGATCAGCAGGCGCTGCGGCAGGCGCTCGGGCACCATCGCCTCGCGATAGGTGAGGATACGGCGCCCGTCGGGCTCGATGCCGGGCAGTGGCCGCGGCCGCGCCCCGGTGGCGAGGATCACGTTCGGTGCGGCGAGCGCACGCGCAGCGCCGTCAGCCATCTGCACCTGCACGGTGTGCAGCGGGTGCTCGGCGGCGCGAGCCGGTAGTCCGGCGAAGCGGCCGTGGCCTTCGACGACGGTGACCTTGTGCTTGCGCATCAGGTGCGCCACGCCCTTGCGCAGCCGCTCGGCGACCGCCCGCGAGCGCTCGACGATCGCATCCAGGTCGAAGCTCACACCCTCGACACGGATGCCGAAATCGGCTGCCTGCTGGATCGTCCGCCACACGTCGGCCGAGCGCAGCAGCGCCTTGGTCGGGATGCAGCCCCAGTTCAGGCAGATGCCGCCCAAGTGCTCGCGCTCGACCAGCGCGGTGCGCAAGCCGAGCTGAGCGGCGCGGATCGCCGCCACGTAACCGCCGGGGCCACCACCGATGACGATCAGATCGTATGCGTCGCTCATCGCACCCTCCCTCAGAGCAGCATGTCGAGCGGCTGCTCGACGTAGCGGCGGAAGGCCGCGAGGAACTCGGCGCCGACGGCGCCGTCGACGCTGCGGTGGTCGACCGACAGCGTGCAGCTCATCACCGTCGCGACAGCGAGCTCGCCCTCGCGCACGACCGGGCGCTGTTCGGCCTGGCCGACGGCGAGGATGCACGACTGCGGCGGGTTGATGATCGCGCTGAAGCTCTTGATGCCGTACATGCCGAGGTTGGAGATCGTGAAGCTGCCGCCGCTCATCTCCTCGGGGCGCAAGCGGTTGTCGCGTCCGCGTTCGGCGAGTTCACGGACCTCGGTCGACAGCGCGGCCAGGCCCTTGCGGTCAGCATCGCGAACCACCGGCGTCACCAGCCCGCCGGGCGTCGCCACGGCGACGCAGACGTCGACCGTGTCGTAGCGCAGGATCGCCTCGTCGGTCCAGCTGGCATTGGCGGCCGGAACGTCGCGCAGCGCCAGCGCCACGGCACGCACGATGAAATCGTTGACCGACAGTCGGAAGTCCTTCGCGCGGCCGTTCAGCTCGGTCCGCAGCGCCAGCAGTCGATCGATCTCGCAGTCCACGCTCAGGTAGAAGTGCGGAACGGTCTGCTTGCTCTCGCTCAGGCGGCGTGCGATCGTGCGCCGCATGCCGTTGTTCGGGATCGCGGTCCATTTCCCGCTCGGCGCGACGGGCGCGGCCACCGGAGCGGCAGGCGCGGGGGCCGCGACGGGCACCGTGGAGATCGGGGCGGCGAGGGCATGCTCGACGTCGCGTCGCACGATGCGCCCGTGCGGCCCGCTGCCGCGCAGGCCTTCGAGCGCCAGGCCACGCTCGCGCGCCAGGCGACGCGCCAGCGGACTCGCGAAGACGCGGGGTCGGGCCTCGGCGAGCGGTGTGGTGCCGACGGCCATGGGGCCGGCCGCCGGACTCGCGGTCGCCTCGGCCGCCGGTGCGGCAGCGACCACGGTGTCGAGCACCGAAGCGTCTTCGCCCGGTGCCAGCAGGATGGCGATCTCCTGTCCGACCGGCACGTCGTTGCTGGCATCGCCGACCAGGATGCGGCCGAGCACGCCGTCGTGCTCGGCGACGAGCTCGACCACGGCCTTGTCGGTTTCCAGCTCCGCGAGCGTCTCGCCGATGCTGACCGGCTCGCCTTCCTGCTTCAGCCAGCGGGCGAGACTGGTGTGCGTCGCGTTGGCGGCGATCGCGGGCATGCGGATCGGCAGGCTCATCGGACGATCTCCTGAGTCGCGAATTCGGGACGGTAGGCGGCGATGTCGTCGTACTGCACGAGCTCGATCGCGTTGCCCTCCGGGTCGCGGGCGAAGGCGAGCCAGGTGCCGGGGCGTACCTCCATCACGCGCGGCTCGCTGAGGAAGCCCACGCCGGCGACGGCGAGACGCTCGGCGGCCGCATCGATGTCGTCGACGATGAAGGTCAGGTATATCGAACCCTGGCGAGCCAGGATCGGCGTCGCCGGCTCGGCCGGGGCCGGCGCCGCGGCCGGTTCGAGCAGCTTCAGCCGCTCGCCCCACGGCGTCTGCAGGCGCATCACGCGATAGCCGGCCGGGGTCAGCCCGGTCGCGGCGGCCTTGTCGGCCGGCACCTCGACGAGGTTGATCGGCGTACAGCCGAGCGCATCGATGTAGAAGCGCGACAGGGTGTCCAGGTCGCGACAGCAGATCCCCACCTCGAGCGGGGCCGTCATGCGGATCATCGGGATTCTCCTCGGGCAGTCGGTTCAGGCGGCAAGGCGTTCGCCGATCGCGGCCATCAGCGCCGCGAGCGCCGGCTCGACCTCTTCCTGGCCGGCATAGGCCGCGCGCTCGAGCACCTTCGAGATGCTCGGCGAGGCTTCGCCGCCGTGCACGCGCATCACCGGCTGATCTAGCCAGTCGAAGAAGCGGCGCTGGATCTCGTCGCCGAGCAGTGCGCCGTAGGAGGTGCCGAGACTGCCCTGCTCGACGATGAGCACGTTGTTGGTCTTGCGGATACTGGCTCCGATGGTTTCCCAGTCGAGACCGGCGCGGTCGAGCGAGCGCAGGTCGATCACTTCGATGTCCAGGCCGAGGCTCTCGATCGCACGCAAGGTCGGGGCGACCATGCCCAGGTAGGTCAGCACGGTGGCGCGGCGGCCGGGTCGCACGACGCGTGCCTTGCCGAGCGGGATGCAGTAGTCGTAATCGTCGACCGGTGCCGGACCGCTGCTCGCGTACAGGTCGACGTGCTCGATCACCAGCACGGGATCCTTGCAGCGCAGTGCGCTGTTCATCAGGCCGATGTAGTCGAACGGGGTCGAGGGTGCGACGATGCGCCAGCCGGGCGCAGTGGCGAAGATTCCGGCCGGATCCATCGAGTGCTGCGAACCGTAGCCGGTCCCCATCGCGACCTTGGTGCGCAACACCAGCGGTACATCGATGTCGCCGCCGAACATGTGGCGCACCTTGCCGATCTGGTTGAACACCTGGTCGGCGGCGACCCACATGAAGTCCGGATACATGAATTCGACCACCGGCGTGTAGCGGCCATCGATCGCGAGACCGCCGCCGAGGCCGACGAACGCGTTCTCGCTGATCGGCGTACCGAGCACGCGGTCGGGGAAGACCTCCTTGAGGCCACGGGTGGCCCCGTTGGTGCCGCCGCGCAGGCGGTGCACGTCTTCACCCATGACCACGATGCCCGGATCGGTGTCCATGCGCCGGCGCATGACCTCGGCGACCGCATCGATGAACTTGGTATCGCGCAGCGAGCCCGTGTAGCCGTCGAGCTCGGCGGTACGCACGCCGGCGAACTCCGACAGATCGCCGCGCACGCCGAAATCGCGGAAGTCCGGCGAAGGCCAGAGTTCGGCGCGGATGCGGCGCTTGTCGCCGTGGCGTTCGGTCAGTTCGGCGACGATGTCCTCCATCGTCGTGCGCACGCGGCTGCGCAGCGCGTCGACCTGCTCGGCGCTGATCAGTCCGCGGCGGATCATTTCGGCAGCGACCCTGTCGATCGGGTCGCGGGCGCGCCACTGCGCCTCCTCTTCCTTGCTGCGGTAGCCGAAGGCACTGCCGGCGAACGGACCGTTCTGGTGGAAGTAGCGGTAGACCTCGGCCTCGACCACGCTCGGGCCGCGCCTCGCCCGCATGTGCTCGACCGCCTTCGACATCGCCAGGTAGACGGCCAGCGGGTCCATGCCGTCGACCCGCCAGGCGGCGATGTTGAAGGCCGAGCCGCGCGCCGAGAGCCTGGGCTCGGCGGTCGACTCGTCGACGGTGGTCGACACCGCGTACAGGTTGTTCTCGATGAAGAAGCACACCGGCAGCGCCCAGGCGCCGGCGAGATTCATCGTTTCCAGCACCGAGCCGATGTTCACCGCACCGTCGCCGAAGTAGCTGACGGCGACGCGATCGGTGCCGGCATGCTTGTGGCACCAGGCGGCACCGGCGGCCATCGGCACGCCGCCGCCGACGATCGCGTTGGTGCCGAGCGCGCCGGCCTCGGCCCAGCGCAGGTGCATCGAGCCGCCACGGCCTTTGCAGAAGCCCTGGGCGAGCCCCATGATCTCGGCCAGCGTCTTGCGCAGCAGTTCGCGCAGCGCAGTGTCGAAGTCCGCGTTCGGGTCGAACCCATCGGGACGGATGTGGGCCAGCGCCTTGGCCAGGAACTGGTGATGGCCGCGATGCGAGCCGTTGATCTGGTCGCCGGCGCCGAGGGCGAGGACGGAGCCGACGGCGCCGCCCTCCTGGCCGATGCTGGCGTGCGCCGGACCGTGGATCAGGCCCTCACCGGCGAGCGCCAGCACGGCTTCCTCGAAGCCGCGGACGATCTGCATCTGCGTCAGCATCGTGCCGAGCAGTGCGGGATCGGCGCGATCCCAGTCTTCGGCGGTGGTTTCCAGGGCGATCCATGCCGCCTTGGGGCTCAGGGTCTGTTCGATTGTCATGAGAGGTTTCCCGGGGTGGGGTTCAGAGGTAGCCGTTCGCGGTCCAGCCGCCGTCGATGGCGACGACCTGGCCGGTGATGTAGGCGGATTCGTTCGAGGCGAGGAACAGCGCCAGGCGGGCGATCTCGTCGGCCGTGCCCAGCCGGTGCAGCGGCGTGCGGCGGGTCAGTGCCGCGTCGTCCAGGCGGCCTTCGTCGACGAGCTGGTCGACGAGTTCGGTGCGGACATAGCCGGGGGCGATGGCGTTGACGCGGATGCCGGCATCGGCCCACTCGACGGCGAGCACCTTGCTCAGCATCGCCACGCCACCCTTGGTCACGCAGTAGGCAGCGCGGTTGGGTGCCGCGACGATGCCGTACATCGAGGCGAGATTGAGGATCACGCCACCGTTGGCCGACACCATGTGCCGCGCGGCGGCCTGGGCGCACAGGAAGACACCGGTCAGGTTGATGTCGAGCGCGCGTTGCCAGGTCTGCAGCGGCAGCTCGAGCGTCGGCTGGTTGGCCGAGATGCCGGCGTTGTTGACGAGCACATCGATACCCCCGAAGCGCTCGCCTGCGGCGGTGAAGACGGATTCGACCGCCGCAGCGTCACACACCGAAGCGACTTGCGCGAACACTTCGGTGCCGGCCGCACGCAGCTCGGCGGCAGTGGCCTCCAGCCTGTCGCCGTCGATGTCGAGCAGCACCAGGCGCGCGCCCGAGGCAGCGAAGGCTTCGGCGACGGCCTTGCCGATGCCGGCGGCGGCACCGGTGACGACCACGGTCCGACCGATCAGGTCGGGATAGCGGATATAAGGGGACATTCGGATCTCCGGGGCAAGACTCATACGGTTAGCCACTCGCGCATCACGGGCGAATCGCTGCTGACTTCCTCGGGGCCACCTTCGAAGACGATGCGGCCGTGGCCCATCACCAGCACGCGCCGGGCGACCTTGAGCGCGATCGTCAGCTTCTGCTCCACCAGCAGCACGGCGACGCCGGCGCGGCGGATCTCTTCGATGACCTCGGCGACGACCTGGACGATCTTCGGCGCGAGACCCTCGGTCGGCTCGTCGATCAGGATCAGCTTGGGATTGCCGAGCAGCGATCGGCAGATGGTCAGCATCTGCTGCTCGCCGCCGGAGAGGCTGCCGGCCTTGGTGTCGAGACGCTCGCGCAGGCGCGGAAAGAACTCGAACATGCGTTCGACGCTCCACTGCGCATACCCGGAATGCGCGGGCTGCAGGCCGATGCGCAGGTTCTCGCGCACGGTCAGGTTGGCGAACACCAGCCGCTCCTCGGGCACGTAGGCCAGTCCGGCGCGCGCGACGTGGTAGGGCTTGCGACCGACCAGTTCTTCCTGGTCGAGGCACACCGAGCCCGAGCTCGGCGGAACCAGCCCCATCAGCGCCTTCAGCGTGGTCGAGCGTCCGGAGCCGTTGCGGCCGAGCAGCGCGACCACTTCGCCGGGCTGCACCGACAGCGAGACGCCCTGCAGGATGTGGCTCTTGCCGTAGTGTGCGTGCAGGTCCTGGACTTCGAGCAGGTTCGGTTTCATGCGGTCACCTCCTCGCCCAGATAGGCTTCGCGCACGCGGGGGTTCTCGCGCACTTCGAGCGGCGTGCCGGTGGCGATGATCTCGCCGTAGACCAGGACGCTGATGCGGTCGCACAGCGAGAACACGACGTTCATGTCGTGCTCGACGATCAGCAGCGTACGGCCCGCGGTGATGCCGCGGATCAGATCGACGGCGTAGTCGGTCTCTTCGTGCGACATGCCGGCCATCGGCTCGTCGAGCAGCATCACGTCGGGGGCGGAGGCGAGCGTCATGCCGATCTCGAGCGCGCGCTGCTCCGAGTAGCCGAGGTCGCCGGCCGGCGTCTCGCGCCGCGCGACCAGCCGGACCTGCTCCAGCAGCTGCTCGGTGTCCTCGTTGACCGCGTGCAGGCGGCCGATGCGACGGAACAGCGAGAACGTGTAGCCGTGGCGCCGCATGACGGCGATGCGCAGGTTCTCGAACACCGACAGCCGCGGGAAGATGTTGGTGATCTGGAACGAGCGCGCCAGCCCGAGGCGGTTGATCCGGTGCGGCGCGAGGCCGCCGATCGGCGCGTCGTTGAGCCTGATCTCGCCCGAGCTCGGCGCGTAATGGCCGGAGATCAGGTGGAACAGCGTCGACTTGCCGGCGCCGTTCGGGCCGATCACGGCGTGACGTTCGCCGCGCCGCACCTCGAGATCGACGCCACGCATGATCTCGGACGGGCCGAAGGATTTGCGCAGCGCGTGGATGGAGAGCACCACATCGGTCGTCACGATTCGGCTCCTCCGTGGGTGGGGGTGGAGGCGGCCGGGGCGGCGGCCGCGCGATCGGCCTCGAAACCCCGGCGCGCGCTGCGCAGCAGCATCAAGCCGGCACCGAACAGACCCAGTGGCACCGACCAGGTCAGCGGATTCCCGGGCGACCAGGCGAAGCCGAACAGGTCCACCGGCGGCCATGCGCTGCCGGGGCGCAGCTGAGCCTGGTACTCGGGGGCCATCAGCGTGTGTGCGAGCTCGACCAGCACAACGATCGCAGCGCCGAGACCGAGACCTGCGGCGAGCGAGCGCGCGTAGGGGAGGGCGAGACGGCCAAGACCGCGCTCGCGGATCAGGCGGGCGTTGTGCGCGAGCAGGCCGCTCAGCCCCGCGGGCGCGAACAGCATGATCAGCACGAAGATCAGCCCCTGGTACAGCAGCCATGACCGCGACACGTCGGAGACCGCGAAGCCGAACAGGCTCATCGCCGCGGCGCCGAGCGCCGGGCCGAGGAAGTACGTGGTGCCGCCGATGAAGGTGTGCAGAACCACCGCGGCCGAGACCGGGATCGCGAACAGCACGTAGTTGGCCGATTCGCTCGACACCGCCTGCAAGCCGCCGGCGATTCCGGCGAACATCGCCGACAGCGCGAACACCAGCACCTTGATGCGGTGGGTGTCGTAGCCGAGGAAGCGCACGCGGTGCTCGTTCTCGCGGATCGCGAGCGTCAGCCGGCCCATCGGCGTCTGGCTGAAGGCGTACAGCGCGAGCGCGGCCAGCACGACCCACACCAGCGTCAGGTAGTACACCTCGCCGGCGCTGCCGAAATCGAAACCCAGCGACGGCATGCGCATCGATGAGATGCCTGCCTCGCCACCGAAGGTGGCGCTCAGGTGCGGGGCCAGCGCATGCAGCAGCTCGGCGATGGCCAGTGTCACCATCGAGAAGTACACCCCGCTGCGCTGGGTGGCGAACCAGCCGAACACCAGGCCGACGGCGAAGCCGGCTACCCCGCCGACCGCGGGCAGCAGCGGCGTGGGCAGACCCAAACCTGCCTCGACCGCCTTCATCGCGTGCAGCGTGGCGAAGGTGCCGATGCCGAAGAAGGCCGCGTGACCGAAGGACAGCAGACCCGCCTGGCCGGTCAGCAGGTTGAAAGCCAGCGCGAACAGCGCGGCGATCAGCATCTGGATGCCGGCGTTGACGTGGCTCGCCGAGAACAGCAGCGGCACGAGCGCCAGCAGTACCAGGCCGCCGCCGATCAGCCCGATATTGC
>JBDHRG010000122.1:0-11657 GCA_039807445.1 Candidatus Competibacteraceae bacterium
CCGGGAAATCGCGAGAGCCCGGTGGGCTCTCGCCCCGGCGAGCGGGCAGCCGGCTTGCGGCTGCCCTGGAACGCGCGCAGCGGCGCCGTACCTCGGAGGCGTACACGGAGGTACGCCGAGAATGAGCGCAGCGACATCCCCCTCGCTCCGTCGCAATACGCACGGAACTTATCGTGATCCGTATTACGGCTTGCGCACCTTGGCGATCTCGGCCTGGAACGCCTGGATCAGTTCGGGACCGACCTCGGCGGCAAACTTGTCGACCGCGGGCTGGGCCTTTTCGCGCATGCGCTCGAGTTGCTCGGCCGGCACCTCGTTGACCGCCATGCCCTTGTCCTTGACGAAGGCCAGCGCCTTGGCGCCCTGCTCGCGGTTGTCCTTGCGCTCGAAGTCGCGCGAGGCGATCGCGGCCTTCAGGATCAGCTCACGTTCGTCGGCCGACAGCCCGCTCCACCACTTCTTGCTGGCGAGCACCACCCACGGCGTGTAGACGTGGCGGGTCAGCGACAGGTACTTCTGCACCTCGTAGAACTTGCTGGTCTGGATCGTCGTGACCGGGTTTTCCTGGCCGTCGACGGTCTTGGTCTCGAGCGCGGTGAACAGCTCGGCGAAGGGCATCGGCACGGCGTTGGCGCCGAAGCTGTTGAACACGTCGAGGTAGACCGGGTTCTGCATCACGCGCAGCTTGATGCCCTGGAAGTCCTCGAGGCTGGCGACCGGGTGCTTGCTGTTGGTCAGGTTGCGGAAGCCGTTCTCCCAGTAGACCAGGCCGACCAGACCCTTGTCGTCGAGCTTCTTCAGCAACTGCTGGCCGAACGGACCGTCGAGCACCGCATCGGCTTCGCGCTCGTCGTTGAACAGGAAGGGCAGGTCGTAGATGCCGAAGTCCCTGACCACGCCGACCAGCGTCGTCGTCGAGCCGACCATCATCTCCTGCGCGCCGCCGACCAGCGCGTTCTGCATCTGGGTGTCGTTGCCGAGGCTGGCGTCGCCGAAGGTCTTCAGCTTCAGCTTGCCGCCGGACAGGCGCGCCAGCTCTTCGGCGAGGAAGTTCGCGGCGCGGCCCTGGACGCTGTCCTGCGACAGGCCGTAGCCGAAGCGGATCAGCCGCGGCTTGACGTCCTGCGCCTGGGCGATGGTCGAGCCGAGGGCCGCGGCCAGGCCGAGCGCGAGCCAGGCCGCGCGTGCGAAGCGGGTTTGCAGTTTCATCGGTGCTCTCTCCTCTGGGGGTGGTGTGGTCCGTGGAGACGCCGGCTCATTGCCACCAGCGGGCCGGGACGGTGATCAGTTGCGGGAACAGGATGAACAGCGTCAGCAGCAGCGTGTACGCGAGCAGGAAGGGCAGCGAGCCGCGGATGGCGTGTTCCATCCGCACGCGGCCGACGCCGGCGACGACGTTGAGCACGGTGCCGACCGGCGGCGTGATCAGACCGATCGCGCCGTTGAGCACGAACATCACGCCGAAGTAGATGGGGTCGATACCCGCCTTGACCACCAGCGGCATCAGGACCGGGCCGAAGATCAGGATGGTCGGCGTCAGGTCCATCGCCGTGCCGACCACGACCAGGAGCACCATGATCGCCGCCATCAGCAGCGCCGGCTGGTCGAGCACCGGCTCGAGCAGCGCGATCAGCTGCGGCGGCACGTCGGCCAGCGTGATCATGTACGAGGACACCATCGCGCACGCGACCAGGAACATCACGATCGCGGTGGTGCGCGCCGCGGTCTTGCACAGCGGCAGCACGTCCTTGAGCCCGATCTCGCGGTACACGAACAGCCCCACCAACAGCGCGTAGACGGCGGCGACCACCGCGGCTTCGGTCGGCGTGAACACGCCGAGGCGCAGCCCGCCGACGATGATCAGCGGCATCATCAGCGCCCAGATCGCCTCGACGAACGCCTTGAAGCGCTCGCGCCCGCTCGCGGGCTCGGTGGGTTCGACGGGTTCGCCGCGCACCACCAGCGCCCAGGTCGCGACCAGCGCCAGCCCCATCATCAGGCCGGGCATGATGCCGGCGAAGAACAGCTTGGTGATCGAGAGGTTGGTGGCGATGCCGAAGATGATGAACGAGATCGACGGCGGGATGATCGGCGCGATGATGCCGCCCGAGGCGATCAGCCCGGCGGCGCGGTCGACGCGGTAGCCGTGGTCGCGCATCATCGGGATCAAGAGCGTCGCCAGCGCCGCGGTATCGGCCAGCGCCGAGCCCGACAGGCTGGCGAGCAGCACCGAAGCGGCGATCGCGACATAGCCGAGCCCGCCCTTGCGGTGGCCGACGCAGGCGACCGCCAGGCGCACGATGCGCCGCGACAGGCCGCCGGCGTTCATCAGCTCGCCCGCGAGCATGAAGAACGGCACCGCCATCAGCGGGAAGTTGTCGGCGCCGGCCAACAGGTTCTGCGCGATCAGCTGGGTGTCCCAGAAGCCGGTGTCCCACATCAGGTAGACGCCGGTCAGCAGCAGCGCGAAGGCGATCGGCATGCCGAGGCCCATCAGCGCCAGCAGCACCAGGGTGAAAGTCACGAAGGTCATCGTCGCGTTCTCCTCTCGGGCGCGCGCGTCAGCGCGGCTCCTCTTCGCTCGACTCGCGCACCATCACCAGTTCTTCGTCGGTGAACTCGCCGCGCAGCAGCTTGCGCAGATCGACCAGCACGATCAGCGCCATCGCCGCGGCGGCGAGCAGCGAGGCACCCTGCCAGAACGCGAGCGGGATGCGCGTCACCGGCGCGCGGTCCTGCCAGCCGATCAGCATCTGCTGCCACGAGCCGTGCGCCAAGAGCGCCAGGCCGGCGAGCATCAGCAGCTGGCTGAGCACGGCGCACAGGCGCCGCGCCGGCGGCGGCAGCCTCCGTACCAGCAGGTCCATGCCCAGGTGCTGGTGGTCGCGCAGCGCGACGATCGCGCCGAGGAACACCAGCCAGACGAAGCTCAGCCGCGCGAGCTCTTCGGAGGCGGCGATGCCCGAATCGAAGGCGTAGCGCAGCACGACGTTGCCGAAGACCAGCACCACCATCGTGGCGAGTGCCAGCGCCATCAGGGTTTCGGCGAGCTTGTGCAGGTGGTCGGATTTCATCGGTTTCTCCTCCCGGCGCGGTGGATGCGCCTGTTCTCGTGGTTCAGCGTGCGGTGCGCAGGACCTCGAGCACGCGTTCGACCAGGTGCTCGGGTGCCGCGCGGATGTCGCACTCGATCGCGGCCTCGTCGGCCTGCGGCGGTTCGAGGTCGCGGAACTGGCTGTCGATCAGCATCGTCGGCATGAAGTGCCCGGGGCGGCTCGCCATGCGCTCGCTGATCAGCGCCCGGTCGCCGCGCAAGTGCACGAACACCAGCCCGGGGTCGCCCTGGCGCAGCCGGTCGCGGTAGCGGCGCTTCAGCGCCGAGCACGACAGCACCAGGCGTTCGCCGCTGCGCACGCCTTCGGCCAGCCGCGCTGCGAGCGCGTCGAGCCAGCCCTCGCGGTCGGCGTCGCTCAGCGCGATCCCGGCCGACATGCGTGCGACGTTCTCGGGCGGATGGAAGGCGTCGCCCTCGACGAAGGCGGCGCCGAGCGCCGCGGCCAGCCGCTCGCCGACCGAGCTCTTGCCGCAGCCGCATACGCCCATCACGACCAGATTGGGATCGGATTTCATGTTAGCGCTACCATCCGAGTTTACGAAAAACCCCTGTCGATCATTTCGCATGATGGAGCAGGGGTCGGATTGTCGATGACGGCGAATGTTAGCGCTAACATAGGCATGGCTGTCAAGCCCGATCGGTATTGCGGTGCAACAGCGCCGCGGGCACGATGCCGCCGCCAACGCGAGGCCCTCATGAACCAGCGCAAACCCACTTCCCGCTCGACCGGACGGGTCACGATCGACGACGTCGCCCGCCACGCCGGCGTCAGCGCGATCACCGTCTCGCGCGCGCTGCGCGAGCCCGAGCGCGTGTCCGAGGAACTGCGCGCGCGCATCGAGCGTGCGGTCGCCGAGCTCGGCTACGTGCCCAACCGCGCCGCGCGGACGCTGGCGTCGAGGCGCTCGAACACGGTCGCGGTGCTGGTGCCGTCGCTGTCGAACGCGGTGTTCGTCGACGTGCTCGCCGGCATCCACGAGGTGCTCGCCCCGCGCGGCTACCAGCTGCTGATCGGCAACACGCGCTACTCCGAAGCCGAGGAAGAGAACCTCGTGCTCGCCTACCTCGAGCACGGCCCCGACGGCGTGCTGCTGACCGGGCACCAGCAGAGCGCGTGCGCCCGTGCCCGGCTCGCGGCGAGCGGCGTGCCGACGGTGCACATGATGGACCTGGCACCGGGCAGCGGTGCGCCCAGCGTCGGCTTCTCGCAGCCCGAGGCCGGCTACGCGATGACGCGCTACCTGCTCGGCAAGGGCTACCGGCGCATCGGCTTCATCGCCGCGCAGCTCGACGAGCGCACGCTGAAGCGCCGCGAGGGCTACCGCCGCGCACTGGCCGAAGCCGGCTACGCCGAACCCTATGCCGAGATCTCGGTGCCCACCGCCACGACCGTCGGCCTCGGCACCGAGCTGCTGCCGGCGCTGCTCGCGCAGGATGCGACGATCGACGCGGTGTTCTGCTGCAACGACGACCTCGCGCTCGGCGCGCTGTTCCACTGCCAGCGCCACGGCATCGCCGTGCCGAAGCGGCTCGCGATCGCCGGCTTCAACGACCTCGACTTCGCCGCCTGGTCGACCCCGGCGCTCACCACCATCGCCACCCCGCGCCACGCGATCGGCGCGCGCGCCGCGCAACTGCTGCTGGCGCGCATCGAGGGCGCCGCGCTCCCGGTCGACAGCCTCGACCTCGGCTTCGAGCTGCGCGCACGCGAGAGCGCGTGATGGCGGCGTGCCTCGGCGAGTACCAATGCCCCGGCAGCGATGATTCGCCTTTCAGCCGGGCTGCCCCGCCAGCCGCTCGCCGGCGGCGGCGAGCGTGAGGTCGGCGATCTGCCACATCAGCCCGATATCGGCCAGCGGATGGCCACCCATCAGCGCGTCGGCCAGCACCAGGTAGTTGGCGGCGATCAGGCGCTCGTCGTCGCCGCCTTCGAGCAACCAGTGTGCTGCCCACAGCGCCAGCGCCGCCCAGCGCTCGCGGTGAGGTTCGATCAGGCGCGCGAGCACTTCGGCGGCGGGGTCGGTTTCGGGGTCCAGGTCGCCGAGCAGGTCGTCGACGGTCTGGTCGTCCTCGAACCAGGAGTTCGTGATCGAGTGGACCCTGCTCCAGACGTCGCTGCCCTCGAGGATCTGCTGGCGCTCCTCGTCGCTCGGCGGTGCCAGCCGCAACTGCGCCACGGCGGTGCCGGCGAGCGTCTGCAGCTCGAGCGCTGCCGGAAGCCAGTCGGTCGCGCCGACCAGCTCGGCGACCTGCAGCAGCCCGGGCGGGGGCGGAGCGACCGCGTCAGCCAGATGGTGGCACACCGCGCGGTCGAGGAAGGCGCGCGACACCGGCTGCGCCCGGCTCTGCTCGACCGCCATCTCCAGCATCTGCTTGACCTCGGCTTTCCTGCACACGGGGCTCGCCCAGGCGTCGATGACGCCCTGACCGAGGCGCAGCAGCACCGTCGCGAAGCGGTTGCGGCGCGGGGTGTCGATCGTGAGGCAGATGCCCTGCGCGGCCGAGCCGTCGATCGGCGCCGCGAACAGCCGGTGAGGCTGCGGCGCCGGCCAGGCGGCGCATTCGACCCCGGCGCGGCGCGCAGCCTTGATCACGCGGTCGATCGCCGGGCGTTCGGTCTCGGGCAGCCAGTTGCGCAGCGCGATCAGGCGGCGCAGGTCGTCGCCGCTCAGCGCGGCGGGGTGCGCCGCCAGCAAGGGCGGAATGCCTTGGCGCAGCCGCGGATCGCGGTCCAGGCACAGCAGCGGGATCGCGGCGCCGAGTAGCGGATGGCCGCTGTCGAACAGCGCCTGCGCGAGCGCGAGCCGCACCGCCGGCGGATAGCCGCCGCTCATCTCGTCGAACAGTTGCTGCGCCGCGAAGGCGTCGGCGCCTGCGAGCGCCGCGTCGAACTCGGCGATCGTCTCCCTGAACGCAGCCGCTAGGTCCTTCGGCGCATCGGTGAGGGGAGGCGCCGCTGCCTGCATCCGCCGCTCGAGCAGCGCGGGCAGCTCGGTCCCGGCATCGAGGCGCGCGTCGCGCAGGGCCCGCAACAGCTTCACCAGCTCGGGTGCCGACAGCGTGCCGGACTCGACCAGCGCAGCGATCTCCGCGAGCAGGGCCGCGTGCAGACGCCGGGCCCAGTCGTGCCCGCGCTCGACCTGGTAGCGTAGCCATTCGGCCTGCAGCCCGAACAGCGACAGATGGGCCTCGTCCCAGGCCTCGAGCCGTTCGGCCGACTGTTCGCTGCGCGACTGCGCCCAATGCCGCAGCGTCACCCGCACCAGCCCGAGCTCGTGCTCGAGCTGCGCGTACAGCGCCTTGGGCATGGTCGGACGCCTGCCCGCCGCCAGGCGTTCGGCCTGGTCGATCAGGTGGTCGATCAGGCGCTGGTCGAGGTTGGCGGCCATGGGGGTTCGCTCGGGTGCAGGGGGTGCGCTGACTCTATCATCGGCAACGGCTGCCCGATGCCCGTGAGCGGGTGAAACAACCTAATGTGTGCTTTTTGTTCAAGCACACTTGCACTGTTTTGCCGGCGATTGGCACCCGCTCGGTTCGTGACTATGCTGCGCTGCACTCCCGCCCGACCTGCCACCATGTTCCACGTCGTCCTGTTCCAGCCCGAGATCCCGCCGAACACCGGCAACGTCATACGCCTGTGCGCCAACACCGGCGCCGAGCTGCACCTGATCCATCCGCTCGGCTTCGCGCTCGAGGACAGCAGACTCAGGCGCGCCGGGCTCGACTACCACGAGTGGGTGCGGCTGCGCGAGCACGCGAGCCTCGAGGCCTTCCTCGAGGCGGTTGCGCCCGGGCGGCTGTTCGCGTTCACGACCAGGGCCAGCCGGCCGTTCAGCGAAGTCGCGTACTTGCCAGGCGACGCCCTGCTGTTCGGCCCCGAGACGCGCGGCCTGCCCGAGACGGTGCTCGCGCGCATCGCCCCGGAGTGCCGGCTGCGCCTGCCGATGCGTCCGGGGCAGCGCAGCCTGAACCTCTCGAACGCGGTCGCGGTGGCGGTGTTCGAAGCCTGGCGCCAGCACGGCTACGAAGGCGGGGCGTGATCGCCGGCGATTGCCGGCCGAAAGCGCTCCGCCTCAGTCCCGCTTAAGCCTGCGTTTGCCATCATCAGCGATCCGGGGATCGTCCGCGGGGAGGGGCGATGAAGGAGCTGCCGCTGCGACGGCTCGGCCCGCTGACCGGGGGGCTGGTGTTCGCGCTCGCGGCGTGGGCGCTGCACACCACGCTGGCCGAGTACCGCTACCAGGACATGGTCGCCTACCTCGACGCGCTGCCGCGCGCGAACCTGCTCGCGGCCTGCGCGCTGACCGCGCTCGGCTACTTCGCGGTGACCGGCTACGACTGGCTGGCGCTGCGCTACGTGCACAAGCGCCTGTCGCCGGCGCGGGTGCTGTTCGCGTCCTTCGTCAGCTACGCCTTCAGCAACACCATCGGTCTGTCGGTGCTGGCCTCGGGCTCGGTGCGGCTGCGGCTGTACTCGGCCTGGGGGCTGTCGACGGTCGACATCGCCAAGGTGGTCGCCTTCAGCGCGGTGACGCTGTGGCTCGGCATCCTCGCCTGCGGCGGCGGCGCGCTGCTGCTCGAGCCGCTCGATCTGCCCGAGTTGCTGCACCTGCCGCTGCGCGACGGCCGCGTGCTCGGTGCGCTGCTGCTGCTGGTCCCGCTGGCCTACCTGGGGCTGGGTGCGCTCAGGCGCGAGCCGCTGCGCCTCGGCGCCTGGGAGCTGCCGGTGCCGCGCGCGCGGCTCGCGGCTGCGCAGCTCGCGATCGGCGCCGCCGACTGGGCGCTGGCCGCGGCGGTGCTGTACGCCTTGCTGCCCAGCGCCGAGACCTTCGGCTTCGCGCACTTCCTCGCCGCCTTCGTCGTCGCCCAGGTCGTCGCGCTGGTCAGCCACGTGCCCGGGGGGCTGGGGGTGTTCGAGTCGGTGGTGATCGCGCTGCTCGGCGGCGAACTCGCCGCCGCCGACCTGCTAGGCGGGCTGCTCGCCTTCCGCGCCGTGTACTACCTCGCGCCGCTGGCGCTCGCGACCGCGCTGCTCGGGCTGCACGAGAGCGCGGCATTGCGTGCACGGCTCGCCTTCGTGCCGCGGCTGTTGGGGCCGGCGCTGCCGCTGCTGGCGCCGAGCGTGCTGGCGCTGATGACGCTCGCCTGCGGTGCGGTGCTGCTGCTGTCGGTCGCGAGCCCGGCCGAGGCCGACCGCCTGGCCTGGCTGCGCCACTGGATCCCGCTGCCGCTGCTCGAGCTGTCGCACTTCCTCGGTTCGGTGGTCGGCATGGGGCTGCTGCTGCTCGCGCAAGGCTTGCAGCGGCGCCTCGACGCCGCCTGGTGGCTGAGCTGCGGCCTGCTCGGCGCCGGCATCGCCGCCAGCCTGCTGAAGGGTGTCGACTACGAGGAGGCGGCCCTGCTCGGCGTGATGCTGGCGGTGCTGCTCGCCTGCCGGCGCCACTTCTACCGGCGCGCCTCGCTGCTGGCCGAACGCTTCACGCTGCCCTGGCTCGCGGCGATCGCGGTGGTCGGGCTGGCGGCGCTGTGGCTCGGTTTGTTCGCCTACCGCGAAGTCGACTACAGCAGCGCGCTGTGGTGGCAGTTCAGCTTCGGCGAAGGCGGCGAGGCGCCGCGCTTCCTGCGCGCGACCGTCGGTGCCGCCGCGGTGGTGCTGGTGTTCGCCGGCGCGCGGCTGCTGCGCCCGGCGGTGCCGACGCTGGCGCTGCCCGACCTCGACGCGCTCGCGCGGGTGCAGCCGCTGATCGACGCCTGCCCGCACGGTTACGCCCACCTGGCACGGGTACGCGACAAGGCGCTGCTGCTCGGCGAAGCGGGCTTCCTGATGTACGGCGTGCACGGGCGCAGTTGGGTGGCGATGGGCGACCCGATCGGTACGGCCGAAGAGCGGCGCGAACTGGCCTGGCGTTTCCGCGAGCGGGTCGAGGAGCACGCCGGCTGGACCGTGTTCTACCAGGTCAGCCCGGCCAACCTCGATCTCTACCTCGAGCTCGGACTGACGCTGCTGAAGATCGGCGAAGAGGCGCGTGTGCCGCTCGCCGAGTTCTCGCTCGAGGGGCGCGCGCGCAAGACGCTGCGCAACACCGTCGCCCGAGCCGAGCGCGAGGGCGCACGCTTTCGCGTGCTGGCACCGGCCGAGGTGCTCGGGCAGATGGCGGCGCTCGAGGCCGTGTCCGAGACCTGGCTCGCGAGCAAGGCGACGCGCGAGAAGCGCTTCTCGCTCGGGCGCTTCGACGCGGCCTACCTCGCCGGCGGCCCGGTCGCGGTGGTCGAGCGCGAGGGCGAGATCGTCGCCTTCGCCAATCTCTGGTGTGGCGGCGGACGCGAAGAGCTGTCGGTCGACCTGATGCGCCAGGGACCGGGAGCGCCTGCGGGCAGCATGGACTACCTGTTCGCGCAGCTGATGCTGTGGGGGCGCAGCCAGGGCTACCGCTGGTTCAACCTCGGCATGGCGCCGCTGGCGGGCTTGCACAACCGCAGCCTGGCGCCGCTGTGGAACCGCTTCGGCTCGCTGGTGTTCGGCCGCGGCGAACGCTTCTACAACTTCCGCGGCGTGCGCCAGTACAAGGAAAAGTTCTCCCCGATGTGGGAGCCGCGCTACCTCGCCCTGCCCGGCGGCCTGCCGCTGCCGCGCATCCTCGCCAACGTCGCCGCACTGATCGCCGGCGGCCTGCCCGGAGTGATCCAGAAGTGAAAGCCCAGATCGCTGCCCTCCTGCTGGCCGCGAGCCTCGCGCTGCCGTCCGCCTTCGCCGAGCGCCTGGACTACGGCCGCTTCGGTCGGGTCGACATCGCCCGCCCCGACGACGGCGCTCCGCCGCGCAGCGTCGCCATCCTGATCTACGGCGCCGGCGGTCCGCAGGGCGCCGAGGCCGAGCTGACGCGCCGCCTCGCCGGCGCGGGCGCGCTGGTGCTGGGGGTGAGCGGCGAGCGCCTGCTCGCCGCGGCGAAGCCCGACACCGCCGCGGGCTGCGCCTACCTCGCCTGGGACTTCGAGGCGCTGTCGAAGTACGTGCAGAAGCAGCTGGGGCTGGCCGACTACCACGCCCCGGTCGCGGTCGGCTACGGCGAGGGCGCGGCGATCGCCTACGCCGCCGAGGCGCAGGCGCCGATCAACACCTTCCGCGGGCTGATCGGACTCGGCTTCGACCCCGGCTGGACCAGCCCCTACGCGCTGTGCGGCGGCGACCTCGGCGAAGTCGCGGTGAAGCGGCCCGACGGCCGCGGCTGGCGGCTGCTGCCAAAGCCCGAGGTGCGCGGACCGTGGCGCGTGCTGCAGGGCAGTGCCGATCCCTACGTCGGCGCCGACGCGGTGCGCGCCTTCGTCGAGCGGGTGCCGGGCGGCGAAATGCTCGAGATCGACGGCGAGGGCCATGCCTTCGCCGATCCCGGGCGCTGGGGCGAAGTCTTCGACGCCGCCTACGCCGAGCTCGCCGGCACGGGCTCGGGCGCGCACCCGGCCGCGGTCGCCGACCTGCCGCTGGTCGAGCTGCCGGTGCCGCCCGGGCAGGCCCGCGGCGACCTGCTGGCGGTGATCCTGTCGGGCGACGGTGGCTGGGCCGACCTCGACCGCGAACTCGGCGAGACGCTGCAGGCGCAGGGCATCCCGGTGCTCGGCTTCAACACGCTGAAGTACCTGTGGAAGAAGCGCTCGCCCGACGAAGCCGGGCACGCGCTCGAGCGCATGCTCGGCCACTACCTGAAGGTCTGGGGCCGTGGCCGCGTGCTCTTGATCGGCTACTCGTACGGCGCCGACATCCTGCCGTTCATGGCCAACCGCCTGCCGCCGGCGCTGCACGCGAAGCTCGCGCTGAGCGTGCTGCTGTCGCCGAGCCGCACGGTCGAGTTCGAGTTCCACCCGTGGGACTGGATCTCCGACGACGACGACAGCCGCGACCCCGACGCGCTGCCGGTCGCGCCCGAACTCGCCGCCTGGAAGGCCGGACCGCTGCTGTGCGTTTACGGCGAAGACGAGGCGGACGACTCGCTGTGCCCGACGGTCGTCGGGCTGGCAGGCGTGCGCGTGGTGCGCGAGCCGGGCGGGCACCATTTCGATGGCGACTATGCCAAGCTGGCGGCGCGAATCCTCGCACGAGCCGACGGGAGCGAGCCCTGATGCGTCCGAGCCACTGGATTTTCGCCGCCGTGCTGGCTGCACCCGCCGCGGCGCTCGCCGACGGCGCCCGCGCGCTCGACGGCGCCAATTTCGAGCTCGGCGGCGAGCGTCTGCGCCTGTTCGGCGTCAGCGCCCCGGGCCTCGGCCAGCGCTGCGAAGAATGGCGCGAGCACAAACCGCTGGCCTACGCCTGCGGCGAGCACGCGCGCGCCCTGCTGCAGAGCCTGGTGCAGGATCGCGCGCCGGCGTGCGTGCGCGAGCCCTCGGCGCCCGGTGCGGCGACCTGCTACGTCGACGGTCGCGATCTGGGGCTGGTGCTGGTTTCCGCCGGCTGGGCGGTGGCGCGGCGCGACGAGAGCAACCGCTACCTGCGCGCCCAGGACGAGGCCCGCACCGCGTCGCGCGGCCTCTGGAGCGGCCGCTTCGA
>JBDHRG010000123.1:0-11613 GCA_039807445.1 Candidatus Competibacteraceae bacterium
CGCCCGGCGCGTTCAGGAACAACGAACGCCGCCTGGCCAAGGCCCAGCGGCGTCTGGCGAAGAAGCAGAAAGGCTCGCGCAACCGGGCCAGGGCCAAGCTCGAGGTCGCCCGGCTGCACGCCAAGGTCTCCGACACCCGCAGGGACTTCCTGCACCGGCTCTCGACCCGGCTGATCAACGAAAACCAAGTGATCGCCGTCGAGACGCTGGCTGTCCGCAACCTGAAGCGCAACCGCTGCCTGGCGAAGTCGATCCATGATGCCGGCTGGGCGGAGTTCCTGCGCCAGCTCGCGTACAAGGCACGCTGGTACGGGCGCACGCTGATCGGCATCGACCGCTGGTATCCCTCCTCCAAGCGCTGTTCGGACTGCGGGTATACGCTCTCGAAGCTGGCGCTGAGCGTGCGCGCGTGGACCTGCCCCGAATGCGGCAGCCACCACGACCGCGACGTGAACGCGGCACGCAACATCTTGGCCGCCGGGCTGGCGGTGTCAGTCTGTGGAGAGACTGTCAGTCCTGTGTCTCGGTGAGGCATGGGCAGGGCTCGATGAAGCAGAAAGGTCCGGGCCGCGAGGCCGGGAATCCCCTCCCTTCAGGGAGGGGAGGAAGTCAATCTTCATCGTAAATGACGAGGTAACCCTCGTTCAGCAGGTCGAGCAGCAGTTCCATCGCCGCGTCCTGCGCCAGCGCCGGTTTCAGCAGCCGGGCGTCGACGAGGCGGTGGCGGCACAGCAGTCTGGCCAGCTCGGCGATCGCCGGACCGAGCACGAACTCCTGGCCGTCGACGAACAGCGTCACCGAGTCCTGGTCGTGGACGATGTAGGCGAAGCGCGAGCCCGGGTTGCGCTCGAGGCTGCCGCCGTCGCGCAGGTATTCGCGCAGTTCCTTCTCCGTATAGGCTTCGTCGACCGGCTCGGCGACGAAGCCCGGCTTGGGCTCGGTGATGTAGCGTCCGAACCAGCTCTCGATGATGTCGTCGCCGGTGGCGAGCTGGCTGCGGATCAGGTCCTTGATCTGGTCGAGCGCATCCGGACCGATCTCGCCGGGGTTGGCTTGCGGCGCCAGCTCGGGGTCCGAGTAGCGCGCCTGCGCATCGATGTCGTCCATCAGGAAGTCGACGAAACCGCCGACCAGGTCCTGGTGACTCGGTGCGCGGAAGCCGATCGAGTACGTCATGCAGCGGTCGGTGGCGATGCCGCAGTGCGCGACGCGCGGCGGCAGGTAGAGCATGTCGCCGGGCTCGAGCACCCATTCCTGCTCGGGCTCGAACTCGTCGATGATGCGCAGCTCGACCTCGGGCAGGACGTTGTCCGGATCGATCGGCCGGGTGCTGATCTGCCAGCGGCGATGGCCCAGACCCTGCAGCAGGAACACGTCGTAGTCGTCGTAATGCGGCCCGACCGAGCCGCCCTCGGGCGCGTAGCTGACCTGCAGGTCGTCGATGCGCCAGTCGGGCACGAAGCGGAAGCGGTCGACGATCGCCGCCAGGTCCGGCGCGTGCTTCTCGACGTCGTTGACCAGCAGCGTCCAGTGCGTCTCGGGCAGGTCGAGGAACTCCTCCTCGGCGAACGGGCCGCGCCTGAGCTCCCAGGGGTGCTTGCCGCCCTGCTCGAGCACCAGCCGCGCGGTGATGTCTTCCTCGCACGCCAGTCCGGCGAGCTCTTCGGGCGGGATCGGGCTCTGGAAGCCGGGCAGGGCCTTGCGCACCAGCAGGGGCTTCTTCTGCCAGTATTCGCGCAGGAATTCCTCGACGGTCAGGCCGCCGAGGAGTTGCAGGGGCTTGCTCATGGGACTCGGCTCCGGGGCAGGGGCGAGAGGCTCGAGGTGCGAGGTGCGTCGATTTCTTGTGCTTCGCGTCTCGCACCTTGGCTGTTCAGATGCGCCGCGCCTGTTCGGCGGCGTTGCCGAGGTAGCTCGCCGGCGTCAGTGCCAGCAGGCAGTCCTTGGCCTGCGGCGGGATCGCCAGCCCTTCGACGAAGGCGCGCAGCGCCGCGGCATCGATCTGCTTGCCGCGCGTCAGCGCCTTGAGCTTCTCGTAGGGCTGCTCGATGCCGTAGCGGCGCATCACGGTCTGGATCGGCTCGGCCAGCACTTCCCAGTTGGCATCGAGCTCGGCGGCCAGGCTGTCGCGGTTGACCTCGAGCTTGCTGATGCCCTTGGCCAGCGAAGCGTAGGCGATCTCGCCGTGGCCGAAGGCGGTGCCGATCGCACGCAGCACGGTCGAATCGGTCAGGTCGCGCTGCCAGCGCGACACCGGCAGCTTCTGCGCGAAGTGCATCAGCAGCGCGTTGGCGACGCCGAGATTGCCCTCGGCGTTCTCGAAGTCGATCGGGTTGACCTTGTGCGGCATCGTCGACGAGCCGATCTCGCCGGCGACGGTCTTCTGCCTGAAGTGGCCGAGCGCGATGTAGCCCCAGACGTCGCGAGCGAAGTCGATCAGCACAGTGTTGAAGCGCGCCGCGGCGTCGAACAGCTCGGCCATGTAGTCGTGCGGCTCGATCTGGATCGTGTACGGATTCCAGGCCAGTCCCAGCTCGTCCTCGACGAAGCGCCTGGCGTGCGCTTCCCAGTCGAGCTCGGGGTAGGCCGACAGATGGGCGTTGTAGTTGCCGACCGCGCCGTTGATCTTGCCGAGCAGCTCGACCTGCGCGATCTGCGCACGGGCGCGCCTGAGGCGGTAGGCGACGTTGGCCATCTCCTTGCCGAGCGTGGTCGGCGAAGCCGGCTGACCGTGGGTGCGCGACAGCATCGGCACCTCGGCGTGCGCGTGCGCCAGGCGCACCAGGGCGTCGATCAGGCTGTCGGCGGCCGGCAGCAGCGCCTGCGTGCGCGCCTCGCGCAGCATCAGCGCCCACGCCAGGTTGTTGATGTCTTCGGAGGTGCAGGCGAAGTGGAAGAACTCGCCGATGGCCTCGAGCTCGGCGACCCCGGCGACCTTTTCCTTGAGCCAGTACTCGACCGCCTTGACGTCGTGGTTGGTGGTGCGCTCGATGGTCTTGACGCGCTGCGCGTCCTCGACGCCGAAGTTGTCGACCAGGCGGTTCAGCACCTTGTTCGCGTGCTCGGACAGCGCCGGCACCTCATCGATGCCGGGGTGGCGCGCGAGCGCCTGTAGCCAGCGCACCTCGACCAGCACGCGGTGGTGAATCAGGCCGTACTCGCTGAAGATCGGGCGCAGGCCCGCGGTCTTGTCGGCGTAGCGGCCGTCGACCGAAGACAGGGCGGTGAGGGCGGTGAGCTCCATGGCGACTCCGGAGGAAATGCAGGCGGCAGAACCGGCGCATGATACATGATTCAGCCTGACACCGCCGACCGCACCGCGGCCGGCTCGGCTCATCCGCATCAGAGGAGTTGCGCGCCATGTTCGAGCTCCACCCCCGCCTCGCCGCCGACACCGTCGAAATCGCCCGCCTCGGCCTGTCGCGCGTGTTGCTGATGAACGACAGCCGCTTCCCGTGGCTGATCCTGGTGCCCGAGCGCGAGGGCGTACGCGAGATCGTCGAGCTCGAGCACGCCGAGCGCGCGCAGCTGGTCGAAGAGATCGCGCGCGCCTCGCACGTGCTGCTCGGGCTGTACGTGCCCGACAAGCTCAACGTCGGTGCGCTCGGCAACCTGGTGCCGCAACTGCACGTGCACGTGATCGCGCGCTTCGCCCACGACCCCGCCTGGCCGGGGCCGGTATGGGGCGCGGGTGCGGCACTGCCCTACCCCGAGGCCGCGCTGGCCGAGACGCTGGCGCGGCTGCGCGCGGCCTTCGGCCACTGAGGCCCCGCTGCCGGCTTCAGCGTGCGCTCGGGGCGGTGGTGAGGGTGTCGCCGGCCGGGCGCTGGTCGCGCGGCGGTTCGTCGTGCCGGGCTTGCGCCGCGCCCGGCTGGGCGATCAGCCCGGCACCCGCGGCGAGCGCCAGTGCGGCGAGCATGTGGCGGCGGCGGGGTCGGATCAGCGGTCTGCGCATGGGGATGTTCTCCTTAAAGAAGTTGGTGTGATGACCTTGTGATTCAAAGCAAATTCCGTGCCGATATCTGCGCGAGGCATCACGAGCCGCTACAACGCACGATCGACCCGCTCTGCGGGGCCGATGAGCGGCATGGGCGATAGTGGTACGACGCGTCACCGTCGCCGTTCGGCGACAGGCCATGGCGGGAATTCGTGCAGCGGGCTTGTGCGCGCCGCCGTGCCGGCCGATGATCGGGGGCTCTCACATCGGAGGTGCCCCATGGCCGCATCGAAATCCGTCGCATCGCCGTTCGCGCTGGCGCAATCGGCGATGGAGTACTGGCTCGACGCGTGGCAGCGCGGCGTGCTGTTCTGGGACGTGCTGCACGAGCGTGGCAACCGTTACCTCGAGCACACGCGTTCGGGCAAGCCGCCGGTGCTGGTGTTCGATTACGAAATCGTCGTCGACGGCCGCACGCTCGAGCAGCCGGTCAACTACGCGCTGGCGCGCATCGTGCCGCCGGCCGGCTGCCCGGCGGCGGACCCGCGCAAGCGCGCCTTCGTGGTGATCGACCCGCGCGCCGGCCACGGCCCCGGCATCGGCGGCTTCAAGATCGACAGCGAAATCGGCATCGCGCTGCAGCAGGGGCATCCGTGCTACTTCGTGACCTTCTTCCCCGAGCCGGTGCCGGGGCAGACGATCGAGGCGGTGGCGCGCGCCGAGGGCGTATTCCTCGAACAGGTCAATGCCTTACACCCCGAGGCCGAGGGCAAGCCCTTCGTGATCGGCAACTGCCAGGGCGGCTGGGCGCTGATGATGCTCGCGGCGGCGGCGCCGCATCTGTTCGGGCCGATCCTGCTCGCCGGCTCGCCGATCTCGTACTGGGCCGGCGTCGAGGGAAAGAACCCGATGCGCTACAGCGGCGGGCTGCTCGGCGGCACCTGGCTCGCTTCGCTCGCCGGCGACCTCGGCAACGGCAGGTTCGACGGCGCCTACCTGGTCAACAACTTCGAGCAGCTCGATCCCGCGAACACGTACTGGTCCAAGCTCCACGGCCTCTATGCCAAGGTCGACACCGAGCGCGAGCGCTTCCTCGAGTTCGAGCGCTGGTGGGGCGGGCACTTCCTGCTGAACAAGGCCGAGATGGAGTGGATCACGCAGAACCTGTTCGTCGGCAACCGCCTGACCGCCGGCGAAGTCGTGACCGCCAACGGCAGGGTCCGCGTGGACTTGCGCAACATCCGCTCGCCGATCGTCGTGTTCGCGTCGTGGGGCGACAACATCACGCCGCCGCAGCAGGCGCTGGGCTGGATTGCGGACCTGTACGACAGCGTCGACGAGATCCGCCTCAACGAGCAGACCATCGTCTACTGCCTACACGAAAAGGTCGGGCACCTCGGCATCTTCGTCTCGGCCGGCGTGGCGCGCAAGCAGACCGACGAGCTGGTCGGCGCGCTGGACCTGATCGACACGCTGCCGCCGGGGCTGTACGAAGCGCTGATCGAAGACACGCACCCCGAAATGCACGGTCTCGAGTACGTCGAGGGGCGCTACCTGATCCGCTTCGTGCCGCGCACCGTTGCCGACATCGATGCGCTCGACGACGGCCGCAGCGACGAGCGTGCCTTCGAAGTCGTCAAGCGCGTCGCGGAGACCAACCAGGGGATCTACGACACCTTCGTCTCGCCCTGGGTCAGGGCGATGTCGAGCGAAACCAGCGCCGAGACGCTGCGCCGGCTGAACCCCGCGCGCGTCGAGCGCTGGCTGCTGTCGGACTTGAACCCGGCGATGTCGGCGCTCGCGCCGCTCGCGGCGATGGTGCGCGCGCAGCGCCGGCCGGCTTCGCCCGACAACCCCTTCGCGCAAGCCGAACGGCAGGTGTCGGCGATGATCGAGCGCTCGCTCGATGCGTACCGCGACAGCCGCGACGCCTTGCAGGAGCAGACCTTCAAGGCGATCTACGAATCGCCGTGGTTCGCGGCGCTCGTGGGGCTGGACGGGCAGAACCGCCCGCGGCGCGGCTTGCGCTCGCCGGGCTGGGAGCACGACGAGCTGCAGCGCATGAAGCGCGCCGCCGCCGAGGCGCAGTTCGAGTCGGGCACGGTGCTCGACGGCTGGGTGCGGATGCTCGCTTACGCCGGGCACGACGCAGCGCATGGCTTCGACGAGCGGCCGTTCAACATGATGCGGCGGATGATCGCCGAGATGCCGCCGCAGGCGCGGCCCTCGCACGAAGCGCTGAAGGCGACGATGAAGCGCCAGGCTTTCGTGCTCGCGCTCGACGCCGAGCGCGCGATCGCTGCGCTGCCGACGCTGCTGCCCGAGGTGCACCAGCGCCGCCAGGCGCTCGAAGCCGCGCGGCTCGTCGTCGGCGCCCGCGGCGCGCCGAGCGAGCAGCAGGAGCAGCGCTTCAGCCGGCTCGAGGCGATCCTCGGGCTGGCTGCGCCGGTGCGGGTGGCGAAGCAGCCCGGCTGACTCTGGCGCAAGCGCTGGTGTCCCTTCACCACGACCCGTTCGAGGCGGTGCGTGGTGAAGTCGGAAACCTTGTGCCGGCTCTGCCAGGAAGCCAGCGATTTACGACAGGTAATGGCAATGCCTTCGCGAGTGTCGTGCGCCGCAAAGTCAAATGCCTTGGCATCAGGCGACATCTGAGGCGGGAGAGGCACCATGTGGGAGCAGCAGGTCGTCGATGTGATGGGTGGTCGGGCCGTGTTCGGCCGTGCCGTGCACAGCCAGCTGGAGCTGGCCGAACTGATCGAACGGGGTTTGCCGCGCGATGCGGCGCGGCGTCTGGGCCAGCGCCTGCGATTGACCGAGCAGGAACTGGCCGCGAGCCTCGGCGTCAGCACCAAGACCCTGCAGCGCCAGGCGAAGCGCGAAGACACCCGTCTCGATGCGGCGCAGGGTGATCGCCTGTACCGGCTGGCGCGGATCGTGGCCTTTGCCGAGGACGTGTTCGAAGATGCCGAACGCGCTCACCGCTGGCTGCGCGAGCCGCAGCGCGGGTTGGGCAGCTACGTGCCGCTGCGCCTGCTGCGCACCGAGGCCGGCGCCCGCGAAGTCGAGGACCTGTTGGGGCGCATCGAGTACGGCGTCTACAGCTGAGCGGGCGTTCGCATGCCTTCGACGCTGTGGCGGTTGGTCAAGGCCCGGCACGCGGCGACGGCCTTCGACAGCGAGGGTGCACGCCGCTTCGGCGGCCGCTGGAATGTGCGCGGCGTGCCGGTGGTGTATCTGAGCGATTCGCTGTCCTTGGCGGCACTCGAAGTCTTCGTCCATCTGAGCGCCGAGGACGGCCGTCTCCACTTCGCCGCGATCCGCGTCGACGTGCCCGAGCACGTCGCGATCCCCTCGCTCCCGGCTGCGGAGCTGCCGCCGAACTGGCGCGAAGAGCCCCCGCCGGATGAATGCAAGCGGATCGGCTCGGAATGGTTCACCGCCGGTACGAGCGCCTTGCTGCGCCTGCCTTCGGTAATCATCCCGGACGAGTTCAACGTCCTGCTCAATCCGCAGCATTCCGACTTCAAGGCGCTGGTGTTTCATCCGCCGCAGCCGTTCGGTTTCGATGCGCGGATGTGGAAGTAGCGACAGCGAAGCGCATTGCACCGTATGTGGCGCCCGGCATACAGCAGACGTACCCGGGCGCGGACAGAACAAAACCCCGGCGCATGCCGCCGGGGTTTCGGCCCAACGGTCCCCGCCCGGCAATCCGGGCTGGGGATAGCGCATCACGCCGCCGCGATCGGGATCACCTTGTCGGCGACGGCGCGGTACTCCTGGATCTGGTCGAAGTTCATGTAGCGGTAGATCTCGCCGGCCATCGCGTCGAAGTCGGCCATCACCTTCATGTACTCCTCGACCGTCGGGATGCGGCCCAGCACCGCGCACACCGCCGCCAGCTCGGCCGAGGACAGGTACACGTTGGCACCCTTGCCGAGGCGGTTGGGGAAGTTGCGGGTCGAGGTCGACACCACGGTGGCGTTGTCGCGCACGCGCGCCTGGTTGCCCATGCACAGCGAGCAGCCCGGCATTTCCATGCGCGCGCCGGCGCGGCCGAAGATGCCGTAGTAGCCTTCCTCGGTCAGCTGGTGCTGGTCCATGCGCGTCGGCGGGGCGATCCACAGCCGCGTCGGGATGTCGGTCTTGCCGTCGAGCAGCTTGCCGGCGGCGCGGTAGTGGCCGATGTTGGTCATGCACGAGCCGATGAACACCTCGTCGATCTGGTCGCCGGCGACCGCCGACAGCGGGCGCACGTCGTCGGGGTCGTTCGGGCAGGCGAGCAGGGGTTCGGTGATGGTGTCGAGGTCGATCTCGATCACTTCGGCGTACTCGGCGTCGGCATCCGGCGCCAGCAGCTCGGGCTTGGCGATCCAGGCATCCATCGCCTTGATGCGCCGCTCCAGGGTCTTGGGATCCTGGTAGCCGTTGGCGATCATCCACTTGAGCAGCGTGATGTTCGAGTTCAGGTACTCGATGATCGGCTCGGGGTTCAGCCGCACGGTGCAGCCGGCCGCCGAGCGCTCGGCCGAGGCATCGGACAGCTCGAAGGCCTGTTCGACCTTGAGGTCCGGCAGACCCTCGATCTCGACGATGCGGCCGTTGAACACGTTCTTCTTGCCTTCCTTGGCGACCGTCAGCAAGCCCTTCTGGATCGCGACGTAGGGGATCGCGTTGACCAGGTCGCGCAGCGTGATGCCGGGGCGCATCTTGCCCTTGAAGCGCACCAGCACCGACTCGGGCATGTCGAGCGGCATCGAGCCGGTGGCCGCGGCGAAGGCGACCAGCCCCGAGCCCGCCGGGAACGAGATGCCGATCGGGAAGCGGGTGTGCGAGTCGCCGCCGGTGCCGACGGTATCGGGCATCAGCATGCGGTTCAGCCACGAGTGGATGATGCCGTCGCCCGGGCGCAGCGCCACGCCGCCCCGGGAGGCGATGAAGTCGGGCAGCGTGTGGTGGGTCTGCACGTCGACCGGCTTGGGGTAGGCGGCGGTGTGGCAGAACGACTGCATCACCAGGTCGGCCGAGAAGCCGAGGCAGGCGAGGTCCTTGAGCTCGTCGCGCGTCATCGGGCCGGTGGTGTCCTGGCTGCCGACCGTGGTCATCTTCGGCTCGCAGTAGGTACCGGGGCGGATGCCCTCGACGCCGCAGGCCTTGCCGACCATCTTCTGTGCCAGCGTGTAGCCCTTGCCCGAATCCCTCGGCGCCACCGGGCGGCGGAAGGTGGTGCTCGGCGCCAGGCCGAGCTGCTCGCGCGCCCAGTCGGTCAGGCCGCGGCCGATGATCAGGTTGATGCGCCCGCCGGCCTGGACTTCGTCGAGCAGCACGTCGGACTTCAGGCTGAAGTCGGCGATCTTCGCGCCATTCTTCTCGACCTTGCCGGCGTAGGGGTAGATGTCGACGACATCGCCCATGTGCATCGCCGAGACGTCGCACTCGAACGGCAGCGCCCCGGCGTCTTCCATGGTGTTGAAGAAGATCGGCGCGATCTTGCTGCCGATGCACACGCCGCCGGCGCGCTTGTTGGGGATGTGCGGGATGTCGTCGCCGGTGTGCCACAGCACCGAGTTGGTCGCCGACTTGCGGCTCGAGCCGGTGCCGACCACGTCGCCGACGTAGGCGACGGTGTGGCCCTTGGCCTTGAGTTCGGCGATGGTCTCGAGCGGCTTGTCGGTGAAGTTCGGCCGCGGCATCTTCAGCATCGCGTTGGCGTGCAGCGGGATGTCGGGGCGGCTCCAGGCGTCGGGGGCGGGCGAGAGGTCGTCGGTGTTGGTCTCGCCCGGCACCTTGAACACGGTGACGGTGATCTGCTCGGGTACCTTGGTGCGGCTGGTGAACCACTCGGCCTCGGCCCAGGCGTTCAGCACCTTCCTGGCGTTGGCGCTGCCCTTGTCGGCCTTGTCCTTGACGCCGTGCTTGTAGTCGAACATCAGCAGCGTGTGCGACAGCGCGTGGACGGCCGCCGCGCCGCACTCGGCATCGTCGAGCAGGTCGATCAGCGGCTGGATGTTGTAGCCGCCGAGCATGGTGCCGAGCAGCTCGGTGGCGCGCACGCGCGAGACGAGGGGGGAGCTCGTCTCGCTCTTGGCCACGGCGGCGAGGAAGGCAGCCTTGACGTACGCGGCCTGGTCGACGCCGGCGGGCACGCGATTGGCGAGCAGATCGAGCAGGAAGGCTTCCTCACCGGCCGGCGGGCTCTTCAGCAGCTCGACCAGGCCGGCCACCTGCTGCGCATCCAGCGGCAGCGGCGGCACGCCCTCGGCGGCGCGTTCCTCGACGTGTTTGCGGTATGCCTCGAGCACGGATTACCCCCTCTCTCGTGTAGATGCCGCCCGTAAAACGCGACGGGCGGCGGTTGTACAGCGCATCCGAGTCCGTATTCTTGTCACCGCGGAGCTGCACCATGCGAACTTCGTGCCGATAGTGCAGTGCAGTAAATCGGCGCTAGTCTACCCGCCGCGGGAAACGCTGTGAACTTTGCGCCGTGCCGCAATCCGGTAATACGGCGCAGCGCGCTTCCCATTGCGGCGATGTCGGCTTTCGGCCGAATCCACCGCTCGAACCGATCCGGAGAACCTTTCCGTGAAGAAATCGTTCCCGTGCGCCTTGTTCGCGCTGGCCCTGGGCACGGTCGCCGTGGCCCAAGAGGCGCCGCTACAGATCCAGGAGTTTCGCGGCGTGGCTTTCGTCGCCGGCGGCGTCGGCGGCGAGGAAAACGCCTTCCTCGACCGCATCGCACGCGACTTCACGCTCGAGGTGGTTTTCGCCCTCAGCACCGGCGAATACCTCAGCGATGCCAAGCTGCGCATCCGCGACGCGCAGGGGCGCACCGTGCTCGAAACCGTGGTCGACGGCCCGAGGCTGCTGGTGCGGCTCGAGCCGGGCAGCTACGGTGTCTGGGCCGAAGCCCATGGCCAGCCGCAGCAGAAGGCGGTCACGATCGCCGAGGGGGGCCACGCCAGGCTGGACTTCCTGTGGCAGACGGCGCCGGGGTCTTGAGCGCGCGGCCGCATCGTCACGGGCTCGCGGCGTTGCCGTCGCGCAGCCGGTACCAGGCGCACCCCAGCAACTCGTGCAGCGCATACCAGGCTTCGTAGGCGGCGAACGCCTGCGGCACGAAATCGCCGGGCGACAGCGGCGACTCGCCGCCGGTGGCGAAGTACGCGGTCGGCGCGGCGACGGCATCGACGCCGGCGCGCGCGATGGCGTCGAGCGCGCGCGGCAGGTGCGCGGCATGGCTGACCAGCAGCACCCGCTGCACGCCCTTGTCGCGCAGCAGCGCCGCCGAGCGGCGCGCATTGTCGCGCGTGTCGCGGCTGTCGGCTTCCACCCAGACCTCGGCCACCTTGAAGTCTTCGCGCAGCGCCGCCGCCATCAGCTCGGCTTCGGCCGGGCTGCCCGGGCGGTCGCGGTAGCCGCCGCTGGCGAGCACCGGCAGGCCGCTACGGTGCGCGAGCCGCGCGGCATAGCGCAGCCGCGTCAAGGTGCGCGTGTTGACGGTGTCGCCGCCGAACTCGGGGCCGTTCGGCGTCAGCCCGCCGGCGAGCACGACGATCGCCTGCGCGCCGGCGCTCGCGCCTTCGGCCAGCGGCGGCGGGGCGCCGACGCGGGCGTTGAGCCAGGCGGCGGCCAGCGGCGTCGCGAGCAGCCAGGCGGCGGCGAGGCCGGCGGCGAGCAGG
>JBDHRG010000124.1:0-11575 GCA_039807445.1 Candidatus Competibacteraceae bacterium
TGGGGGATCGTCTAGCGGCAGGACTACGGACTCTGACTCCGTCAACCTAGGTTCGAATCCTAGTCCCCCAGCCAAACCCCGGAAACCCGCCGCAAGGCGGGTTTCTTTTTGCCCGTCGAGTTGTTTTTATGCAACACTGTGCGCACGTTTGTTGTGCCTTGGTTCTTCTGTACGTATATAATGTGTCATCGTAACGCCTGCCCGCGATGGGCAGGATGCCATTCATTGATCAGGGAGTAGCGAAATGAAGAAGTCGATGATCGCTCTGGCTGTCGCCGGTGCGCTGGCCGCTTCTGCTGCCGCGCAGGCGGAAACCACGCTGTACGGCAGCGCCCGTCTCGGCACCGAGTACGTCACGACGGATGTCGAGGGCGCCCCCAATTACTGGGACATCGCCGATCAGGGCTCGCGCCTGGGCGTGCGGGGTTCCGAGGATCTGGGCGGTGGCCTGTCGGCCATCTACCAGTACGAGTTCGGCGTCAACGCTGCCGGCCAGGAGCCGAATCAGACCAGCCCGCTCCGCCAGCGCCTGAGCTGGGTCGGGCTGAAGGGCGGCTTCGGTGCGGTCACCATCGGCCGCCAGTACACGCCGATGTACAACGCGGTCGGCCAGTACACCGACGTGTTCAACGGCAACATCACCAACCCGTACTCGGACTCGTCGAACAACTCGCGTCAGAGCAACCAGCTGATCTACACCTCGCCGGATTTGCGTGGCCTCAGCCTCGCCGGCAGCGTGATGGCCGATGGCCCGGAGAACCAGGTCACCGGCAACCAGAAGAACAACATCGACCAGTACCAGCTGGCCGCGATCTACAACAACGGCCCGGTCAGCGTCGGTGTCGGCGGCGGCCAGGTGAAGAGCGACTTCAGCCTCGGCTACAGCTTCTGGGGTATCGGCGGTTCGCTGACGCTGGGCGACTTCGTCGTGTCGGCGAGCTATGAAGACCGCATCGACGTCGACGGCGTCAACGTCCCCGAGTACGCGGGCTACGGTCTGGTCGGCGGCTACAACTTCGGCAACAACACCGTCCGTGCCGGCTGGGGCCGCCTGGATCCGGACGATGACAACGGCAACAACCAGGACATGTGGCAGCTCGGCTTCGAGCACCGCCTGAGCAAGCGCACCTTGATGTGGGTCGAGTACACCGACTCCGAGATCATCAACTCCGATCAGCAGCTCTACGGCGGCGAGGTGGTGCCTCTGAACAAGATCGGCAGCGACGCCGACACGCTGCTGTCGATCGGCCTGCGTCACGACTTCTGAGCCATCCCGGCTCCGAGCCCTGCGGGAGCGGGCGCCTTCGGGCGCCCGTTCTTTTTTGTGGCGGTGTTGCAACAGAGCGACGGCTTTGTATTTTTTGTGAGAAAAACAGTTGCTTTTTTGTCAGCCTCTGCGTATAAATCCTGCAACGGACTCAACGGCTGAACCGTTGAAGTGCTGCGTCAACCTGGGAGTCATACCATGAACAAGTCTCTGCTCGCTCTGGCCATCGCCGGCGCGCTGGCCGCCTCGGCCGCGGCCCACGCCGAAACCACGCTGTACGGCTCGGCCCGCCTGTCGGTCGACCGCGTCGATCCGGATGCCGACAACCGTGCTTCGAACTGGGACGTCGTCAACAACGCTTCGCGCCTGGGCGTGCGCGGTTCGGAAGACCTGGGCGGCGGCCTGAGCGCCATCTACCAGTACGAGTTCGGCGTCCGTGCCGACGGCACCCAGCCGAATCAGGACAGCCCGCTGAGTGAGCGCCACAGCTGGGTCGGACTGAAGGGCGGCTTCGGTAGCGCCACCATCGGCCGCCAGTGGACGCCGTACTACGATGCGATCGGCGGCGTGACCGACGTGTTCAACCAGTCGCTGTCGAACCCGTACAGCCAGACCACCGTCCGCCAGTCGAACTCGCTGAAGTACATCACGCCGGACTTCAGCGGCTTCAGCGCGAGCGCGATGGTCGTCGCCGACGGCGCGACCCTTAAGGTGGCACCCAGCGGTGCCACCGAGGAGACCAACAACGTCGACATGTACCAGATCGCGCTGCAGTACCAGAACGGCCCGCTGGGTCTGGGTGCGGCCTGGTCGAGCATGATCGACGGTCGTCTCAACAGCGACAGCAACGAGTTCGAAGATGCCGATCTGTGGGGCGTGTCGGCCAGCTACACCTTCGCCAGCGTGTTCAAGCTGAGCGCGATCTACGAAGACGGCAACTTCGGCGCCGTGACCGGCACGCGCAACGCCACCGTCGACACGCTGAAGACCAACGGCCAGAAGGACTACGGCCTGGTCGGCGAGTACACCATCGGCAACGGCATCGTCCGCGCCGGCTGGGGCCGCCGTGAGCTCGACGACGAGCTGAACGTCTTCGGCGAGAAGTTCAAGGACAACGACTTCTGGGCCGTCGGCTACCAGCACAACCTGAGCAAGCGCACCCGCCTGTGGGCCGAGTACGCCGACAACGAAGGTCGCGCCGCGAACCTCGCCGACACCGGCGACACCGTGGTCGAGCAGGGCGAAAACCGCTTCTCGCTGGGTATGCGCCACGACTTCTGAGCGTCACGTTCAGCTAGAGCCGTACGCAAAGCGGGCACCTCCGGGCGCCCGCTTTTTTATTTGCCGCGTCCGCGAGGTGGCGCCGGAACAACCCGGGGAGAAGACTTCGATGAACCGATCCACGCGCGCGCTGGCCGCCGCCGGCGCCTTGGTGCTTGCCGCCGCGGCGCAGGCCGAAACTACGCTGTACGGCTCGGCCCGTCTCGGCGTCAGCTATACCGATCTCGACAAGAACTTCCGCGGTGTCGAGTACCCGAACGGCAACTTCTCGGACGTCAAGAACGAAGCTTCGCGCCTGGGGGTCAAGGGGTCGGAAGACCTGGGCGGCGGGCTGTCGGCGATCTACCAGTACGAGTTCGGCGTCAACGCCGACGGCTCCAACGACGGCAGCGGCAACCCGCTCGGTCAGCGCCTGAGCTGGGTCGGGCTCAAGGGCGGTTTCGGTAGCGTCACCCTCGGCCGCCAGTGGAGCCCCTACTACAATGCCGTCGGCCTGGGCGACGTGTGGAACAGCGACGACACCGCGCTGAGCTACTACGCGCTGGGCATACCGCACCGCATCTCGAACGCGCTGATCTACGCCTCGCCGAGCTTCAGCGGCCTCGGCGTCTCCGGCGCGATCGTCGTCGACGGCCAGGGCAACGATCTCGGCGGTGTGGCCGAGAAGAAGGACGGCATCGACATGTACGACGTCGCCGTGTCGTACGTCAACGGCCCGCTGACGCTGGGTGCGGCCTACCGCGGCTGCGAGAGCGTCGGTTGCGGCGAGGGCGGGCGCCAGCCGAATTCCACCGTCGACCGCATCGGCTTCCCGGCCGACAGCAGCGTCTGGGGCGTAGCCGGGTCGTACGAGTTCGGCGGCGTGTTCAAGCTGATCGCCACCTTCCAGCGCGCCGACCTGGGCGAGATCGACGCCGAGCCGATGGCCTACGACCTGACCGGCGAGTACAAGATCGGCAACGGCATCGCCCGTGCCGCCTGGGGCCGCGTCGACCTCGACGACGATGGCGTCGATGACGACCAGCACGACATCTGGAAGGTCGGCTACCAGCACGACCTGAGCAGGCGCACCCGGCTGTGGTTCGAGTACGTCGACTCCGAGTTCGCGACCGGCGGCGGCAACGTCGCCAACGCGGTGGGTGACGTGTACAGCAACGTCTCGATCGGCATGCGCCACGACTTCTGAGCGCATCGCTTCGCGGCTGGCACCGCACACAAGGCGGGCACCTCCAGGTGCCCGTTTTTTGTTGCGTTCGGGACAGATGACAAATCTTTATGTATACAACATTATTTTGTTTTGTCATCATTGTCTCGGGCGCCACACGCTGCCGAACCCGCGCGTGGAGAGACGCCGAAAGAACCCAGGGAGAAGACCTCGATGAACCAATCAACGCTCGCGCTGGCCGTCGCCGGCACCTTGGCGCTTGCCACCGCGGCGCAGGCCGAAACCACGCTGTACGGTTCGGCGCGCGTCGGTGTCGCGCACACCGATCAGGAGCTCAATCCCCAGGGCATGGACGTCCCGAACGGCAGCTTCTGGGGTATGCGCGACGAGGGCGGCTCGCGCCTCGGCGTGCGCGGCTCCGAAGACTTGGGCGGCGGGCTGTCGGCGATCTACCAGTACGAGCTCGGCGTCAACATCAACGGCAGCGTCAGCGGCAACCCGCTCAACCAGCGCCTGAGCTGGGTCGGGCTCAAGGGCGGCTTCGGTTCGTTCACCGTCGGCCGTCAGTGGACGCCGTACAACAACGCCGTCGCGCTCGACGGCGTCTGGAGCAGCGACGACACCACCACCACCTATTACCAGCTCGGCGCGCCGTGGCGCGTCGGCAACATGCTGATCTACACCTCGCCCGACTGGAGCGGCTTCAGTGTCGCCGGCGGCATGGTGCTCGACGGCCAGGGCAACGACGATCCCGATCCGAGCAAGCGCACCAAGAACGGCGTCGACATGTACGACCTGACCGCCTCGTACAAGAACGGCCCGCTGAAGCTGGGCCTCGGCTACCGCAAGTTCGAGGGCCGCGTCGTCGGCGAGAACGGCCAGGACTTCTACGGCGAGGGCGACTCGCTGTGGGGCGCGGCGGCTTCGTACGAGTTCGCCGGCGCGTTCAACCTGATCGGCAGCTATCAGCAGGCCGATCTCGAGAGCCGCTCGGGCGCCCAGCACGACGCCGAGCCGCGCGCCTACAGCGTGACCGGCGAGTACGAGTTCGGCCGCAACAAGGTCCGTGCCGGCGTCGGCCGCATGGACCTCGACACGCTCGCCAGCAGCTTCGGCCGCGACGACGAAAACCAGGACATCTGGAAGGTCGGCTTCGAGCACCGCCTGAGCAAGCGTACCCGCACCTGGGTCGAGTACGGCGACTACGACTTCTCGAGCTTCAGCAACAACGCCAACAACTTCCGCCAGGGCTTCGAGTACAACAACGTCTCGATCGGCATGCGCCACGACTTCTGAGCCGTGCCCTCGCAGCGATGACAGCCGGTGCGGGCCCTGCGGGGCCCGCTGCCATTTGCGCAGCCATGTCCGCGGCTTATGTGCAGTTGCAACAACCGGCTGTGGACCCCGATAATCGGCGGTCCCCCGTCCTACGACGCCCGCTGCGTTCGAGCACCCGCCCGCCCATGACCAGCCAGCCGACCCGCATCCGCGAGATCCCCTACAACTACACGTCGTTCTCCGACCGCGAGATCGTGATCCGCTACCTCGGCGAGCCGATGTGGCGGGTGGTCGAGGAACTGCGCGCGACCCGCCAGACCGGACGCTCGGCACGGATGCTGTTCGAGGTGCTCGGCGACCTGTGGGTCGTCGATCGCAACCCCTACCTGCAGGACGATCTGCTCGACAACCCCAGGCGCCGCGCGGCGCTGATCGAAGCGCTGCACCACCGCCTGCGCCAGATGCGCAGCCGCTCCGCCGACAACGCGCTGGCGCTCGCCCTGATCGCGGCGACCGAGGAGGCGGTGGCGCGTTTCGAGCACTGGTTTCCCGAGACCGAGGCGCTGCGCAAGCGCGTCGGCAAGCGTCTGGCCAAAGTCACGCGCAAGGACAACATCGACTTCGGCGGTCTGGCGCGGGTGTCGCACGTCACCGATGCCACCGACTGGCGCGTCGAGTACCCCTTCGTCGTGCTGACACCCGACACCGAAGCCGAAGTCCGCGACCTGGTCGAGGCGTGTATCGAGCTCGGGCTGACCATCGTCGCGCGCGGCGGCGGCACCGGTTACACCGGCGGCGCGATCCCGCTCGACGCCAGGACCGCGGTGATCAATACCGAGAAGCTCGAGGCGCTGTCGCCGGTCGAGCGCCGGCCGCTGCCCGGCGTGGCCGCTGAAGTGCCGACGGTGCGCGCCGAGGCTGGCGTGGTGACGCGCCGGGTGTCGGATCTGGCGGGCACTCAGGGGCTGGTGTTCGCGGTCGACCCGACCTCGCAGGATGCCTGCACCATCGGCGGCAACATCGCGATGAACGCCGGTGGCAAGAAGGCGGTGTTGTGGGGCACGACGCTCGACAACCTGGTGTCGTGGCGCATGGTCACGCCCGATGCCGAATGGCTCGAGGTCGAGCGCCTGAACCACAACCTCGGCCGCATCCACGACCAGGACACCGTCACCTTCCGGCTGACGCGCTTCTGTCGCGACGGCACGACGCCGCTCGGCGAGCCCGAACTGCTGACGATGCCGGGAGCCAGCCTGCGCAAGCCCGGCCTCGGCAAGGACGTCACCGACAAGTTCCTCGGCGGTCTGCCCGGGGTGCAGAAGGAAGGCTGCGACGGGCTGATCACCTCGGCGGTGTTCGTGCTGCACCGTATGTCCAAGCACATCCGCACCGTCTGCCTCGAGTTCTTCGGCACCGATCTGGCCAGGGCGGTGCCGGCGATCGTCGAGATCAAGGACTACCTCGACCGCACGGCGGGCGTGGTGATGTCCGGGCTCGAGCACCTCGACGAGCGCTACGTCAGGGCGGTCAAGTACAGCACCAAGGCGCCGCGGCGCGAGCGGCCGAAGATGGTGCTGATCGCCGACATCGCCTCCGACGACGAGGCGCTGGTCGGCGAAGCGGCGTCGCACGTGGTCAGGCTCGCCAACGCGCGCGACGGCGAGGGCTTCATCGCCGCCAGCGCCGAGGCGCGCAAGCGCTTCTGGGCCGACCGCTCGCGCACCGCGGCGATCTCGCGCCACACCAACGCCTTCAAGATCAACGAAGACGTGGTGATCCCGCTCGACCGGCTGAACGAGTACAACGCCGGGATCGAGCGGATCAACATCGAGCAGTCGATCGCCAACAAGCTGAAGATCATCGACGCGGTGCTCGACTACCTCGGCGGCGAGCTGCCCGAGGCGCGCCGCAGCGCCGAGTTCGAAGCGAGCGCCGAAGGCGATGCGATCGCGCGCGCCAAGCAGGAGGCTGCGCGCGCGCACCTCGAAGCGGTGCGCGCGCGCTGGACGGTGTTCCTCGGGCGCATGGACGCGCCGGCGGTGGATTGCGTCGAGTGGATCGACGACGCCACTGGCGCGCGCATCCGCCCCGACGACCGCCTGCTCGACCTGCTGCTGCGCCGCGACCTGGTGGTGTCGTACCGTCGCGAAGTCGAGCGGCCGCTGAAGGACATCTTCGCCGGCCACGAGCTGGAGGCGGTGCGCGAGCAGCTCGACGCGATCCACGCCGGGATCCGCACCGGGCGGCTGTTCGTCGCGCTGCACATGCACGCCGGCGACGGCAATGTGCACACCAACATCCCGGTGCACTCGAACGACTACGCGATGCTGCACGAAGCCGACCGGGTCGTGGAGCGGATCATGGGTATCGCCAAGTCGCTCGGCGGCGTGATCTCGGGCGAGCACGGCATCGGCCTGACCAAGATCCGGTTCATGGACCCCGAGGCGGTCGACGCCTTCGCCGGCTACAAGCGCCGCGTCGACCCCGAGGGACGCTTCAACCGCGGCAAGCTGATGTCGGGTTCGGGGTTGGCCAATGCCTACACGCCGTCCTTGCGCCTGGTGCAGCAGGAGGCGCTGATCCTCGAGCAGAGCGAGCTCGGTGCGCTGAACGACGACATCAGGCACTGCCTGCGCTGCGGCAAGTGCAAGCCGGTGTGCAACACGCACATCCCGCGCGCCAACCTGCTGTACTCGCCGCGCAACAAGATCCTCGCCACCGGGCTGATCATCGAAGCCTTCCTGTACGAAGAGCAGACGCGCCGCGGCGTCTCGATCCGCCACTTCGACGAGATGAACGACGTCGCCGACCACTGCACCGTGTGCCACAAGTGCGCGACACCGTGCCCGGTCGACATCGACTTCGGCGACGTGTCGATCCGCATGCGCAAGATCCTGACCGAACGCGGCCAGAAGCGCACCAGCCTCGGCACCCGGGCGGCGATGGCGTACCTGAACGCCACCGACCCCGCCACCGTGCACCTGATGCGCAAGGGGCTGATCGAGTGGGGTTACAAGGCGCAGCGCGCCGGCTACGCGCTGGCGAAGAAGCTCGGTCTGACCAGACCCGAGCGCCCGGCCTCGACCACCGGAGCGATGCCGCTCAAGGCGCAGGTGGTGCACTTCGTCAAGAAGCCGCTGCCGAGCCGGATGCCGACGCAGACCATGCGCCAGCTACTCGGCGTCGAGGATGCCAAGCTGGTGCCGATCGTCCGTGACCCGGCGCGGCTCGACGACGATTCGGACGCGGTGTTCTACTTCCCGGGCTGCGGCTCGGAGCGCCTGTTCAGCCAGGTCGGGCTGGCGACGATCGCGATGCTGTACGACGCCGGTGCGCAAGTGGTGCTGCCGCCGGGCTACCTGTGCTGCGGCTACCCGCAGACCTCCAACGGCGATGCCGCGCGCGGCAACGCGATCACCACCGAGAACCGCGTGCTGTTCCACCGCGTCGCCAACACGCTGAACTACCTCGACATCAAGACGGTGATCGTCTCGTGCGGCACCTGCATGGATCAGCTGCTGAAGTACGAATTCGAGCAGATCTTCCCCGGCTGCCGCCTGCTCGACATACACGAGTACCTGATGGAGAAGGGCGTGTCGCTCGAGGGGGTGAACGGGGTCAAGTACATGTACCACGACCCCTGCCACACGCCGATGAAGACCTACAACCCGACGCAGGTCGCCTCGACGCTGATGGGCTCGCCGGTGCTGCTGTCGGACCGCTGCTGCGGCGAAGCCGGCACGCTGGCGAGCTCGCGCCCCGACGTCTCGACGCAGATCCGCTTCCGCAAGGAAGAAGAGCTGAAGCAGGGCATCGTCCGGCTCAGCGGCGCCGAGCGTGCGATCGGCGGTAACGTCAAGCTTTTGACCTCGTGCCCGGCCTGCCAGCAGGGCTTGAGCCGCTACGCCGACGACACCGGGCTCGACACCGACTACATCGTCGTCGAGCTGGCCCGGCACCGCCTCGGCGCGAACTGGGCCGAGGACTTCGTCGCGCGCGCGCGCCAGGGCGGCGTCGAACGGGTGCTGCTGTGAAGCAAGGCGCGAGGCGCGAGGCGCTAGGCACGAGGAAAGAAGCGCAGTCGAATACCCGTTCCTAGCTCCTCGCGCCTCAACCGTCAGGCAGTCAGCTTCTGCACGCCACCGGGCGCCGCCAGCAGCAGCACGTCGGCCGGGCGCAGCGCGAACAGGCCGACGGTGACCACGCCGGCGATGTCGTTGAGCTCGGATTCGAGCGCAGCCGGCTCGGTGATCCGAAGGTTGTGAACGTCGAGGATCAGGTTGCCGTTGTCGGTGACGCAGTCCTCGCGCCACACCGGCTGGCCGCCGCGCTTGAGCAGCGCGCGCGCCACGTGCGAGCGCGCCATCGGGATCACCTCGACCGGCAGCGGGAAGGTGCCGAGCACGTCGACCAGCTTCGAAGCGTCGGCGATGCAGACGAATGTCTCCGAAGCCGCGGCGACGATCTTTTCGCGCGTCAGCGCGCCGCCGCCGCCCTTGATCAGCGCGAGCTGGCGGTTGGCCTCGTCGGCGCCGTCGACGTAGATCGGCAGCGGCCCGGCGGCGTTCAGGTCGTAGACCGGGATGCCGTGCGCCTTCAGCCGCGCGGTCGAGGTCTCCGAGCTCGACACCGCGCCGTCGATGCGGCCCTTGATCCTCGCCAGCGCATCGATGAAGTGGTTGACGGTCGAGCCGGTGCCGACGCCGACCACCATGCCGTCCTCGATGTAGGTCAGTGCGGCTTCGGCGGCCTGGCGCTTCAGATCGTCCTGCGACATCGCGATGTGCTCCGCGGATGGGGGTGGCGGCGATTGTAGCGGATCGCGCGCATTGGACAGGCGCGTTGCCGCTGTGCAATAAAACCCGGTCCTGTTCCGCCCGCCGCAGCTCCCGCCATGCACGAATACGTCAAGAAGATCCTCACCGCCCGCGTCTACGACGTCGCCATCGAGAGCCCGCTCGACGCGATGCCGCGGCTGTCGCAGCGCCTCGGTACCCCGGTGCGCCTCAAGCGCGAAGACTTGCAGCCGGTGTTCTCGTTCAAGTGCCGCGGTGCCTACAACAAGATCGCCGGGCTGCCGCGCGAGGCGCTCGAGCGTGGCGTGATCTGCGCTTCGGCTGGCAACCACGCGCAGGGCGTGGCGCTGGCGGCGCAAAAGCTCGGCATCAAGGCGACGATCGTGATGCCGCGCACCACGCCCGGCATCAAGGTGCAGGCGGTCAAAAGCCGCGGCGGACGCGTGGTGCTGCACGGCGACACCTTCGACGAAGCCTACACCCACGCGCGCGCGCTCGAGGCCGAGAAGGGGCTGAGCTTCGTCCATCCCTACGACGACCCCGACGTGATCGCCGGCCAGGGCACCATCGGCATGGAGATCTTGCGCCAGCACCCGGACCCGATCGAGGCGGTGTTCGTGCCGATCGGCGGCGGCGGGCTGGCCGCCGGCATCGCCGCCTACGTCAAGTTCCTGCGCCCCGAAGTCAAGGTGATCGGCGTCGAGCCGATCGAGGCGGCGTGCATGGATGCGGCGATCGCGGCCGGCGAGCGCGTGGTGCTCGAGCAGGTGGGGCTGTTCGCCGATGGCGTTGCGGTGCGCCAGGCCGGAGCCGAGACTTTCCGCATCTGCCGCGAGCTGCTCGACGAAGTGGTCACCGTCGACACCGATGCGATCTGCGCCGCGGTCAAGGACATCTTCGACGACACGCGCGCGATCGCCGAACCCTCGGGCGCGGTCAGCCTCGCCGGGCTGAAGCAGTTCGCCGAGCGCGAGAAGGTGCAGGGGTGTACGCTGATCGCGATCAACAGCGGCGCCAACCTGAACTTCGACCGCCTGCGCCACATCGCCGAGCGCGCCGAGATCGGCGAGCGGCGCGAAGCGCTGATCGCGGTGACGATTCCCGAGCAGCCCGGGTCGTACCGCAAGTTCATCCAGGCGCTCGGCAAGCGCTCGATCACCGAGTTCAACTACCGCTACGCCGACGCGCGCGAGGCGCAGATCTTCGTCGGCGTGCAGCTCACCGAGGGCGACGAGGAGAAGCGCCAAATCATCGAGATGCTGCACGGCCTCGGCTATCCGGTGCTCGACATGAGCGACAACGAGATGGCCAAGCTGCACGTGCGCTACATGGTCGGCGGGCGGGTGGCGGGGCTGAAGGACGAGCTGATCTACCGCTTCCAGTTTCCCGAGCGCCCGGGGGCGCTGCTGAAGTTCCTCAACGGCATGGCGCACGGCTGGAACATCTCGCTGTTCCACTACCGCAACCACGGCGCCGACTACGGCCGCGTGCTCGCCGGCATCCAGGTGCCGCCGCAGGACCGCGCCCGCTTCGAGCGCTGCCTGGACGAGCTCGGCTACCCGTGCTGGGACGAAACCGACAACCCGGCGTACCGGCTGTTCCTGGACGGGCGCTGAACGAATAGGACAGGTGCGAGGAGCGAGTTGCGAGGCGCGAGAATAAAAAATAGGTTCGAGGGGCGAGTTGCGAGGGAAGTGGCCACAGACTCGAATGCCTCGTGCCTCGTGCCTCGTGCCTCGTGCCTCGTGCCTCGTGCCTCGTGCCTCGTGCCTCGTGCCTCGTGCCTCG
>JBDHRG010000125.1:0-11408 GCA_039807445.1 Candidatus Competibacteraceae bacterium
CGTTCACCTCGTAGCGCTCGCCGTCGGCCCCGATGAAGGCGACCACCGGTACGCGCCGGCGCCGCTCGCTGCCGTCGGCGGCCACGGTCTTGAGCTCGTCGAGCCGCACCACGACCCCCTCGGCCGGAACGGCATTGCGCTCGAAGCGCCAGTGCCCGACGCCGAGCCAGAGGCCGCCGGCGAGCGCAGCAGCGCCACCGAGCAGGCAGGCGCCACCGAGTGCGCCGGCCAGCGGCGGGCGCCCTCCGCCGCGCGCGCGCAGCCAACCGAACCCCGCTCCCAGCCCCAGGCTGGCGAGGCAGGCCGACACCAGCAGCAGAGGCATCGATACTGCGTCCATGTGCATGGTCCCCGCGATCATCCGTCGAGGTCGACAAGTATAAGGGCAGCGTTCAGGTGGGCGGGAAATCAACTGTCACACGGAAGCCGCCCTGCGGCCGGTTGCCGAACTCGACGCGCGCCCGGTGCAGCTCGGCGATCCGGCGCACGATCGACAGCCCCAGCCCGGCGCCCGGGGCGTGCTGCCCCGGCGGACGGAAGAAGCGCTCGCCGAGGCGCGCCAGCACCTCGGACTCGGCGCCCCGACCCTCGTCCTCGACCGCAAGGCGACGCCCCTCGATCCGCACCGCGACCCGGCCGCCGCCGTAACGGCGCGCGTTGTCGAGCAGGTTGCGCAACAGCAGCCCCAGCAGCGCCGGGTGGCCGCGGCACGGCAGCGGCGCGCGCAGCTCCAGGGCTTCGGCGGGCAGGCCGGCCTCGGCCAGCGCCGTGGCGGCGAGCCGGCCGAGCTCGATCGCTTCGCCCTGGCCCGGCGCCAGCCGGTCGAGCCGCGCCAGTTCGAGCAACTGGCCGACCAGGCGCTCGGCGCGTTCGAGGCCGAGCAGCGCCCGCTGCGCGGCGCGCTCGCGCACCTCGGGCCGCGGGCTGGCGTGCAGCAGTTCGAGCTGCACCTTCAGCGCCGCCAGCGGCGTGCGCAGCTCGTGCGCGGCATCGGCAGTGAAGCGGCGCTCGCGCTCGAGCGTCGCCGCGAGCTGCGCGAACAGGCGGTTCAGCGTCTCCTGCACCGGCGCCAGCTCGCGCGGCAGCAGCACCGCCAGCGGGTCGAGCCGCTCGGGGCTGCGCGCGCCGAGCTCGGCGGTGAAGCGCCGCACCGGGATCAGCCCCTTCCACACCGCCCACAAGGCCGGCAGCGGCAGCAGCAGCGCGAGCGCCAGCGGCTTGCCGAGGTCTTCGGCGATCTCCCAGGCGAGGCGGTCGAGCAGGTCGCGCGGCTGCCCCACCACCAGCAGGCGCTGCGCATCGCGGGTGACGACGATTTCCCAGTCGCTGCCGAAGTAGTCGATGCGCCGCAAGCGGCGCCCCTCGGCGGGCTGAAACGGCAGCGGCGGCTCGTGGCTGGCGGCGAGCAGGCGGCCCTCGGCCGTGTAGAGCGCAAAAGCGAAGCGCGTCGGGCGCCGCACGGAAGGCGCCCCCGACACCGCGTCGGCGCCGAAGTGTGGCAGCAGCGCGCCGGAGAGGTCGAACAGCTGGTGTTGCAGTTGCTCCTCGAACTCGTGCCGCGCCTGGACCACCACCGCCGCGGCGACGATCCCCCAGGCGAGCACCACCACCAGCCCGACCAGCGCCGCCAGCCGGACCAGCAGCGAGCCGCGCCAGCCGGGCCGCCAGCGCATCACGGCGCCAGCCGCCAGCCGAGGCCGCGGCTGTTCTCGATGCTGTCGGCGCCGAGCTTGCGCCGCAGCCGCGACAGGTAGACATCGAGCGTGTTGCTCTCGGCCTCGCCATCCCAGCCGTACAGCTTGTCCTCGAGCTGGGTGCGCGACAGGAAATGCGGATGGCTCGCGAGCAACAGGTGCAAGACGCGGAATTCCATCGCGGTCAGCTCGAGCGGCGCGCCGTCGAGCGTGGCACTGTGCCCGGCAGGGTCGAGCGCCAGTCCGCGCCAGCACAACAGGTTCTCGGCGCGCCCCTGGGCGCGGCGCAGCAGCGCGCGCAGCCGCGCGACCAGTTCGCCGAGCGCGAAGGGCTTGACCAGATAATCGTCGGCACCGGCGTCGAGCCCGCGGATGCGGTCCTCGACCGCATCACGCGCGGTCAGCAGCAGCACCGGCAGGTCCGAGCGCGTGCGCCGCAGCCAGGCGAGCAGCGCCAGGCCGTCGAGCTTCGGCAAACCGATGTCGAGCACCACGGCGTCGAAGGCCGCGTCGGTGGCGAGTGCCGCACGCGCGGCCTCGCCGTCGCTCAGCCAGTCGACCGTGAATCCGGCATCGCCCAAACCGTCCCGGACGCCCTCGCCCAGCAGTTCGTCGTCTTCAACCAGCAGTATCCGCATCAGTGCGCTTCTTCCCGTGGATCATCGCGGCGACCAGATTCTCGCGGTGGCGCACGCTTCCGACGATGGCGCCGGTCACGTGCAGCACGACGCCGCCGAGCAGGACGTCGGCGAGCACCTCGTGCAGCGCCCCCAGCCATTCGGCACCCCAGAAGGCATCCAGCCCCAGCATCCAGCCGCTCAGCCCCAGCGCCAGCACCAGCGCCATCAGCGCCAGCATCATCAGCGCGCCGAGCGGATTGTGGCCGAGGTGGCGCGGCGCCGGTCCGGCGCGCAGCGCCGCGACGTAGTCGCGCACCCGCGCCGGCGTCGGCCACCAGTCGGCGAAGCGTGCATGACGCGGACCGACGAACCCCCACAGCACGCGCGCCGCGATCAGCCCCACCGCCGCGTAACCGATATAGCGGTGCACCTCGTCTTCGGTGAACCACAGATTGGCAGCCACGCAAGCCACCAGGCTCCAATGGAACACCCGCACGAACGGATCCCAGACACGAACGTATCCCATGGCCATGTCCTCGTCGCATCGAGCGCACCCGCTCGCGCCGGTCGCACCGGCGCGGGCGGATGCTGGCCTCACTTGCCGATGTTCGACTTCACGGCCTCGAGGGTCTTGGTGTCGAAGTACACTTCGGCCTTCTTGCCGTCCTTGTAGCCGTAGATCTCGTAGCAGTTGCCGCTGACCTTGAAGGTCTTGACTTCGTAGCCCATCGCCTCGATCCGGGCCTTGGCGTCGGCCTCCGGGATCCATTCGTCCTTGGGGTGCTTGTCGCACTTGGCCGCGGCGAAGGCGGTGCCGGCGACGGCGGCGAGCAGAGCGGCAGCGGTGATCTGCTTGAACATGGTGCTTTCCTCCAGAGTTTGTCGGGGTTGGCGAAGCCATTCGGCCCCATGGGGATCAGCCGGGCGTTCAGTCGTCCTGCTCGCTTCGCACCAGCGCGAGCGTCTTCGGGTCGAAGTACGCTTCGACGCGCTGGCCGGACGGATCCCGGCCCTCGATCCTGTAGCAGCCGTCGTCGATCTCGAACTCGCGCACCTCGTAGCCGCGCGCGAGCGTCAGGTGGGTGAGAGCGGCGGCGCTCGGCAGCCACTCGGACTGCGGGCGCGGCTCGCATTCCGGACCCGCGTAGGCGGCGCCGGCGGCGCCGAGCGCGAGCGCCGCGGCGATGGTGATGTGCTTCGGGCTGATCATGGCGGTGGTCCTCCGCTGGTTGGCCACGGCGCCATTGGATCAGTCCGGACTTAACCGGACATGAACCGCGCGCTCACCGGGCGGGCTCCTCCGCCGTCAGCACCGCGAGCCCGACGTCCTGGCCGTAGGAGAGCTCGAGCGTGTGGCCGTCGGGGTCGCGCAGCAGCGCCCAGTAGCCGACCGGCGGGCCGGAGTCGGTCGGCCCCATCAGCAGCACACCTTCGTCGCGCGCACGGGCACACAGCCGGTCGACCTCGTCGCGGCTGGCGCAGCCGACGCCGAGGTGCGCAATCGGCTCGAGCGGCGCATCGACCCGCGCCACCCGGATCAAGACGATCACGAACGGGCGCGTGCGGTCGGAGATCCAGGCGACCTCGCCGTCGTGCTCGACGCGGTGGTGCACCACCTGCATCCGCGCATAGTCGGCGTAGAAGCGCAGGCTGGCCGCCAGGTCGGTGACCGGCAGCGCGACGTGGGTGAGTCCGATATCGCTCATTCGACACGCTCCGACGGCCGGGACGCGAGGGCCTCGCCTCCGAGTCTGGCCGGCGCGGCGATGCCGCGCCAGCCCGGCTCAGTCGCGCGCGTCGACCGCCGCCTCGGCGCCCCCGCGCCGACGGCTCGTCCACAGGCTCGCGATCACCGCGCCGCCGATCGGCGTGGCAACCACCGCCAGCGACCACGCCACCGGAGATCTTTCGGTGCTCATGCGCGAGGATTCACGCAGAAGGACAATGGCGGCAGTCCACCCGCCCCTTCAGCCGGGCGCCTGCGGGGCGGGGGAAGTCTTCACAGACTCTCAGCTGAGCCGCCGCCGGCGGCCCGCCAGCGCGAAGCCCGCGACGCCGGTGAGCAGCAACGCGAGCGACGCCGGCTCGGGAACTTCGCCCGGAGGCGGCGGCGCGGCACCGGCCGGCAGGACGATCGCAATGTGGATCAGGCTCAGCGCGTCGTTGATCGGCGATTCGAGCAGGTTGAGGGTGTTGGGACCCGGGCTCAGCAACGACGTCACGTCGAAGTCGACGATGTCCCACAGGCTACCGTTGCCGCCCGGACCGCCGGTGCCGCCGCCTTCGAACACGTCCGGCGGCACGAAGGTGACACCGTTGATGGTCACGGTGCCGTCGTCGTCAAGGCCGAAGTCCTGGCCGTCGGAGACGCCCAGCACCATAGATGCTGATCCGCCGGAATAGTCGATGCCGCTCAGCGCCACGTCCCAGCCGATGGGATCGAAGGGATTGTCGAAATTGGCGTCGTTGCCGTCGAAGCTCACGACGTCGCGATTGTTGCTGCTGTCGCCGTCGTCGTAGAACACCACCAGCGACGCGCCGTTGACCTCGACGCCCCCCGGTTTGGTGAAGTCCGTCAGATTGTAGGTGCCGTTCCCGCTGACGAGCGAGGTGACGTCGGCGCGGTATGCCTGGCTGTTGTCGAAGCCCCAGAAGTTGTCGTCGGAAAAACCGATGTTGGTGCCGGTGACGCCGTTGCCGTTGATGGTGACGCTGGCATTGGCATTCGGGTCGGACGAATTCGTGGGGCCGTGCCAGTACAGGTATGCTTTCGATACCGTGCCGCTGACCCCGCTCAGGGTGATCGATCCGGTGCCGCTCCCGCGCATGTTGCCGGTGAAGGCGGTGGCGAAATCCGTATCGAACCGGGTTTCGAAGAAGCCGATCGGATTGGCCGAACCGACCGAGGCGTAGAGGGGTAGCATCGCCGATAGCAAGAGGACTTTCCCCTTCGATAGCAACATAACTATTCACCTTGAATGATTGTTGTCGTTTTCCGTCGGATACCCGTGTTCGTCTCTGCGGGTGCGGGCTTCCTGCCGGACGTCAATCCGGCCGGAAAGCCGCTCCGGGAGCCGGGTTTTCCGAAAGCGGTCGAGTTGCCTCTTTCACTGCTGGGTGGATGACCTGCAGAGCCGCTCGTGATGGAGCCTCCTTGCATCCAGCCTTCATCCCTGGGCTGAAAAACAGCAATACTCGTGCCAACATCTGCTTGATTTTATAAATCAAACTATTGCGTTGTTTCGGGGCGGCGAGCACCGTGGAGTCGTAAAGAAATCTGACTGGGCCGGGGTTGGCGCGGTGGCGTTGCCGCGGCGGCGTGGCCGGGATAGTCAGCGTGGGTATCGCTCCCTCGATCAGGCGAGCAGCACCGCGACGATGCCGGTGGCGAAGATGCCGTCGAAGGTGCCGGCGCCGCCGATCGACGCGACCGGCGCGCCGAGGCGGTGGATGTCGGCGAAGCGCAGCAGGTCGGCACCGATCAGCGCGCCGAGCGTCCCGGCGACGTAGGCCAGCGGCGCGCGCAGCCACGGCTCGGGGGCGATCAGCAGCGCGACCAGCGTCGCCGTCAATGGGGTCACGAACATCGGCATCGCGACCCCGAGCCTCGGCACCGGGCGGCTGGGGCCAGCCGGCAGAACCAGCACCGAGCGGCGTTACTTCCCCAGCTCGCTGATCGATCTGGAGCGCTTTGCCGCGTGCGTGCGCGACCACCGGTCGATCGAAACCTCACCGCATCGGGTGCTCGGCGCGCAGTTCGCGAGGATGCCAGCTGCACCGGCAAGGGCCATTCGGCCGCCAACCTGGCGCTGCTGCGACGTGCGGCGCTGAATCTGCTGCGCCGCGATACCGGCAACAAGCTCGGCCTGCGCCGGCGCAAGCTGCGCGCGATGCTCAACGACGACTACCGCGCGCGGCTGCTGTTCGGCGAGCCGGCTACATAGCGCGATCGCCCTGCCCGGCTGGGTTGGGAAGTGGAGGTTCGGGCGGGTCCGGGCCGCGCCCCACGGGCGGCTCAAACCGCTGCGAGGGCGCGTGGCTCGAGGCGCCGGCAGCCGGCCGCTCGGCAGATGACGAACCCTTGGCCACTCGGCAGCTCCAGCACCGACTCCGGCGTGCCGGCAAAGAACTCGTCCACCGCCGCGCGGGCGCCCAGGCAAGTGTCGGTACCGTAGTCATCGAACAGCATGATGCCCCCGTCCACCATCCTCGGATAGAAAAACGCCAGCGAATCCGAGGTCGACGAGTGTAGATCGACGTCGATGTGGACGAAGCGGAAGACCTCGTCGCGGACCGTATCGAGCGACTCCGGTATCCAGCCCTTGACGAGCGTGCACGTCGGGAAATCGGCCAGATAGCGCTGCGCATCCTCGAGCTGGCGACTGAGGCCGCCCTTGCGCCAGTTGTTCACGCCTGAAGCCATCGCATCGCGCGCGCTCGGCTCGGGCAGCCCCTCGAACGAATCGAAGCCGTAGTGCCTACTGCCCTCGCGATACGTCCCTTCGAGCGCCTTGCAGATCAGCGCGGAGCCGACCCCCTCGCGCACCCCGCACTCCGCCGAACTGCCGTCCAGGCGGCGAACAGACTCGGCGAATTTGATCAGCACGAAGCGGCGGTCCAGGATGCGCGTCTTGGGCTTGTCGGGCAGCCGGTCGGCCTCCAGATATTTTTCATAAGGCTCCAGCCAGCGCATGTCGTTCAGCCACAGCATGCGCGTTCCGTACAAGAAACGTCCGCCCCAGCGGCACACCTTCTCGATCACCCGGTTGCGGCTATGCCACAACCACCCGCGGACGATTTGGAGCAACGGCTTCATCGGCTTCCCTCCTTACACAGTCACAGCCCCGCAGCCGCGTCCGCCTGCAGAGCGAACGGACCACCGGCGTCGAACCGGGCATAAGCCTAGCCAAGGCGGAGGGAGGAGGGGCGGGGCCGCTCACGCCGATCAGCCAGGTTCGAGCTTCGCGTACGCCACCACCAGCCACTTCGCCCCGGCGCCGTTGAAGTTGACCTGCACGCGCGCGTGCGCGCCGTGGCCTTCGAGCGCGAGCACCACGCCCTCGCCGAAGGTGGGGTGGCGCACGCGCTGGCCGAGCCTGAGGCCGGTGTCGGACTCGGTCTGCACCAGGCCGCCGCCGGGGTTGTAGACCGGGCGGCTGACGGTGGCGCGCGCGCGCACGTCGCGGGTCAGCTCGGCGGGGATCTCGCGCAGGAAGCGCGAGGGCCGCGGGTAGATCTCCTGGCCGTGCAGGCGGCGGCGCTCGGCGTAGGACAGGATCAGCCGCTGCTGGGCGCGGGTGATGCCGACGTAGGCCAGGCGCCGCTCTTCCTCGAGCTTCGAGGGGTCCTGGCTCGACAGGTAGTGCGGGAACAGATCCTCCTCGACGCCGACCATGAACACCTGCGGGAACTCGAGCCCCTTGGCCGAATGCAGGCTCATCAGCTGCACGCAGTCCTCCCGGACGTCGGCCTGGCCCTCGCCGGCCTCGAGCGCGGCGTGGGCGAGGAAGGCAGCGAGCGGGCTCATGCCCTCGATCTCATCGCTCAGCGCCTCGAAGCCGCGCGCGGCGTTGCCGAGCTCCTGCAGGTTCTCGAGGCGATCCTCGGCCTTGCCGTCCTTGTCCTTGCGCACGTGCTCGGTCAGACCGCTGGTTTCGATCGCCCGCTCGGTCAGGCGCGACAGCGGCAGTCCCTCGCCTTCGCGCTCGAGCCGGACGATCAGGTTCAGGAAGCTGGCCAAGGCGTTGCCGGCACGCGCCGGCAGCACCTTCCCGGCGAGCAGGCGCTCGGCGGCAGCCCACAGCGAGCACGCGTGCTCGCGGGCGCGCACGCGCACCTCCTCGAGCGTGCGCTCGCCGACGCCACGCGTGGGCGTGTTGACCACGCGCTCGAACGCAGCGTCGTCGTGGTGGTTGGCGACCAGGCGCAGGTAGGCCAGGGCATCCTTGATCTCGGCGCGTTCGAAAAAGCGCAGCCCCCCGTAGACACGGTAGGGGATGGCCGCGGCGATCAGCCCTTCTTCGAACACGCGCGACTGCGCGTTCGAGCGGTACAGGATCGCGCAGTCGGCACGCCGCCCGCCGTCCTCGATCCACTTCCGGATCCGCTCGACGACGAAGCGCGCCTCGTCGTAGTCGTTGAAAGCGGCGTAGACCTGGATCGGCTCGCCGTCGGCACCGTCGGTCCACAGGTTCTTGCCCAGCCGGCCGACGTTGTTGCCGATCAGCGCGTTGGCGGCCTTGAGGATGGTGGCGGTCGAGCGGTAGTTCTGCTCCAGGCGCACGGTGCGGCTGCCGGGGAAGTCGTCCTCGAAGCGCTGGATGTTCTCGATCCTGGCGCCGCGCCAGCCGTAGATCGACTGGTCGTCGTCGCCGACGATGAACACGTCGCCCCCGCCCCCGGTGAGCAGCCGCAGCCAGGCGTACTGGACGGTGTTGGTGTCCTGGAACTCGTCGACCAGCACGTGGGCGAAGCGGTCGCGGTAGTGCTCGAGCACCGCGGGGTTGTCGCGCAGCAGCTCGTGCGCTCGCAGCAAGAGCTCGCCGAAGTCGACCACGCCGGTGCGCTCGCAGGCGTCCTGGTAGGCGGCGTAGATGCGGATCAGCGTCGCGCGGGCGGGGTCGCTGCCCTCCTCGAGGTGCTGCGCGCGCAGGCCCTGGTCCTTGCAGTCGTTGATGAACCAGGCGGCGGTCTTGGCCGGCCACTTCTTCTCGTCGAGCTCGAGCGCGCGCAAGACGCGCCTGAGCAGGCGCACCTGGTCGTCGGCATCGAGGATCTGGAAGCTCTGCGGCAACTTCGCCTCCTGCCAGTGGCGGCGCAGCAGGCGGTGGGCGATGCCGTGGAAGGTGCCGATCCACGATCCCGAGGCGGCGAACTCGAGCAGAGCCTCGATGCGCCCGCGCATCTCGGCGGCGGCCTTGTTGGTGAAGGTCACGGCCAGGATCGACCAGGGCGAGGCGCCCTCGACCGCGATCAGCCAGGCGATGCGCCGCGTCAGCACCCGGGTCTTGCCCGAGCCGGCGCCGGCCAGCACGCGCAAGGGGCCGAGCGGCGCGGTGACCGCCTCGCGTTGCGCATCGTTGAGGTTTTCGAGGATGTGGGTGATGTCCATGGGCGGGGAGTCTACGCCACATCGGCGCCCAGCCCGCGGATGGCGCCCGCCACCGGCGCGCGGCTACACTGCGCCCGCGGCCGCCGCCACGGTGGCCGACCAAGATACCAAGCCAGGGAGATGTCCGAATGCGTATGTTGCCCCTCGTCGCCAGCCTGCTGCTCGCCGGCACCGCCCACGCCGCCGGCGGCGTGCAATTCGTCGAGCCCAAGGACGGCGCCGCCGTGGCGCAGGAGTTCACGGTAGTGATGGCAGTCGACGGCATGGCGATCAAGCCGGCCGGCGACGCGAGCGACCAGACCGGACACCACCACCTGATCATCGACGCCGGCCCGATGCCGGCAGGCGAAGTGATTCCGGCCGACGCCACGCACCTGCACTTCGGCAAGGGCCAGACCGAGACCGCGCTCAAGCTCGCCCCCGGCAAGCACCGGTTGACGCTGCAGTTCGCCGACGGTGCGCACAAGTCGTACGGCCCGGACTGGAGCCAGACGATCACCGTCGACGTGCAGTGACGCTGTCCGCCCCGGTGCGTTCGCGCCGGGGCGGCGCCTGCCGCGGGCGGGGACGCGGCCACGACGTCCACCGCCGAGCCGAGCCCCCCGCAAAGTGCAATACCGGCGCTCGGGGCGCGGTTGCTAAGGTTTCCGCCGACAAGCCACCGCACCGGAGGAAACCATGCAGATCCAGCAGGCCATCGAGCAGATCGGCACGCGCGTGCCGCTGCGCCAGCGCTACGGCAACTTCATCGGCGGCGAGTTCGTCGACCCGGTCGAGGGACGCTGGTTCGACGACATCACGCCGATCGACGGCAGCCTCTTGTGCGAAGTCGCGCGCTCGAGCCAGCTCGACGTCGAGCGCGCGCTCGACGCCGCGCACGCCGCCCGCGAGCGCTGGGCCGACACCCCGCCCGCCGAGCGTGCGCGCGTGCTGAACCGCATCGCCGACCGCCTCGAAGACAACATCGACACGCTGGCGCTGGCCGAGACGCTCGACAACGGCAAGCCGATCCGCGAGAGTCGCCATGCCGACCTGCCGCTCGCGATCGACCAGTTCCGCTACTTCGCCGCGGCGATCCGCACCCAGGAAGGCTCGATCTCCGAGATCGACGCCGACACCGTCGCCTACCACTACCATGAGCCGCTCGGCGTGGTCGGCCAGATCATCCCGTGGAACTTCCCGCTGCTGATGGCGGCGTGGAAACTCGCCCCGGCGCTGGCCGCCGGCAACTGCGTGGTGATGAAGCCGGCCGAGCAGACGCCGCTGTCGATCATGGTGATGATGGAGCTGATCGCCGACCTGCTCCCCGCCGGCGTCGTCAACATCGTCCAGGGCTTCGGCGTCGAGGCCGGCAAGCCGCTGGCGCAGAGCCCACGCATCGCCAAGATCGCCTTCACCGGCGAGACCTCGACCGGGCGGCTGATCATGCAGTACGCCGCCGAGAACATCATCCCGGTGACGCTCGAGCTCGGCGGCAAGTCGCCCAACGTCTTCTTCCCCGACATCATGGCCGCCGACGACGGCCTGCTCGACAAGGCGGTCGAGGGCTTCGTGCTGTTCGCGCTGAACCAGGGCCAGGCCTGCACCTGCCCCTCGCGCGTGCTGGTGCACGCCGACATCTACGACGCCTTCCTCGAGCGCGCGCTCGAGCGCATCGGGCGCATCCGTGTCGGCAACCCGCTCGACCCGCAGACGATGATGGGCCCCCAGGCCTCGCGCGAGCAGATGGACAAGATCCTCGGCTACATCGACATCGGCCGCCAGGAAGGCGCCCGGGTGCTGTGCGGTGGCGGTCGGGCGCATCCCGGCGGCGGGCTCGACGACGGCTTCTACGTCCAGCCGACCGTGCTCGAGGGCCACAACGGTCTGCGCGTGTTCCGCGAGGAGATCTTCGGCCCGGTCGCCAGCGTCACCCGCTTCAGGACCGCCGAGGAGGCGCTCGGCATAGCCAACGACAGCGAGTACGGCCTGGCGGCGGCGGTG
>JBDHRG010000126.1:0-11318 GCA_039807445.1 Candidatus Competibacteraceae bacterium
GTCACGATGCTGGCCTTCATGATCAAGGCGGCGGTCGCGGCGCTGAAGAAGTTCCCGACCTTCAACGCCTCGCTCGATGGCGACAACCTGGTGCTGAAGCAGTACTTCCACATCGGCTTCGCCGCCGACACCCCCAACGGCCTGGTGGTGCCGGTGATCCGCGACGCCGACAAGAAAGGCGTGTTCGAGATCGCGCAGGAGATGGGCGACCTCGCCAAGCTGGCGCGCGACGGCAAGCTCAAACCCGACCAGATGCAGGGCGGCTGCTTCTCGATCTCGTCGCTGGGCGGCATCGGTGGCACCTACTTCACGCCGATCATCAACGCCCCCGAAGTCGCGATCATGGGCGTGTGCAAGTCGTTCACGAAGCCGGTGTGGGATGGCAAGCAGTTCGCGCCGCGGCTGACGCTGCCGCTGAGCCTGTCGTGGGATCACCGCGTGATCGACGGCGCCGAAGCCGCGCGCTTCAACGCCTACTTCGCGCAGATCCTGGCCGATTTCCGCCGCGTGATGCTGTAAGAGGAGCCAGGAAATGGCGACGATCGAAGTCAAGGTTCCCGACATCGGCGACTTCAAGGACGTGCCGGTGATCGAGGTGCTGGTCAAGCCGGGCGATGTCGTCAAGGTCGACGACCCGCTGGTCACGCTCGAGAGCGACAAGGCGACGATGGACGTGCCGGCCTCGGCCGCGGGCACCGTCACCGAGGTCAAGGTCAAGGTCGGCGACCGCGTCGGCGAAGGCAGCGTGGTGCTGATGCTCGAGGCCGGTGCCGCGGCGCCGGCACCCGCACCCGCTGCACCGGCACCTACCGCGGCCCCGGCCGCGGTGGCGGCGCCTGCCGCTGCACCGGCGGCCGGGCGCTACGCCGGCGCGGCCGATCTCGAGTGCGAGATGCTGGTGCTCGGCGCCGGTCCCGGCGGCTACTCGGCGGCGTTCCGCTCGGCGGATCTGGGCATGAAAACGGTGCTGGTCGAGCGCTACCCGACGCTCGGCGGCGTGTGCCTGAACGTCGGCTGCATCCCGTCGAAGGCGCTGCTGCACACCGCTGCGGTGATCGACGAGGTCAAGAGCCTGGCCAAGCACGGCATCAGCTACGGCGCGCCCACGGTCGACATCGACCAGCTTCGCGGCTTCAAGGAAGGCGTGATCAAGAAGCTGACCACGGGCCTCGCCGGCATGGCCAAGGCGCGCAAGGTCGAGGTGGTGCGCGGCTACGGCCGCTTCCTCGATGCCAACCACCTCGAGGTCGAACTGACCGAAGGCAGCGGCCAGGCCACCACCGGCGCGAAGAAGGTGATCCGCTTCCAGAAGGCGATCATCGCTGCCGGCAGCCAGGCGGTGAAGCTGCCGTTCTTCCCCGAAGACCCGCGCATCGTCGACTCGACCGGCACGCTCGAGCTCAAGAGCGTGCCCAAGCGCATGCTGGTGGTCGGCGGCGGCATCATCGGCCTGGAGATGGCGACGGTGTACTCGACGCTGGGTACGCGCATCGACGTGGTCGAGATGCTCGACGGCGTGATGGCCGGCGCCGACCGCGACCTGGTCAAGGTGTGGGAGAAGTTCAACGCCCCGCGCTTCGACAAGGTGATGCTCAAGACCAAGACCGTCGGCGCGGTCGCCAGGGCCGAGGGCATCGAGGTCAGCTTCGAGGGCGAGAAGGCCCCCGCCGAACCGCAGCTGTACGACCTGGTGCTGGTCGCGGTCGGGCGCACGCCCAACGGCAAGAAGATCGGCGCCGAGAACGCCGGCGTGGCGGTCACCGAGCGCGGCTTCATCGAAGTCGACAGGCAGATGCGCACCAACGTGGCGCACATCTTCGCGATCGGCGACATCGTCGGCCAGCCCATGCTCGCCCACAAGGCGGTGCACGAGGCGCACGTCGCCGCCGAAGTCGCGCACGGCGAAAAGGCCTACTTCGACGCGCGCCAGATCCCCTCGGTGGCGTATACCGATCCCGAGGTGGCGTGGGCCGGCAAGACCGAGGAGCAGTGCAAGGCCGAGGGCATCGCGTTCGAGAAGGCGGTGTTCCCCTGGGCCGCATCGGGCCGCGCGATCGCCAACGGCCGCGACGAGGGCTTCACCAAGCTGATCTTCGACAAGGAGACCCACCGCGTGATCGGTGGCGGCATCGTCGGCACCCATGCCGGCGACCTGATCGGCGAAGTGTGCCTGGCGGTCGAGATGGGCGCCGACGCGCTCGACGTCGGCAAGACCATCCACCCGCACCCGACGCTGGGCGAGAGCGTCGGCATGGCGGCCGAGGTGTTCGAAGGCGCCTGCACCGACCTGCCGCCGCAACGCAAGAAGTGATCCCCGGCCGCTGCCGGTGATTCACCCGAACGGCCGCCTCCGGGCGGCCGTTTGCTTGTGCTGGCCCCTTTTGAGTGTCCATGGATTTTCACAAGCCATTTTCCCGGTTGACTAAAATCGATTCCTGAACTGTCCTGGGATCCGTCCTTGGAAGTGTCCTGCAGATGAGCGTCGCCGATTTCCAGCCGCTGTTCCCGGAAGAGCGCGTGCTCGGTCCGCTGCGCGAGCGCGCGGCCAAGCTGATCGGCGAGGCGGGGCGCCTGGCGGGGCTGGACGACGCGCAGCCCGCGCTGCTCGCCGCCGTGCGTCCGCTGCTGCGGGCGATGAACTCGTACTACACGAACAAGATCGAGGGGCAGCACACGCTGCCGGCGGACATCGAGCGCGCGCTGAAGCAGCAGTACGATGCCGACGCCGTGCTCGCGCGCAAGCAGCGGCTGGCCGTCGCCCACCTGGAGGTCGAGGCCGTGCTGGAGCGCGACACGGCCGGGCAGCCGTCGGCCGCGCTGTTCGCGCCGCGCTGGGTGGTGCGCATACATGCCGAGTTGTATCGGCGACTGCCGGAACCCGACCGACCGGGCGACGATGGCTGGCCGATCGCTCCGGGCGAGCTGCGTACGCGCGACGTCACCGCCGGCCGTCACCAGCCGCCGCCGCTGGCAGAGGTGCCCGCCCTGCTCGAAGCCTGGGCTCGGCGCTACAGCGGGTTGAGTGCCGGCGAGAACCTCTTGATCGGCGCTGCCTGCGCCCATCAGCGCCTGCTGTGGATACACCCCTTCGCCGATGGCAACGGTCGCGCGGCGCGCTTGCACCTGCACGCCGTGCTGCACGCGATGGGGCTCACGCGCGGGCTCTGGTCGCCGATGCGAGGGTTCGCCCGGACCCACGAGCAGTACTATGCCCGCCTCAACAATGCCGATCTGCCGCGGCGCAACGACATGGACGGGCGCGGCGCGCTGTCGCAGGAAGAACTGGTGGCGTTCGCCGCCTATGCGCTCGAGGTGTGCATCGACCAAGTGCGCTTCATGCGCGAGCGGCTGAAGCTCGAGGACTTCCGCGGCCGTCTGCGTACGCTGCTGCTGCAGCTGCAAGCGCAGCCGTGGCGGCTCGGCGCGGAGATGTCGACCATCAAGCCCGAGGCGCTGGAGGTGCTGCACTACGTCGCGCTGGCCGGCCCGCTCGAACGCGCCCGCTTCCTCGCGATGAGCGGCCTGTCCGAGCGCACCGCCCGCCGCGTGCTCGCCAGCCTGCTCGACTACGGCCTGCTCGTCGCCGACAGCTCGCGCTCCCCGGTGCGCTTCGCCCTGCCGCAGAAGGCACTGCGCTTCCTGTTCCCGAGCCTGTGGCCCGAGGCGGAGGTCGGTTGAAGCTGAGCCGGGAGCGGCCCGGCCTGCCTGAGCGGGTCGGGCAGCGCCAGGCGTGCCGGGGTGAGTTCGGCGAACATTTGTGCTGTGCCCAGGCGAAGTCGAGGTGGCAGCCGGCCGGCCCCGAGGCGGCGTGTCGCACGACCAGCACCGGTACGCGGTACAATCCGCCACCATGACCGATACACTCCGGATGCCCTCGATGACCGACCTCGACCACGCTCCGCTCGGCAAGCACAGTGCCTACGTCGCCGAGTACGATCCCGCGCTGCTGTTCCCGATCCCGCGCGCCGGCAAGCGCGCCGAGATCGGCATCGCCCCGGACGCGACGCTGCCGTTCCACGGCGTCGACATCTGGAACGCCTTCGAACTGTCGTGGCTCGCGCCTTCGGGCAAGCCGCGGGTGGCGCTGGCGGTGTTCCGCGTGCCGGCCACGTCGCCGAACATCGTCGAGTCCAAGTCGTTCAAGCTGTACCTGAACGCGTTCAACCAGACGCGCGTCACCGGCGCCGGCGAACTCGCCGAGACGCTGCACCGCGACCTCTCGGCCGCGGTCGGCGCCCCGGTCGCCGTCGAGCTGGTGCTGCCCGAGCGCTTCGCCGAGCAGCGCCTCGCCGAGCTCGAGGGTGAGTGCATCGACAAACTCGAGATCGAAACCGACACCTACACCCCGGAGCCGGGCTTTCTCGCGGTCGACGAGCGCGCCGAGCCCATCGCCGAGACGCTGGTGTCGCACCTGCTGAAGTCCAACTGCCTGGTCACCGGCCAGCCCGACTGGGGCAGCGTGCAGATCCGCTACGCCGGCCGACCGATCGACCGCGCCGGGCTGCTGAAGTACCTGATCTCGTTCCGCTGCCACAGCGAGTTCCACGAGCAGTGCGTCGAGCGCATCTTCATGGACATCAGCCGCCGCTGCCGCCCCGAGCGCCTGAGTGTGTACGCACGCTACACGCGCCGCGGCGGGCTCGACATCAACCCCTTCCGCGCCAGCCACGCCGACGCGCCGCAGCCGCTCAACGTCCGCAGCGCGCGCCAGTGAGCGCGGTGCTCGGTGCGGTCGCGCTCGTCGACCGCCCGCTGACGCTGGTGCTGTCGCTCGATACCGTGCAGACCTTGCCGGCGCCGCGCAAGCCTTGAGGGAGTGGCCTGCAGACATTTCCGAATGCCGTACGCCGCCGTCTGCTCGGCATCGCGGTCGGGCAGCGACGCTCGCCGTGCTGTCGCCGCCGGCCAGCTCGAGGTAGCCGGCGCGCGCCGAGCTACCCACGGAATACCCGCGTGTTCAAGCCTCCTCTGGCAAAAGGGGGTATCGAAGATTCTGAAAGGGGTATTTACGAGCGAAACCCTCAAGTTTCACCGCCCGCGGCCGACAAGGCTGTTGAGTCGAGCCATCGGGCGGCTGCTGCGCTCGTACGTGGCGCCGCGGCGGCGGTTTTTCCGTGCAGCCGGTGTTTCCGATCGGAATAACGCCCGCCAGGGTTCGGATACCGTTCAGCTTGCCGTCGCCGGAGCTCCGCCCGCGCGGCGGCATCCAGCCAGGCATCACCGAAAACATGCAAGCGAGCTATCGACCGCGCCGCCAGCGCCAAGAACCTGACGCTGTGCCGCCACGTCGACCCGGCCGTGCCGGCGGTGGTGTACGCCGATCCGTTGCGGCTGCGCCAGGTGCTCGGCAACTTCCTGTCGAATGCGATCAAGTTCACCGAGACCGGCCGCGTGTCCGTATGACTCGGCGTCGAAGCGGTCGACGGCGAACGCTGGATGCTGGGCTTCGAAGTCGTCGATACCGGCATCGGCATCGATCCGCAGACGCTGGCGACGCTGTTCGAACCCTTCGTGCAGGCCGAGTCCGACACCACGCGCCGCTTCGGCGGCACCGGGCTCGGGCTGGCGATCTGCCGCCGGCTGGCCGGGCTGATGGGCGGCGAGATCCGCACCCGCAGCCGCAAGGGCGAGGGCCCGAGCTTCACGCTGCTCCTGCCGGTGCGGCTGGCCAGCGCCGCGGAGCAGGCCGCACTGGCGCTACCCGGCGCGGGGACGGCGCCGGTGCGGCGGCTGCCGAGGCAGGCAGCGAGCGTGGCGCAAGCCCGCGAGCGGGGCACGCTGATCCTGATCGTCGACGATCACCCGACCAACCGGCGGCTCGCGCTGCGCCAGGTGAACGTGCCGGGCCATGCGGCGGAAGTGGCCGAGAACGGCGTCGAGGCGCTGCAGCGCTTCCAGCGCGGCCGCTACGGACTGGTCCTGAGCAATTGCCACCGCTCAAAGCGGCCGTGGCCGAACTGTACCGCGACGAACCTGTCGCACGCCTTCCTGGCCAGGCCCGGCATTTCCGAGCGCATCACCGCTGTCAGCGCACGCCGCTGAGCCGCACCACCTTGAACCCCCCTGCGTCGGCGAGCGTCTCGACCGTGCCGAAGCGCAGCACGGCCTTGCGCTCGAGCGCGATGAAGCGGTTGACGACGAACAGCGCCGTGCCGCCGGGCGCGAGCAGGCGCGCGGCGGCGGCGAGGAAGCGCCCGGTCAGCTCGTCCTCGACGCCGAAGCCGCGGTGGAACGGCGGGTTGCACAGCACCAGTTCGAAGCGCTGCTCGATCGCGCTGCCGGCGTCGTCGGCGCTGACTTCGCCGCGGATGCCGTGGCGCTCGAAGTTCGCTCGCGCCGCGATCAGCGCGGCGGCGCCGTTGTCGGTCGCGTGCACCCAGGCGGCGCCGGCGCGCCACGCGGCCAGCGACAGGTAGCCGTAGCCGCAGCCGAGGTCGAGCACGCGGGTGGCCGCCGGCAGGCCGTCCGGCCACAGCGTCGTCAGTTGCTCGGCCAGACGCCTCGAGCCGGGGTCGATGCGGTCCCAGCCGTAGACGCCGGGCTTGCTGACGAACGCCGGTCCGCCGTCGTCGGCGAGCCGGCGCAGGCGGTGGTAGTCGCGGTCGTCGAGGGCTTCGCCGGGCGCCTCGCCGCGCGCGATCGCCGCGACGCGCAGCCCGCTGCCGGACACCTCGACCTCGACGGCGCCGCCGAGCCGTTCGCGCGCCCTGGCGATGGTGGTCCGGATGCCTTCGGACTTCAGCCCGGCCAGGTGCAGCCGCCCGCCCGGGCGCAGCAGCCGCACGGCTTCGTTGATCACGTGGTGCGTGACCGGTTTCTCCTTGGCGACGCGGAAGTGGAGCGCGGCCAGCGAGGCGTCGGCGCGGGCGCGCAGGTCGATGTCGGAAAACTCGGCGTCCCAGCCCGCAGCGCGCAGCGCCCGGCAGAGGTCGATGCGGTTGGCGAGCGCCGTGCAGCCGGGCCGCGGCGCCGCTGGCGGCGGCAGCGGCACGTTTTCGTCGGCGATCCAGAGGCTGGCCGCGGGAGCCGTGCTCAGCGCACGGACGAGGGCTTGGAGGGCGGGATCGGTCTTCATGCGGGAAGCGACGTCGGCAGCGTTGGGCGGCGATGCTAGCCGCCTGGTCCGCGGCGTCCAAGCCCGCGTGAGAACGGCGCGTGCGCCCGGTATGCTGGCGCTTCGGTCGGTACGGAGAACGAGAACATGCGATACGCGGGACGGGCCCTGGTACTGTGCGGCACGGTGGCGCTCTTGGCCGGCTGTGCGCCGTGGCCGCAAGCCGGTGTCGAGACCGGTGGCGAGGCTCAGGCAGTCGCCACCGACGGCATGCAGCCGGGTGCGCGCACGTTCGGGTTGAGCTGCGGCTCGGCGCGCTACGCCGCCCAGATCGACGGCGCGCGCGCGCTGATGAGCACGCCCCAGGGGCTGCTCGAGCTGCCGCGCGACCCTGGCGCCAAGACCGAGACCTACAGCAACGGCAGGGCGACGCTGGTGCTCGAGGACGGCAAGGCGCGCTTCGGGCGCGGCAAGGCCCTGCCGGCTGCGTGCAAGCTCGGCAGCGAGGTCTCGCCCTGGGATGCGGCGCGGCTGTCGGGCATCAGCTTCCGTGCGCTCGGCAACGAGCCGGGCTGGGTCATGGAGATCCGCGAGGGCGAAGGCGTCCGCCTGGTGACGAATTACGGCGAAACCCGCCGTGCGCTGACATACGCTGCGCCGCAGCTCGACAAGAAGCGCAGCCGCGCCGTGTACCGCGTCGACGATGCGCAGGGGCCGGTCGAGATCACCGTCGAGACCCGCGCCTGCACCGATTCGATGAGCGGCGAGCGTTTCCCGGCGCGCGTCAGCGTGCGCGTCGGCACCGAAACGCTCCAGGGCTGCGGTCGGGCGCTGCGCTGATCGAATCGCGGTCCGCCGTCAATAGAGCCCGCGGTATCCGCCGGGCTCAGCCCCATCGCTGCGAGCGGTATACGCTCGCTCGCGAGACCGACCTCACCATTCACTCCTCTGGCGCTCTTGGTAGGCGAGGCCGTCGTCCACCTCGTGGCCCCACGAGCCGAAGACTCCGTCGGCGATCTCGCGATTGGTTTCGGCGCTGTCCCAGTCCTCGGCCGCCGGCGGCAAGCCGGCCCAGGCGCCGGGGCTGCGCTTCACTGACTTGCGCTCGACCGGTACCAGCCGGACGGCGGGTACGCCGTGGTGGGCGATCACGACCTCCTCGCCGGCGAGTGCCGCCTTGACCAGCTTCGAGAGCTGGTTCTTGGCTTCGAGGATGTTGACCTGCATGACGTACCTCCACGACGGACCTCGCGCATGCTGGAAGGGTAGCAATCTTGGCCAATTTGGCCAAAATTGCCGCGGGGTCGGTCTCAGGCCATTTCGCTGGCGCGCTCGGCCAGGAACTCCGCCAGCACCCGCCCGGTGTGCGAGCGCTGCGCCGCGGCGCACACCTGTTCGGGCGTACCCTGGACGACGATGCGACCGCCCTCGTCGCCGCCCTCGGGGCCGAGGTCGAGGATCCAGTCGGCTTCGGCGATCAGGTCGAGGTTGTGCTCGATCAGGAGCACGGTGTTGCCGGCGTCGACCAGGCGGTGCAGGACGCCGATCAGCTTTTCGACGTCGGCCATGTGCAGGCCGACGGTGGGTTCGTCGAGCACGTAGAAGGTGTGCGGCGAGGCACGCCCGCGGCTGTCGGTGCGCACCTTGGCCAGCTCCGTCACCAGCTTGATGCGCTGCGCCTCGCCGCCCGACAGCGTCGGGCTGGGCTGGCCGAGCGTCAGGTAGCCCAGGCCGACGTCGGCGAGTAGCCGCAGCGCGTGGTGCACCGCCGGGTGTGCCGAGAAGAAGTCCACGGCGTCATCGACGCTCATCGCCAGCACTTCGCCGATCGACTTGCCGCGCCACGTCAGCTCGCGCGTCTCGTGGTCGAAGCGCGTGCCGCCGCAGGCTTCGCACGGCAGCTTGACGTCGGGCAGGAAGCTCATCTCGATGCGCACCAGGCCCTGGCCCTCGCACACCGCGCAGCGTCCGCCGGCGGTGTTGAACGAGAAGCGCGAAGGTGTCCAGCCGCGCAGCCGCGCCTCTTGGGTGTCGGCGAACAGCTTGCGGATCGCGTCCCAGAAGCCGACGTAGGTCGCCGGGCACGAGCGCGGCGTCTTGCCGATCGGCGTCTGGTCGACCTCGAGCACGCGCGCGACCGGCTCCCAGCCGCGCATGCCGCGGCAGCCGGCGAACGGCGGCGCGAGCGGCCTGCCGCGTGCCGCGATCCGGGCGTGCAGGTTCGCGAACAGCACCTCGCGCGCCAGCGTCGACTTACCGCTGCCCGAGACGCCGGTCAGCACCGACAGCCGGCCCAGCGGGATGCGCGCATCGACCTTCTTCAGGTTGTGGCGCGCGGCGCCGAGCACTTCGAGCATCGCGTGGCCGCGCTTGACCGGCCGCCGCGGGGCGAGCGGGTGGCGCAGCGGCGAGGCCAGGAAGCGCCCGGTCAGCGAACGCGGGTCGGCCGCGAGCGACGCGGCGTCGCCCTCGGCGACGACTTCGCCGCCGAGCCGGCCGGCGCCGGGGCCGAGGTCGATCACGTGGTGCGCACGGCGGATGGTGTCTTCGTCGTGCTCGACGACCAAAAGCGTGTTGCCCTTGGCTTCGAGCCGCTCCAGCGTGTCGAGCAGGATGCGGTTGTCGCGCGGGTGCAGGCCGATGGTCGGCTCGTCGAGCACGTAGCACACGCCGGCGAGCGTCGAGCCGAGCTGCGCGGCGAGCTTGATCCGCTGCGCCTCGCCGCCCGACAGCGTCGGCGCGGCGCGGTCGAGCGCGAGATACCCCAGGCCGACGTCGATCAGGAAGGCCAGCCGCGCGCCGATCTCGGCGACCAGGTCACGGCCGATCTCGGCTTCGCGCCCGCTCAGCTCGAGCCGCTCGAAGAAGGCGGCGGCCTCGCGCACCGGGCGTGCGGTCAGCGCGCCGATCGACAGCGCGCGGAAGCGCACCGCACGCGCGACCGGGTTCAGCCGCTGGCCCGCGCAGGCCGGGCACGGTTCGTCGGCGCCGCGCGCGTCGAGCCAGTCGTCGAGCGCGCGGTCGGTCTGCTCTTCGCTGAGGTGCTCGTCGCGCTCGAAGCCGCGCAAGCGCACGCCGGTACCCTGGCAGCTCGCGCACCAGCCGTGCTTCGAGTTGAACGAGAACAGCCGCGGGTCGAGCTCGGGGAAGCTGGTGCCGCACGCGGGGCAGGCGCGCCGGGTCGACAGCACGTCGATGCGGCCGCCGGCGAGCACGTGCACCACGCCCTGGCCGTGCTCGAGCGCGGCGTGCAGCGCCGCGCGCAGCTCGCCTTCGCGCCTAGCATCGATCGTCAGCTCGGCCATCGGCAGCTCGATCGTGTGCTCCCTGAAGCGGTCGATGCGCGGGAAGGGCCGGGTGGCCAGCCATTCGCCGTCGACGCGCAGCTTTTCGTAGCCCTTGCCGGCGGCCCACTTGGCGAGCTCGGTGTACACGCCCTTGCGGTTGACGACCAGCGGCGCGAGCAGCGTGATGCCCTCGCCGCGGTGGCTGCGCAGGAGCCTGGCGGCGATCGCCTCTTCGCGCTGCGGCGCGATGGCCACGTCGCAGCGCGGGCAATACGGCGTGCCGAGCTTCATCCACAGCAGGCGCAGGAAGTGGTAGGTCTCGGTCAGCGTCGCGACCGTCGACTTGCGCCCGCCGCGGCTGACGCGCTGCTCGATCGCGACCGTCGGCGGGATGCCGTGGACCGCGTCGACGTCGGGGCGCGCCGCCGGCTGCACCAGGGTGCGCGCGTAGGCGTTCAGCGATTCGAGGTAGCGGCGCTGGCCTTCGTTGAAGACGATGTCGAATGCCAGCGTCGACTTGCCGCTGCCCGAAGGACCGGTGATCACGGTGAAGCCGCGGTGCGGGATCGCGACGCTGAGGTTCTTCAGGTTGTGCTCGCGCGCGTGCAGGATGCGGATCGCATCGGCGTTGTAGGCGGACGCCACCTCGGCGGCCTGCGCCGGCGCGGGCGGCAGCGCCGCGAAGCCGGCGCCGTAGCCGGCCAGCGCCCGGCCGGTGTGCGAGGCTTCGCAGTGCACGATCGCCTCGGGCGTGCCTTCGAACACCAGCGCGCCGCCGGCCTCGCCGCCCTCGGGGCCGAGGTCGATCAGCCAGTCGGCGGCGGCGATCACGTCGAGGTTGTGTTCGATCACCAGCAGGCTGTGCCCGGCCTCGAGCAGGCGCGCGAAGGCCTGCAGCAGCCTGGCGTTGTCGTCGAAGTGCAGCCCGGTGGTCGGCTCGTCGAAGATGAACAGCGTCGGCCTGGCGTCGGCCTTGC
>JBDHRG010000127.1:0-11284 GCA_039807445.1 Candidatus Competibacteraceae bacterium
CGGATCGCCAAGCGCTCGGTGTTCGCGCGCAAGAACTACTTCTACCCGGACCTGCCCAAGGGCTACCAGATCAGCCAGTTCGAACTGCCGGTGGTCGCCGAGGGCCATCTCGACATCGCGCTCGAGGACGGCTCGCACAAGCGCATCGGCATCACCCGCGCGCATCTCGAGGAAGACGCCGGCAAGTCGCTGCACGAAGACTTCCACGGCATGAGCGGCATCGACCTGAACCGCGCCGGCACGCCGCTGCTCGAGATCGTATCCGAGCCCGACCTGCGCTCGGCCAGGGAGGCCGTCACCTACATGAAGAAGCTGCACCAGCTGGTGGTGTACCTCGGCATCTGCGACGGCAACATGCAGGAAGGCAGCTTCCGCTGCGACGCCAACGTCTCGGTGCGGCGCAAGGGCGATCCGAAGTTCGGCACGCGCTGCGAGATCAAGAACATCAACTCGTTCCGCTTCGTCGAGCGCGCGATCGAGCACGAGATCGAGCGCCAGATCGAGCTGATCGAGGGCGGCGGACAGGTGGTGCAGGAGACGCGGCTGTACGATCCCGACCGCGACGAGACGCGCTCGATGCGCTCCAAGGAAGAGGCGAACGACTACCGCTACTTCCCCGACCCCGACCTGCTGCCGGTCGAGATCGACGAGACCTTCCTCGACGCCGCGTGCGCTGCGCTGCCCGAGCTGCCCGACGCCAAGCGCGCGCGCTTCAAGGCACAGTACGGCTTGTCCGACTACGACGCCGAGGCGCTCGCCGCCAGCCGCGCCACCGCCGACTACTACGAGGCGCTGGTCGCCGCGGTCGGCGGCGAGCCCAAGCTGTGCGCCAACTGGGTGATGGGCGAACTCGCCGCCGCGCTGAACAAGGCCGGGATCGACGCCGCCGCGTCGCCGGTGTCGGCAGCGAGCCTCGCGGGGCTGTTGAAGCGCATCGTCGACAGGACCGTCTCCGGCAAGATCGCCAAGGACGTGTTCGAGGCGATGTGGGCCGGCGAAGGCGAAGCCGACGCGATCATCGAGCGCAAGGGGCTGGTGCAGATCACCGACAGTGCGGCGATCGGGGCGATCGTCGACCAGATCCTGGCCGCCAACGCCAAGCAGGTCGAGCAGTACCGCGCCGGCAACGACAAGCTGTTCGGCTTCTTCGTCGGCCAGGTGATGAAGGCGTCGAAGGGCAAGGCCAACCCGCAGCAGGTCAACGAACTGCTGCTGGCGAAGCTGAAGGGCTGAGGGGCGAGGGCGAAGCGATGAAGAGCGAGCGGCAGATCGTCGAGCGGATCGAGCACGGCATCGAGTATCCGCCCTTCGTCGAGCGCGTCATCGCCTATCCCGACATCGATGCCAGCGGCGATCCGGCCATCCGCGTGTGGGTCGTCGTCGAAGATGCCGAGTTCGAACGGCCGTCGCATGTCCAGGAACTGTCGGCGGTCAGCGATGTGATTCGCAACGCCACCTGGGGAATCGATTCGGATTACTGGCCGTACGTCCGCTTCCGCAGCGTTTCGGAACAGGTGGAGATCGAAGGGGAGGCGAAGTGAGCCTTCATCACGATCTGCTCGAGCACGAAGGGCTTGCCGAGCTGGTGGCGTCCGCCGACGAGGCGTTTCGCGCCTGGGGGCGGGTCCGCGCCACCGACGAAGCGCGTGCCTTCCTCGTGTTGCTGCCGTTCGGCAAGCGCTGGAATCGCTGAGGGGTACGCATGTTTTTTTCCGACGTTTCCCGACAAGAAATCCCATGAGCGACTCCCTGCACCGATTCCTGTTCGAGCGCCACCCGGTGCGCGGCGAGCTGGTGCAGCTCGATGCGACCTGGCGGGCGGTGCTCGAGCGCCGCGACTACCCGGCACCGATACGGCGCGTGCTCGGCGAGGCGATGGCGGCCGCGGCGCTGCTGTCGGCGACGATCAAGTTCGAGGGCGCGCTGACGCTGCAGCTGCAGGCGCCGGAGGGGGCGCTGAGGCTGCTGGTGGTGCAGGTGACGAGCGAGCGCACTGTGCGCGGACTGGCGCGCTGGGACGAGGGCGCCGAGCTCGCCGATGCGCCGCTCGCCGAGCTGTGCGGCCACGGCACGCTGGTGATCACGATCGAGCAGGGGCCAGGGCGCGAGCCGTACCAGGGCATGGTCGTGCTCGACGGCCCCGATTTCGCCGCGGCGCTCGAGACGTACTTCGAGCGCTCCGAGCAGTTGCCGACGCGCCTGTGGCTGGCCGCCGACGGCGAGCGCGCGGCGGGCCTGCTGCTGCAGCGCTTGCCGGGCGAAGCTGCCGACGCCGATGCCTGGAGCCGCTTCACGCAGCTCGCCGCGACGCTCGAGGCCGGCGAGCTGCTGCGTCTGCCGCCGGCTACCGTGCTGCACCGGCTGTTCCACGAGGAAGACGTGCGCCTGTTCGACGCCGAGCCGATCGCCTTCCGCTGCACCTGCTCGCGCGAGCGCGCGCGTGGCATGCTGCGCGCGCTGAAGGCCGAGGACGTGCGCGAGATGCTCGCCACGCAGGGCTGCCTGACGGTCGACTGCGGCTTCTGCGGCCAGCGCTACGTCTTCGATGCGGTCGACACCGAGGGGCTGCTCGTCGCTGCGGTGCCGCCCGATGTGCCGTCGACCAAACACTGACCCGGAGGGGCGCAGGATGCGCGCGCTGTTGGCGCTGTTCCTCGACATCGCGCTGCTGCGGCGCGGCCCGCAAGACGTGCCGGCATCGAGGCTGCTGGCCGGGCTGGCGCTCGCCGCGTATACGCTGGCCGGCTTCGGCTTGCTCGCGGTGACGATGCCGCTGCCGACCGCGGCGGCGCAGACCGTGCTCGACGTGGTGCTGCTCGCCGCTTTCATGCGGCTGATGCTCGCGAGCCCGCGGCTGCGATCGCGCTTCCTGCAAGCCTTCACCGCATGCACCGGCACCGGCGCGCTGTTCGCGCTGGTGGCGCTGCCGCTGGCGTTCTGGCCGCATCCCGCCTCGCTCGACTCGACCGAAGCGCTGCTGCCGGCGCTGCTGTACCTCGGCCTGCTCGGCTGGAGCGTGGTGGTGATGGGGCACATCCTGCGCCATGCGCTGTCGATCACGCGCGGGCTGGGGCTGGTGTACGCCTTCGTCTATCTGGTCGTCTCGGTCCTCGCGATGATCGCGCTGTTCCCACAGGTGAGCTGAACCGTGCACATCCACATCCTCGGCATCTGCGGCACCTTCATGGCCGGCCTCGCGCTGCTGGCGCGCGAAGCCGGACACACCGTGTCGGGCTGCGACGCCAACGTCTATCCGCCGATGAGCACCCAGCTCGAAGCCGCCGGCATCCGCCTGAGCGAAGGCTTCGGGCCTGGACAGCTCGACGCGGCGAGGCCCGACGTGGTCGTGGTCGGCAACGTGATGCGCCGCGGCCTGCCCGTCGTCGAGGCGCTGCTCGAGCGCGGCCTGGCCTACACTTCGGGGCCGCAGTGGCTGGCCGAGCACATCCTGCGCGATCGCTGGGTGCTCGCGGTCGCCGGCACCCACGGCAAGACCACCACCGCCTCGATGCTGGCCTGGATCCTCGAGCACGCCGGCATGAGCCCGGGCTTCCTGATCGGTGGCATCCCGACCAACTTCGGCGCCTCGGCACGCCTCGGCGGCACGCCCTTCTTCGTGGTCGAGGCCGACGAGTACGACACCGCGTTCTTCGACAAGCGCTCGAAGTTCGTGCACTACCGCCCGCGCACCGCGGTGCTGAACAACCTCGAGTTCGACCACGCCGACATCTTCCCCGACCTGGCGGCGATCCAGCGCCAGTTCCACCACCTGGTGCGCACCGTGCCGGGGGGGAGCGGGCGCATCGTCGCGCAGGCGGGCTGCGGCGCGCTCGACGAGACCCTGGCGCTGGGCTGCTGGACCCCGGTCGAGCGCTTCGGCGCCGGCGGCGAGTGGCAGGCCGCCGGGGTCGCCGCCGACGGCTCGGGCTTCGACGTGGTCCTGCGCGGCGAGCCGGTGGGCCGGGTCGAGTGGGGCTTGCTCGGCGCGCACAACGTCGAGAACGCCTTGGCCGCGATCGCCGCGGCGCGCCACGTCGGCGTGCCGCCCGCGCGCGCCTGCGAGGCGCTGGCCGGGTTCGAGGGCGTCAAGCGCCGCCTCGAGCTGCGCGGCGAAGCCGGGGGCGTGCGCGTCTACGACGACTTCGCCCACCACCCGACCGCGATCGCGACCACGCTCGCCGGGCTGCGCGCGAACCGCCCCGGCGGGCGCATCGTCGCCGTGCTCGAGCCGCGCTCGAACACGATGAAGCTCGGCGTGTTCAAGGATGCGCTCGCCGGCGCGCTGGCGCGCGCCGACCACGTCGTCTGCCATGCCGGTCCCGAGCTGGGCTGGGACGTCGCCGGCGCGCTGGCGCCGCTGGGCGCCCGCGCCACGGTGTGCGGCTCGATCGAGGCGACGATCGCCGCCGCGATCGCGCGCGCCGAACCCGACGATGCGATCCTGGTGATGTCCAACGGCGGCTTCGGCGGCATCCACGCCAAGCTGCTCGAGGCGCTGGCGGTGCGGGCGCCGTAGTAATCTGGACGCATGCCGAACGAAACGCCCCTCCACCATGCCCCGCAGCAGAGCCTGTTCTTCGCACGGAAGCTGACGCTGGCGGCCGCGGCCGAAGAGGCCGTGACGCGATCGGCCGCGGGCGCCAAGGTCGATCTGAACCCGCACCAGCTCGATGCGGCGCTGTTCGCGCTCGAGCACCCTCTGAGCCGAGGGGTGCTGCTCGCCGACGAGGTCGGCCTGGGCAAGACGATCGAGGCCAGCCTGGTGATGGCACAGCGCTGACAGTGCCGTGAGCCGACCGAGATCGAGGCGGCGTTCGAGCGCTCGCGAGCCGCGTAGCGGCGTATTGCGCCGTATGTAGAGGTTGCACCCTGCGGCGCAATACGCTTCGCTATCGCGTCCTGCGGGTTGCAGGTTTTTGAAGGGCGGTAGGGTGGGCAACCTGTTGCCCACCGTGCGGGCTATCGAAGCTTTGAAGGTGTACGGATGTCGCGCAAGCAGAAGCTGGAACTCACCTGGATCGGCAAGGACGAGCGCCCGAAGCTCGAGCCGCGTATCCTGCTCGAAGACCCGGAGCGCTCCTACCATGCGCCGCGGCGGGTGTCGAACCGGGACAGCTTCGACAACCGCCTGATCTTCGGCGACAACCTGCTGGCGCTGAAGGCGCTCGAGAGCGAGTTCACCGGCCAAGTGAAGTGCGTCTTCATCGACCCGCCGTACAACACCGGTAGCGCCTTCACCCATTACGACGACGGCCTGGAGCATTCGATCTGGCTGTCGCTGATGCGCGACCGGCTGGAAATCCTCAAAACCCTGCTGTCCGACGATGGTTCGATGTGGATCACGATCGATGACAATGAAGCACACTACCTGAAGGTGCTGTGTGATGAGGTGTTTGGGCGGGCGAATTTTGTCGCCAGCAACGTTTGGCAGAAGCGGTATTCCCGAGAGAATCGAGAGGCGATTGGTGACGCGCACGACTACGTGCTCTTGTATGCAAAAGATCTCGCCCGATTCAAGGAAACCCGTAATCTCTTGCCTTTGGGTGAGAAGCAAAAAGGTGTCTACAAGAATCCGGATGGCGATCACCGTGGAGCGTGGCAAAGCGTTTCGCTGCTAGCGCAGGGCTACAGGCCAAATCAAATGTATCAGATCGTCGCCCCGAATGGGCGGCGTCACGTACCACCGCCAGGCAATTGCTGGAAGGTGATTGAGTCTGAGTACCAGAAACTCGTTATGGACAACCGTGTTTACTTCGGCAAGGATGGAAACGGGGTTCCTAGAAGAAAGGAATTCTTGGAAAGAGCGAAGGGTTTGGTGCCTTGGACTTGGTGGCCACATGACGAAGCTGGCCATACGGACGAAGCAAAGAAGGAGATACATGCTTTGTTCGGGAAAGATGATCCCTTCATAACGCCGAAACCCGAGCGACTAATTCACCGAATCATTCACATCGCCACCAACCCCGGCGACCTCGTCCTCGACTCCTTCGCCGGCTCCGGCACCACCGGCGCGGTCGCGCACAAGATGGGGCGGCGCTGGATCATGGTGGAGTTGGGCGAGCACTGCCACACGCACGTCATCCCGCGGCTGAAGAAGGTCATCGACGGTCAGGATCCCGGCGGCATCACGGCGGCTGTCGACTGGAAGGGTGGCGGCGGCTTCCGCTACTACCGCCTGGCGCCGTCGCTGCTGACCGAGGACCGCTGGGGCCGGCTGGTCGTGAATCCGGCCTACAACGCCGCGATGCTGGCCGAGGCCATGTGCAAGCACATGGGCTTCAGCTACGCGCCGAGCCAGCAGCACTACTGGCAGCACGGCCACGCCGCGGAGACCGACTTCATCTACGTCACCACCGCCGCGCTAGCGCACGAGCAGCTGCGGGCGCTGAGCGAAGAGGTCGGCCCCGAGCGCACGCTGCTGGTGTGCTGCAAGGCTTTCGACGCGCGCCCGAACGAGTTCGCCAACCTCACCGTGCGCAAGATCCCGCAGGCGGTGCTCGACAAGTGCGAATGGGGCCGGGACGACTACAGCCTCAACGTCGCCCGGCTGCAGGCGGAAGCACCCGCCGACGAGACCGACGAGGGAGCCGAACCGGCCCGCGCGCAGCGGGGCGAGGCTTCCGAGTCGATGCCGCTGTTCTGAAAACCGGCCAGGGAAGCGCTTCCATGTCGCGTGAGGTCAACCACATCCATGCCCGGCTCGCGCTGCGCAAGCCGCAGCGCGAGTCGCTCGAGATTCTGGCGGAGCTGCTCGGCCGCCTCGAGCTCGGCAAGGGTGCAGCGCTCGAGCGCGCGCTCGCCGCCGTGCGCGAGGCTTACCCCGCGGTGACGGAGTTCGAGCGCGAATTCCCCTCGCTCTGCTTCGCGCTCGCCACCGGCGTCGGCAAGACGCGGCTGATGGGCGCCTTCATCGCCTGGCTGTACCTGACCGGACGCAGCCGCAACTTCCTGGTGCTGGCGCCGAACCTGACGATCTACGACAAGCTGATCGCGGACTTCTCGCCGCGGAGCCCCAAGTACGTGTTCCGCGGCCTGCCCGAGTTCGCCGGCAACGGCGCTCCGGTGGTCGTCACCGGCGATACCTGGGACCGTGCCGGCAGCGTGCGCGGCCGCGACCTGTTCAACTTCGATGCGCGGCCGTACGTCAACGTCTTCAACATCTCCAAGCTCAACGCCACCGACAACAGGGCGGGGGCGGCGAAGAGCCGCACGCCGCGCGTCAAGCGCCTGCAGGAGACGCTGGGCGAGAGCTACTTCGCCTACCTGAGCGGCCCCTCGACGACCTGGTGGTGCTGATGGACGAGGCGCACCGCTACCGCGCCAGCGCCGGCGCGCAGGCGATCAACGAACTGGCGCCGATCCTCGGCCTGGAGCTGACCGCCACGCCGAAGACCACCGGCGCGAGGCCGCAGCCGTTTCGCAACGTCGTCTACCAGTACCCGCTGGCCCGCGCGCTCGAGGACGGCTTCGTCAAGACCCCGGCGGTGGCGACGCGCACCGACTTCGGGCCCGAGCGCTGTTCGGACGCCGAGCTCGAACGCATCAAGCTCGAGGACGGCGTCCACCACCACGAATTCGTCAAGGTGGAGCTCGAGACCTACGCGCGCGAGCACGGCTCGCCGCTGGTCAAGCCCTTCATGCTGGTGGTGGCGACCGATACCGAGCACGCCCGCGCCTTGCGTGCGCTGATCGCCGCGCCCGACTTCTTCGGCGGGCGTTATGCCGAGCGGGTGATCGAGGTGCACTCGGCGCTGAGGGGCGACGAGTCGGAGGAGTTCACGCAGCGGCTGCTCGAGGTCGAGCACGACGAGCGCACCGAGATCGTGATCCACGTCAACAAGCTCAAGGAAGGCTGGGACGTCAACAACCTGTATACCATCGTGCCGCTGCGCGCCTCGGCGTCCGAGATCCTGACCGAGCAGACCATCGGCCGCGGCCTGCGCCTGCCCTACGGGCGGCGCACCGGCGTGGCGGCGCTGGACCGACCGACGATCATCGCCCACGACCGCTTCCAGGAAGTGATCGAACGCGCCCGGGATGCGGGCTCGATCATCCACGAAGGGCTGACGATCGGCACCGGTGGCGACATTCCCGACGATCAGCCGCAACGGGTGACGACGCCGTCGCTGGCCGAAACCCTGCTCACGGGCAAAGGGCCGAGCGTTGGCGACCGACCGGCCGAGACGCCGGTGGACTACGCGATCGAGGACCCGGCCGAGTGCCGCATCGCCGAAACGGTGCTGAATCGGATCGACCACTACCAACACCTCGCCAGCGTGCACGAGCTGACCCGCCCCGAGGTGCGCGCGCGGATCAGCGCCGAGGTCGGTGCCGAGCTGGCGCCCGCCCAGGAGGCATTGGAGGGCTTCGAGCCCGTCGACCCGGCGCTGGTCGCACGGGTGGTGGAGCGGGTCACCGAGCGGCTGGCCGAGCTGACCATCGACATCCCGAACATCGTGATCGTGCCTTCGCGCGAGGTCAGCTACGGTTTCCGCGACTTCGACCTCGAGGGGCTGGAGCGCATCCACTACCCGCCGGTGGCCGAGGAGATCCTGGTGCAGAGGCTCGACACCGGCGAGCGCGAGCGGATCGCCCGCGATCCCCAAGGGCCCCGGGAACAGCGGCCGGAAGACTACCTGATCGCCGTGCTCGTCGATCAGGACGACATCGATTACGACGCGCACGCCGATCTGCTGTACAAGCTCGCCGGGCAGGTGATCGGGCGCTTGCGCAGCTATCTGGCCGGGCCCGCCGAGGTCGAGCAGATGGCACGCCGCCACCGGACGGAACTGGCGCGCTTCATCCACGGCCAGCTGCGCGAGCACCACTGGGGCGCGCCGGTCGGGTCTGTCGGGCGGGTCACGCGCGGCTTCACGGCGCTGAAACCGATCCACTTCACGCTCGACGCCGCCGAGCGACCGCGCGACTTTCGAGCGTCGCTGCCGTCCGGAGCGCCGGTCCGCTCGCTGCTGTTCACCGGCTTCGGCAAGTGCTGTTATCCGCACCAGCGCTTCCAGTCCGCCGAAGGCGAGCTCAGCTTCGCCAGGCTGCTGGAGCGCGAGCCCGAGGTGCTGCGCTGGATGAAGCCGGCGCCGGGACAGTTCCGCATCGAGTACGCGGGCGGGGCGTATTACGAGCCGGATTTCGTGGTCGAGACCACTACTGCAAAGCTGATCGTCGAGCCCAAGCAGCGCGGCGAGATCGACAGCGAAGAGGTTCGGGCCAAGGCGCGGGCGGCGCGGCGCTGGCTGGGGTATGCGAACGCGCATGCCTGGACCTGCGGCGGAAAGCCTTGGCGGTATCTGTTGGTTCCGCATGACGAGATCGGCGAGAACCGGACGCTGCAGGGGCTGGTCGCCGAGTTTTCGCAGCTGCCCGAGCCCGAGGAAGACGCCGTTGTCGTCGCCTGAGCCTTCCCGCCCGATCGCGCTGGCGCTGACCGGAGCTTCCGGCGCGCAGTACGGGCTGCGGCTGCTCGAGTGCCTGCTGGATGCCCCAGCCTGGCGTCAGGCACGGTGGCGTGGAGAATCATCATGCACATCAGCCGCCTCGCGCTGAGCAACTGGAAGAACTTCAAGAAAGCCGAGGGCGTGTTCGGCCCGCGCACCTTCGTCATCGGCCCGAACGCTTCCGGCAAGTCGAACCTGCTCGATGCGCTCCGTTTTCTGCGCGACGTCGCAACGATCGGGCTCCAGCAGGCGGTGGTGGTGAAGCGGGGCGGTGTTTCGTCGTTGCGATGCCTGGCCGCCACACGCAACTCGAAGGTCGAACTCGATGTCAGCGTCGACGGCGGAGGGGAGGATCAGGTCCGCTGGCGCTATCGTCTGGCGTTCAACAAGGGCGCGAAGCGCGAGCTCGAGGTCAGGTACGAAAGCGTCTGGTGCAACGACCAGGTCCTTTTCGAGCGTCCCGATAGTGCGGACAAGGGCGATCCGGAGCGCCTGACGCAGACCTACCTCGAGCAGATCAATGCGAACAAGGATTTCCGCGATCTGGCAGAGTTCTTCAAGAGCATCGCTTACAGGCATCTGGTGCCGGAAGTCGTGCGTGATCCCAAGGGATTCAGCTCGGCGCCCGTGGTCGACGACCCCTACGGGCGAGACTTCCTGCAACGTCTCTGGCAGACGCCCGAGCGCACGCGCAACGCCCGCCTTCGCCGGATCAACCGGGTGCTCGAAGTAGCCGTTCCGCAATTCAGAGAGCTGCGCGTCGAGCAGGATGGCACGGGGGCCCCGCATCTCGTCGGGTTCTACGAGCACTGGCGTCCGAATCCGGCAAGGCAGTCCGAGGCCCAGTTTTCCGATGGTTCGCTGCGGCTGCTGGGGCTGCTATGGTCGCTGCTCGAAGACGGTGGCCCCTTGCTGCTCGAAGAGCCGGAGCTGTCGCTGCACACGGCTGTCGTCGCGCAGTTGCCCGGCTTGTTCGAGCGGGCCCGGAGGAGGAAGCTCGGCAGCCGCCAGCTCATCGTGACGACGCACTCGGAGGATCTGTTGCGCGATCCGGGCGTTGCGGCCGAGGAGGTTCTCTGGCTCGAACCCACCGCGCAGGGAACGCTGATCCACGTGGCCGGTGAAAAGGAGCGCGCACTGATGCGCAACGGCAATGCCACGGCAGCGGACGCCATTCTGCCGCTGTCCAGGCCGCAGGCGGTCGAGCAGCTGTCGCTGGCGCTGAGCTGATGCTCTGGCCCGTCGACGTGCTGGTGGAAGGGCCCACCGACGCGGTGCTCGCGAGTCGGCTTCTCGGTGCGTGCGCGCTGGGGGTGGGGACAGTGTATCCGCGTAAGGGTTGCGGCTACGTCAAGCGCATGCTCCCCAAGCTGAGCGCAGGAGTCACGTTCTCGCCGCTGTTCGTTCTGCTCGATTTCATGGATGCGGGGGCGACATGTCCGCCGGAGGCGATACAGGGCTTGTGCCCCGAACGACAGGCGAATCTGCTGCTCCGGCTAGTCGTGCGCGAGCTGGAGAGCTGGATACTCGCCGATCGTGAAGGGATCGCCGCTTATCTCGGGGTTGCGCTGAAGTATGTGCCGGACGATCCCGAGCGCCTCGACGATCCCAAGCGAACGCTGATCAACGTCGCCCGACGTGCCAAGCGGGCGAGTATTCGCGAGGCGATGGTGCCACGCCCAGGATACAGTGCCTCGGTAGGGCCCGAGTACGTGGCGTACTTGACGAAGTTCATCCGGAATCACTGGGACATCGACAAGGCTTGTGTCAGGGCGCCGAGTCTTCAGCGATGTGTCGTGCGGCTGCGTGAGCTGCACCAGCGTTTGGAGGCAGGA
>JBDHRG010000128.1:0-11020 GCA_039807445.1 Candidatus Competibacteraceae bacterium
ATGCGCCCGCGGCGCAAGTGTCGCTCCGTAACATCCCCCTCGCGCCGTCGCCCGAACCTCCAGCAAAACGGCGATATTTCTTGGGATCCGTATAACGCCGGGGACCCCGGGCACGAACGCCCGGGGTCTCTCGGTTGAACATGACGGCTACAGCCGCGAAATCACCCGGCGCTCAGCAGGTCCGACCTGAACGCCGCATCGAGCCGCTGCATGAAGCGCTCGGCCGCGTGCATGTGCTCGGCCATCACGCGGGCGACGGCGTCGTGGTCGCGGGCGCGGAAGGCGGTCATCAGCGTGCGGTGGCAGGCGATGTTGTGCTGGCCGAAGGCTTCGTGTTCGGCGTAGCGCTCGCTGCGGAACTCGACCAGGTCGCGCAACAGGCCGTTCAGGAAGCGGCAGATGAAGGCGAGCAGCGGATTGTCGCAGGCCTCGGCGAGGATGTCGTGGAACTCGATTTCGATGCGCCGCGCGCTCACGCGGTCGCCTTGCTCGCGGGCGCGGTCGCTGGCCGCGATGTTGGCGTCGAGGCGCGCGAGCTGGTCTTCGTCGAGGCGCCCGACGACGCTGACGGCCAGGTCGACCTCGAGGCTGTGGCGCAGCGCATAGACCTGCTCGAAGTCGAGCGACTGGAAGTGCAGGAAGGTGCGCAGCTGCTGGGTGACGGCCTCGAGCGACACCGGCTGGATCTCGGCGCCGCCGTTGGGACCGGTCTGCATCTTGACCAGGCCCTGCACCTCGAGCGCCTTCAGCGCCTCGCGCACCGTGCCCTTGGCACAACCGTAGTGGTCCATCAGCGCCTTCTCGTTGGGCAGGCGATCGCCCGGGCGCAGCCGCTCGCGCGCGATCCAGCGGCGCAGGTCCTCGGCGACGAGGTCCGAGAGCTTGCGCCGCTTGAGGCGTTCGCGGGCGGGCAGGCGGGCGCTCATGCGCTGCGGACCTCGGGCGTCCATGCGGTGTCGGGATCGAGAGGATAGACCGGACGGGCCAGCTTCTCGAAGCGGAACAGGCCGTAGTCCGAGCTGGTGACGCCGAGGCTCGCACACTCGACCAGCGCGCGGGCGATCGGCTCGAACACCGGGCGGCAGTACATCCGCGACTTCAGGATCAGGTAGCGGCAGGCGCGCGGATCGATGCCGACGCTCTCGAACACGGCCAGATCCCAGGGCTCGTGGGTGTGCTCGGTGAGCAGCACGCGTGCGCTGCCGGTATCGAGCACCGCGGCGCGGCCCATCTGGCAGCGCATGCCGGTGTAGGTGGGGCCGCTGATCACGTATTCGCCGTCGGTGAGCGCGCGCACCGTGCCCTCGAGCTCGAGCGGCGGCTTGGCGACGCCGATCCGCGGCATCGCCACGCGGTTGCCGACGCCGAGGCGCACGCGGGCGCCCGGACCGGCCTCGATCAGCGCCTCGACCGCGCGCGGGTCGCAGATCGGTCCGGCGACGATGCCTTCGAAGCCCCGGGCGAGCGCCTCGGCGAGCACGTCCATCGTGTCGCAGGTGCCGCCCGACATGCAGTTGTCGCCGTGGTCGAGCAGCAGCACCGGGCCGCTGCCGGGACCTTCGGCGCGCGCGCGCGCCGCGGCGAGCGACTCGGCCAGCGGCGTTTCCGCGTAGACGAACTCGGCGCGCCGCCGCCACAGCACCTCGCCGAGCTCGCGCGCGACCTCGCGCGCGAGCTCGGGGCTCTCGGCCAGCACCGCGACCGCCATGCCGGCATCGGCGATGTCGGCGATCGGGAAGCCGCCGAACACGCTGGCCGCGAGTATCCCGGGGCGCGCCTCGGCGGCCTTCGCCGCCGCGATCGCGTCGCGCATCGCCCCTGCGACACCGGTATTCATCGCCAGCGTGTGCGCGAGCTGCGGCGGGTGGCACCAGGCGCACGCGGGTTTCAGACCGGTCTCGAGCATGCGCCGCACCAGCCGGGCGACGTGCCCGCCGGTCTCGTGCATGTCGACGTGCGGGTAGGTCTTGAAGCCGACCAAGACGTCGGCGTGCTCGACCATCGCTGCGCTCAGATTGGTGTGCAGGTCGAGCGCGACGCCGATCGGCACAAGGGGGGCAGCGGCGCGCACGCGCGCCAGCAGCTCGCCCTCGCCGTCGTCGAAGCGCGCGGTGACCATCGCGCCGTGCAGGTCGAGCAGCACCGCGTCGCAGCCCTGGCGGACGGCCTCGACGATGGCGCCGGCCATCGCCTCGAAGGCGGCGTCGTCGACCGGGCCGCTGGGGTTGGCACCGGCGAACACCGGGGTCACGGCCTGTGCGCCCAGTGTCTCGGCGAGCTCGAGAAAGGCGCCCATCGCGGTGCGCGAGCCCGCGGCGGCGGCGCGGGCGGCGTCTCCCCAGCGCGGCTCGAAGGCTTCCAGCGGGGTGGCCACCGGCGAGAAGGTGTTGGTCTCGTGGTTCATCCGCGCGATCACGAAGCGCATCGTCCGCCTCCTTCAGGCCGCGATGCCGGCGCGCTCGAGCACGCAGCGCAACAGCACGTCGGCGCCGGCGGCGAGGTGCCCGGGGTCGGCGTCCTCGATCTCGTTGTGGCTGATACCGCCCTTGCACGGGACGAAGATCATCCCGGTCGGGGCGAGGCGCGCGAGGTACACCGCGTCGTGGCCGGCGCCGGAGACGACCTCCATATGGCTCAGCCCGAGTGCCGCGGCGGCGCGCTCGACCGCGGCGACACAGTCCGGGTCGAAGGGGCAGGCGTCGAAGCGCGAGACCTGCTCGAGCGCGATCTCGAGCCCGGTCTCGGCGCGCACGCGCGCCAGGCAGGCATCGAGCTCGGCCTCCATCGCGTCGAGCAGCGCGTCGTCGACGTTGCGCAGGTCGATCGAGAACCTGACCCGGCCGGGGATGACGTTGCGGCTGTTGGGGAAGGTCTGGACGAAGCCGACGGTGCCGCGGCCGTAGGGCGGGTGGCGCTCGGCGATCGCGACCACCTGCTGCATGATGCCGGTGGCAGCCTGCAGCGCGTCGCGGCGCAGCCCCATCGGCGTTGGGCCGGCGTGCGCCTCCATGCCGGTGACGGTGCAGTCGTACCAGCGCAGGCCGAGCACGCCGGGCACCACGCCGAGCACCTTGCCCGCGTCCTCGAGCACCGGGCCCTGCTCGATGTGCGCCTCGAAGTAGGCGCCGACCGGGCGCGCGCCGGGCTCGAGCTCACCGAGGAAGCCGATGCGCTCGAGCTCCCCGCGCACGCTCTTGCCGTCGATGTCCTCGGCGGCCCAGGCGTGCTCGAGGCTGAACGCCTTGGCGAACACCCCCGAGCCCATCATCACCGGCACGAAGCGCGAGCCTTCCTCGTTGGTCCAGACGACGACCTCGATCGGCGCCTCGGTCGCGATGCCGTGGTCGTTGAGCGTGCGCACCAGCTCGAGCCCGGCGAGCACGCCGTAGTTGCCGTCGAACTTGCCGCCAGTGGGCTGGGTGTCGATGTGCGAGCCGACCATCACCGGCGCCAGGGTCGCGTCGCGCCCGGGCCGGCGGGCGAACACGTTGCCGATGCGGTCGATGGCGACCGTGCAGCCGGCGTCCTCGGCCCAGCGCACGAACAGCTCGCGCCCCTGGCGGTCGAGTTCGGTCAGCGCCAGGCGGCAGACGCCGCCCTTGGGCGTGGCGCCGATCCGGGCGAGCTCCATCAGCGACTGCCACAGGCGTTCGCCATCGATGCGCGGCAGGGAGGCGGGGGTGGGGAGGGCGGACATGGGATGAGTCTCCTGATTTCGTTGCGTCGGACGGCCTGGACGAGAGCCGGCTGCGCGGCCTCCTCCCCCTGCCAAGGGGGAGGACGGGAGGGGGTGATGTGGGAGGCGCCGACCTATCGGTTCAACGCCGCCCCCTTAACCCCTCCCCGGCCCTCCCCTTGGCAGGGGAGGCGGGGCCTGCAGCCGCTCGGCGGATGCGCTATCTTGGGACATTTTCGTATCGGTGTTCAGTGGGCCTTGACGCCCAGGTAGCGGTCCTTGGCCGCCTCGTCGGCGGCGAACTCGGCCTGCGTGCCGTGGTAGACGACCTGGCCCTGCTCGAGGATGTAGTGGCGATCGCCGAGCAGCGTGCACACGGCGAGGTTCTGCTCGACCAAGAGGATCGGGATGCCGGTGGCGCGGATGCGCCTGATCTGCTCGACGATCTCCTCGACCACCACCGGCGCCAGGCCCTCGACCGGCTCGTCGAGCATCAAGAGCTTCGGCGCGTTCAACAGCGCGCGGGCGATCGCGAGCATCTGCTGCTCGCCGCCCGAGAGCTGGCCGCCGCCGTTGGCGCGCCGCTCCTCGAGCCGCGGGAAGATCGCGTAGACGTCCTTCAGCGTCCACGGCGCGCCCTTGCGGATCGCGATCCTGAGGTTCTCCTCGACCGTCAGCAGACCGAAGATGCCGCGGTGCTCGGGCACCAGCGCCAGCCCGAGCTGGGCGATGCGGTGCGGCTTCCAGCCGGTGACGTCGGTGCCCTGGAAGCGCACCCGCCCGGTGCGGGGTGCGAGCAGGCCGCTGACGCTCTTCAGCGTGGTGGTCTTGCCGGCGCCGTTGCGCCCGAGCAGCGTCACCACTTCGCCGGGGCGCACCTCGAGCGACACCCCCTGGAGGATGTGGCTCTTGCCGTAGTAGCCGTGGACATCGTCGACTTCGAGCGCGACGCCGTTCATGCGAGGTCTCCGGTGATCATGTTGCCGAGGTAGGCGCGGCGCACCTCGGGGTCGTCGCGGATGGCTTCGGGCGGACCTTCGACCAGCATGCGCCCGGCGCGCATCACGGTGATGGTGTCGCTGATGTTCATGACGATGCCCATGTTGTGCTCGATGAACAGCACGGTGTGGTCGCGCCTGAGGTCGCCGATCAGCGTCTTCATCGCGTCGATGTCGTCGATGCCCATGCCCGAGGTCGGCTCGTCGAGCAGGATCAGTCGCGGCCTGGCCGCCATCGCCATGCCGACCTCGAGCCGGCGCTGCTGGCCGTGCGAGAGCTCGCCGGCGGCGCGGGTGGCCACCGTGCCCAGCTCCAGGCGCTCGATCAGCGCGTCGGCGGTGGCCATCGCCGCGCGGTTGGATTCGGCGTTGCGCCACAGCGCCAGCGCCTGCCAGGGCGTGCGCCCCTGTGCCGCCAGGCGCAGGTTCTCGTGCACCGACAGGTTCTGGAACAGGCTGGTGACCTGGAAGGCGCGGGCCAGCCCCAGGCGCACGCGCTGGTCGTCGGAGGTGGCGGTGATGTCGGCGCCGTCGAAGCGGATGCGCCCGGCGCTGGCGCGCACGCGCCCGGTCAGGGCGTGGAACAGCGTGGTCTTGCCGGCGCCGTTGGGGCCGATGATCGAGTGCACGGTGTTGGGCCGGATCGCCAGCGACACCTCGGCCAGCGCCTGGAAGCGGCCGTAGCTGACGCCGAGGCCCTCGGTGGCGAGCAGCGGCGCCGGAACAGGGTTCGGGTAGGCACTCATGACCGGCCCTCCACGGTGTCGGTGCCCGAGCCCGCGGCGGTCGTGACCGAGCGACGGCCGCGCGCGGTGGCGACGGCGCGCTCGATCAGCCCCCACAGCCCCTGCTGCATGAACAGCGCCAGCGTGATCAGCAGCGCGCCGAGCAGCAGCAGCCAGCGCGGCCAGATCGCCGACAGCGCGTCGGACACCAGCACGAAGAAGCCGGCGCCGAGCACCGAGGCGAACAGGTTCCCGGTGCCGCCGATGATGGTCATGATCAGGAGGTTCTCGCTGGTGTGGTACTCGATGTTGGAGAGCGGCGCGACGCCGATCAGCAGCGCGTGCAGGGCGCCGGCCAGGCCGGTGACGCCGCCCGAGATCGTGAACGCGGCGATCTTGAAGATCCGCACCGGGAAGCCGATCGCCCGCGCGCGTTCCTCGTTGTCGCGGATCGCGAGCAGGGTGCGGCCGAAGGTCGAGCTGGCCACGCGCTGCAAGCCGGCGAAGGCGAGCAGGAACAGCGCCGCGACGAAGCCGTAGAAGGTCCAGGGCTCGGTCAGCACCAGCGGCCCCAGCGCCGCGCGCGGGATGTTGAGCAAACCGTTGTCACCCCCGGTCACGCCCGCGAAGGTGTAGGCCAGGAAGTAGAACAGTTGCGCGAAGGCCAGCGTCAGCATCACGAAGTACACGCCCTGGCGGCGGATCGAGAGCCAGCCGACCAGGGCGGCGACCAGCGCACCGAGCGCGACCGCCAGCCCCAGCGCCACCGGCAGCGGCAGTTGCGTGTGCAGCAGCGTCAGCCCCAGCGCGTAGCTGCCGAGGCCGAAGAAGATCCCCTGGCCGAAGGACAGCAGGCCCGTATAGCCGAGCAGGAGGTTCAGCGCCGCCGCTGCCATCGCGAACACCAGCACCTCGGTGGCGAGCGTGGCGGAGGTCATCAGCAGGGGCAGCAGCGCCGCGACCAGCGCGGCGAGCCCGAAGTGTACCCAGGATCGATTCATCGCCGAGCTCCTCTCAGGCGCGCCCGAACAGGCCGCGGGGCAGGGTCAGGATCACCAGCGCCATGCCGAGGTAGATCATCAGCCGCGCCCCTTCGGGCCACAGCGTGGTCATCAGGCTTTGCACCACGCCGACCAAGAGGCCCGCTGCCAGCGCGCCGACGTAGCTGCCCATGCCGCCGATCACGACCACGACGAAGGCGATGCCGAGCGCCTCGACCCCCATGAAGGGCTCGACCCCGCGGATCGGCGCCGCCAGCGCGCCCGCCAGCCCGGCCAGCCCGGCGCCGAGCGCGAACACCGCGGTGTTGACGCGCACGATGTCGACGCCGAGCAGCGCCACCATCTCGGTCGATTCCGAGCCCGCGCGCACCAGCGCGCCCAGGCGCGTGCCCTCGAGCAGCCACCACAGCGCCAGCGCCAGCACCGCGGTCAGCCCGATCACGAACAGGCGGTACTGCGGATAGACGAACTCGCCGAGCACCACCGCGCCCGACAGCGCCTCGGGCGGGGCGACGTTGCCGCCGACCGGACCCCAGGCGAGGATCACCAGCTCCTGCACCATCAGCGCCAGGCCGACGGTGACGAGGATGTGGAAGGTGTGCGGCAGGTGGTAGATGCGCCGCAGCAGCAGGGTCTCGGTCACCGCGGCGAGCAGCCCGACCATCAGCGGTGCGATCGCCAGTGCGGCCCAGAAGTCGACGCCGCGCTCGATCAGGTCGTAGGTCAGGTAGGCGCCGAGCAGGTAGAAGGCGCCGTGGGCGAAGTTCACGAAGTGCAGCAGCCCGAAGACGATGCTCAAGCCCACCGCGAGCAGGAAGTAGAGCATCCCCAGGCCGATGCCGTTCATCAGCTGGAACAAGTAGATCACGCCGGTTTCCCCCGAACGCTGGACGGGAAGGGCGGCCGCGCGGCCGCCCCGCGGGTGCGGCTCACGCCATCCGGCACTGCGCCTGCTCGGGCGAGAGGAAGGACCGGCCCGAGCTGACGATGTCGACGTAGTCGTCCTTGTCCTTCATCGCCGACTTCGGCTTGCCCTTGAGCAGGTAGTAGTTCTTGATCACCTGATGATCGGCGGCGCGGATTTCCTCGTCGCCGGTCAGCCCCGCGTACTTCATGCCTTCCATCGCCTTGGCGACCGCGGCGCCGTCGTGGCTGCCGGCCTTGGCCAGCGCGTCGATCAGGATCCGGGTGGTCAGGTAGTTGCTGGCGAAAGCATAGTTGGGGTTCATCCTGTGCCTGGCCTGGACCCGGGCGACCAGTTCGCGGTTGAACGGCGCATCGATGCCGTGCCAGTACTGCGCGCCGAAGTACACGCCGTCCATGATGTCGGGGCCGAGCGCCTCGAACTGTTCGAGCCCCGAGGCCCAGGCGACGAGGATGGTCATGCGTTTCTTCAGCCCGAAGCTGACCGCCTGGCGCAGCGCATCGGAGGACTGCGCGCCGAAGTTCAGCAGCAGCAGCACGTCGGGCTTGGCGCCGATGGCGTTGGTCAGGTAGCCGCTGAACTCCTTCTCGGTCAGCGAGTGGTAGCTGTTGCCGACGTGCTCGATGCCCTTTTCCTTGAAAACGTTCTTCGCGGCATTGAGCAGGCCGTCGCCGAACACGTACTGCGGGGTGATCGTGTACCAGCGTTTGGCGTTCGGCAGGCGCTCGATCAGCGGGCGCACGGTCTGCTCGATCGCGCCGAAGGTCGGCACGCTCCAGCGGAAGGTGCCGCGGTTGCACTCGGCGCCGGTGAGCTCGTCGGCGCCGGCGGTGGTGATGAACACGCCCCCGGCCTTGGTGACTTCCTTGCCCATCGCCAACGCTTCGGAAGACAGGATACCGCCGCTGAACAGCCGCACGCCGTGCTGCTGCATCGCCTCCTGCACCTTGCGCACCGCCGAGGCCGGCTTGCCCTCGGTGTCGATCTCGAGGTAGGCGAGCTTGCGCCCGAGCACCGAACCCGCCTCGTCGACCGCCATCGCGGCGCCCATCGCGCCGAACTTGCCGTTGGCGGCGAACGGACCGGACATCGGCAGCGGCACGCCGACCGTGATCGCCTCATCGGCGGCGATGGCGTGGCGCAGGCCGGCGGGCAGCAGCAGCGAGCCCGCCGCGAGCGTGGACAGCTTCAGGAACTGGCGACGATCCAGCATGGGTTGATCCTCTCCTCTTCTCGGGTGGTGTCGGGCGTGATCTGTTTTTCGGTCACGTTTATTCGATTTATACGTATAAATAAAATAAAACAGCAGCCCTGTCAACCGACATGAAGTCGACGGGGTTGCCCAGCAGATCAGTCGCCCGTCGATGACGCAAGCGCGGCGCAGCCGGGCGAAGGCCTCGATCTCCCGCGCGCTCTGAGGATGTCGTCGCTACCCTGCCAGCCGCTTCAGCTCGGGACGCATCGTGTACGGGCCTTCAACGCAGCGACAGAAACGCCCTGGCATGGGCGAGTTCGGGACGCTCCGTATCACGGGCGGCGGTCAAGGTCTGCAGCCTGGCGTAGTACTCGCGGGCTACCTCGGGGTTGCCGGCGGCTTCAGCCGCGCGGGCGGCACCATGAATGCCACGGAAGCGGTTCGGATCGCGCATCAAGGAGCGCTCGAACTCGGCGAGCGCCTGCTCGGCCTGCCCGAGCGCCAGGAGCATCTCGCCCAGCAGCTCGCGCGAAGGCACTACGTTGCCCGGCGTCACCGGATGCTTGTCGCTCGCCTCTTCCGCTTCCGCCGCGGCGCGCATCAGCTGCAGCGCCTCGTCGCTGCGCTTCTCGGCAAACGCGATCCACCCATTGACGGTCTTGATCTGGAAATCCGTCTGGCTCGCCCAGTAGCCACTCTTGGCCGCGGTCAGCGCCTCCTTGAGCGCCTGCAGGCGCTCCACGTCCTTGCGCGCGGCAGCCACGTCACCGCTGCGCGCCGCCCCCAGGCCACGCGCGAAGACCAGGATGCCTTCCGCCTGCGGGAACTTGTTCCAGGCCAGATCCGGCGGACTGAGGCTCAGCTTCGCGGCCTGCACCCAGTCGCCGCGCTCGAGCGCGTAGCGGGCAGGCATGGCGGCAAAGGCATAGGCGGCGACGAAATTCTCCACGTTCACCTTGCGGATCGCGCCGGCTTCGTCCACCAGCTGCTTCGCCGCCTCGTCCTGGGCCTGCTGCAGTTGGCCGAACACCATGTAATCCATCGCGTGCAGGGCGTCATAGGCGCCGATGCCCAGCGTCTGCTCCTTCAGCTCGCCCTTGGCGGCGAGATAGGAGGCGCGGTTGCCTTCCACCATCTCCTTCCACAGGCCGACGCGCGAGAAGATGTGCGAGGGCATGTGCAGCGCATGCGGTACGCTGGGCGCGATGGCGCCGTAGGTGCGCGCCGAGGGCAATCCCTTGTCCGCGAGCTCGGCGTAGTCGTAGGTGTGGATCAGGTAGTGCGCCACGCCCGGATGATTGGGGTATTTCTTGAACAGCGGTTCCAGAATGGCTGCCGCCTTGAACTGGTTGGCGAAGCTCTTGTCCGTGGTCAGCGCCGTGATATTGAGCGCCAGCGCATAAAGGATCTGCGCCTCGTCATCCTCGGGATACTTCGCCGCCACGCCTTCCATCGCCTTTTCGAAGGCGACGGCGCGCGGACGGAACTCGGTGGTTTCCCAGTCCTTGAAGAAGACGCCCAGCGCAGCGATGTAATCGCGCTCGCGCTCGCTCTTGGCGCCGATGCGCTGTGCCTCCGCCGCAGCCGGTGCGCCCGCCTTCGAGGCGTTCGGATTAGTCGGCCAGGTGAAGGGGTTGCCCATCGACATGATGGAAATCCCCCAGTGCGCCATGGCGCACTCGGGATCGTGGCGCAGGACGCCGGCGAAGGCGGCCTTCGCCGGATCGAACCAGAACGAATGGAATAACGCCATGGCCCGGTTGAACTCCTGCTGCGCAGCCGCATTGCACGAAACGGGAAAGTTCACCTCGCCAAGCTGTTCCGGTTCTCCGATGTGCGGCGCGCCGCCTTCGTCCGCCACTGCGACCGGCGCGGCAACACAGACGACGAGCAACGACGAAAAGACAAGCTTCTTGTGTCGCATCTTCACTCTCCCACAGGGTTTGAACCACCGCCTCGAGGATGCTCCATACCGTCTTCCGTCACGGACTCGATCTGATGCGTCGGGTTCAGTGCCTCGCGCAGTTCCGCCGAACGCCCGGGTTTTCCCGAAATGCGGGCAACCTTTCGAATGCCCCTGTTGTTCGATGAACCGTTCATGAATGCTCCGAAGGTGGACCGAGATCGCTAGCGACTGAATCAAGCCGGGCCGCGAAACGGTTTCGGCTTGAAGGTAGATGACGCTTCGCCACCTAACTGCCTCAGCGGCAGGCCAAGCGGCGGGAGCGCCGGAAAGCCTGCTGGAATCGGTGCAAAAACCGTCCGTGCGCGGAGCATAGATGGCCATCCTGGCGTGTCAAGCGCTAGGTCTTTGATGTATTCACGGCGGTGAGATGTGAATATAGCGGGAATGCGGCACCCGTTCAGAACCCGAAGCTGTTGGACCAGCTCAGGACGCAGATCCATGCCAGGCATTACCGCCTAGGGGCGTTGGTGCATGAATCCCCCTGCAGCTTGGGGTAGCGGGCTGGCCAGGCTGTCACTGACCCGGTAGCCTGGC
>JBDHRG010000129.1:0-10841 GCA_039807445.1 Candidatus Competibacteraceae bacterium
TCGAGGTCGGTCTTGGTGGCAACCCGCAGCGCCTCGAGGTCGGTCTTGGTGGCGAGATCCGCGCCCGTCTGCGCCGCACTGACCACCTTGACGACGACCTCGGCCTGCTCGCGCTGAAAGCCGGCCGCCTCGAGTCGACGAACCTGCTCGTTGGTATCGAAGGGGATGGGCATCGGGCACACCTCCGAAATACAGGGTAGCGGAGGACCGGGCGCTCGGCCCACCCGCCCCACCGCGCGGCGGCGCGTCCGGACGCCTCGGTGGTGACGATCCACGGTTCGTCCGGCGCACGCGCAGGCCGTGACGCGTGCCCTCGGACATCCATCCACGCGCACAACCCGCTCGACGAAGGTACCAGAACACCATTTCCACCATATGGGCATCCGTCCGTAGGAGGTGCTATGCCCACGGTCATGAAGCACGGCGAATACGTCGCGGAGATCGAGTTCGATCCCGAGCTGGAAATGTTCTTCGGCAACGTCATCAACCTGTCGGGGCCGGTGACGTTCTACGGCCGTTCGGTGGACGAGTTGCACGAGGCGTTCGCGGCTTCGATCGAGGTGTATCTGGATGTCTGCCGCGAACGCGGCATCGAACCCGAAAAGCCCTACTCGGGGCGTTTCAACATCCGCGTGCCGCCGCGGCTGCACCGCGACCTCGCCGTGGCGGCCAGGGCGTCCGGCAAGAGCCTGAACGCCTGGGCGACCGAGGCGCTGGAGGATGCGGCACGGCGGATCTGAGCGCGTGCACCGGCGGCGGTAATGCAGGATCACGATCAGGCGCCGAAGCCCTCCGGCCAGCGGATGCGGATGCGCTCGGCCGGCACCGCGAGGCCGTAGAGCGAGTGCGGCTTGCTGCCGCCGTTGCGGGGTCTGAAGCGCTCCACTTCCTGCACGTGGAAGTCCGCACTCAGCCGCGCGCCGAGCGTCTTGGACAGGGCCTTGTTGAGGCTGGTCTGGCGGTTGTTGAAATGCTTCGCCTCCATGCCGTCGCGCAGGCTCTGAACCGTGCGCAGATAGGCGCTGCTGCCGCCCTGCGATTCGTTGTGTCGGATCCCTTCGCGACGCAGCCGCTCGCGCTGCTCGTCCGAATCGGCGGACACCAGCGCGAGCAGATCCAGGAAGCGGTCACGCTCACCATGGCTGATGTCCTGCGCCCAGAGCCCGCCGGCGCGGCGCCTTTCGCCCCGCTCCCGCTCGGCCATCCACAGGTAGAACGCGTACTGGTCGGGCGACAGCCGCACCGGCTGGCCGCTGCAGTACACGGTCCGCTCGACGACCTCGAACACCAGCTCCGGATCGTCGGCGAGGCTGCGGCGGATCAGCTCCACCGAGCGGCCGTAATCGGCGAAGCCATCGAGCAACTCCGGCGACAGCGCGTCACGCAGCATCAGCAGGGGCACCTCCGCGAGCGTCAGCTTGACGTCGGTCGAATGCACCGTGCGCCCGCCCCCCAGCACGTAATCGACCGGCTCGCGGCGACGGACGAAGTGGAAGTCGGGCCGGAACTCGAGCTGCGGCGGATCGATCAGCACGTGGAACAGCCGGTCCTGCCGGCGGCCGAGCAGCGACATCGCCATGCCGAGGTAGTGCGTCATCGTTCGGCGGCCACCGGCGAGGAGGGCGGCGGCGGCGGTTTCCGCATCGCGCGTGAGCTCGCGCACCGTCGTCAGGATGGTGTCGCCGGCGACGATGTTGTCGCGCTCGTCGCGCACGTCGTCGAGCACGCGCCGACCGTCGCGGATCAAGTGCAAGGTATCACTGCCGTACTTCACCGTCGCCGGATCGACGCCGCACTCCGCGCACACGGCGGCGAGCCAGCCGGCCCCGAGCAACGTGGCGTCGGCCTCGCGCTGGCCGTGCGCGGTCGTGATCAGGTGAATCTCGTTCGGCGTGAAGCCGCTCTCGTGCAGCGCCTGGAACGCCTCGGTCACGATCTGCGGCGTCGAGCCGGTCACGCACAGCAGGATGCGGCGGGGGGCGAGGCTCATCGGGAACGGGACTCCTTAGCTGTTCATCGTGATGCGCGCATTCCAGCACCGACCGCGCCCCGATGAGGCCGACGGCAAACTTGCTGCCGGCCGACGGTGGCTCCACCGGCTCACGGCAAGAGATCGGCGCCGCACCGGCTTTCTTGAGCGAAGCATTTGTGCCAAGTGGTTTCGGACTGAAGCCGCTGCTCGGCCGTGGGCTGCACTCCGCCAGCCCCCGGCATCAGCGTATCCAGTTTTCCAGCACCAGCCCCGGCACGCGCTCCAACTCGCGCGTGTTGTTGCTGACCAGCGTCACGCCGAGCGCCAGCGCGTGCGCGGCGATCCACAGGTCGTTGCCGCCGATGGGAGTGCCGGCGCGCTCCAGGGCGGCGCGCACGGCGCCGTAGCACTCGCCGGCCGCCGCATCGAGCGGCAGCGCCGGAATCAGGCGGACCAGCGCTTCGATGGTGCGGCCGGCCTCTTCGGGCCGTTGGCTCTTGGCCGCTCCGTGGCGCAGTTCGCCGAAGGTGATCACCGACATCCCCACCTCCCCCGGCTCCAGCGCGACGAAGCGGGCTTGCACCTCGGGCGGCCTGCGCCTGGCGATGTAGATGCAGAGGTTGGTATCGAGCAGATAGCGCAGGCCGCGCATCACAAGGCTTCTCGCGGCTGCGGCGACGCGTCGTGGCGCCCCTCGGCCATGAAGTCGTCTGGCAGGCTGGCGAGCAGGTCGAAAGCCGCGGCCAGGTTGCGCGGACGGCGGCGCAGGACGATGTCGTCGCCATCGCGGAAGATCTCGACCTCGTCGGCGTCGATCTGCATGTCGCGCGGCAGCCGCACGGCCTGCGAATTGCCGCTGCGGAACACCCTGGCGAGCCGCACGGTGCCGCAGCGGCGTTCGCTACGCGCGGGCTTCGGATCGTCTCGTGCCGGCATGGCTCGGTTTCCAGGCATGTATATACGCTGAGTATATACACGAGATCCGTGCGGGATCGGCTCAAGCTGCCGGCAGCAGGCGCCCGATCAGCTGCTCCAGCTTGGCGTGCAAGGTAGCGGCGTCGGCGATCGCGCGCTGGACCTCCACCCGGTCGCCACCGGCGCCGTGGGCGAGCTGGTTGCGCAGGTCGCGCAGCAGCCGGTAGTCCTCGTATTCGGCGCTGCGGGGATACTGCATCTTCTGCTCGGCTTCGTAGTCGCTCTTGGCCTGGGCCCGGTTGTCGTAGCTATCCGGATTGGCGATGCCGCGGCGCTGCATCTCGCGCGTGACGAAGGCCTCGAAGGCGAACAGCGTCGCGCGCACGTAGTCGCCGCGGTTCAGGCTCTGGACGGCGAGCGCGCGCATGCGCTGGTAGAAGCGACCCTCGCGGCACCACTCGATGCGCTCACGCAGCAAGGGCGCGAACAGCGCTACCGGCGAGGTGCTACCGGCGAGCGCATCGCTCGCGGCGTCGAGGTGCTGCAGGAAGCGTTGCAGCTTGCCGCGCGCCTGGCCGATGCGCTGCGTGCGCTCGAAGAAGGCGGCATCGGCCAGCAGCGCGAGCGCCTCCTCCGGCAGCGCGCCGCGCAGCAGCGGCGCGAACACCGCGTAGTCGCCGTCCTTGTCGAACGCGGCCAGCGCCTCCACCCAGTCGGCGATGTGCAGCAGGCCCGAGAGGTTGGTGACCTGCCCGGTCTGCGCGCGCAGGTCCGCCTCGCCGTACCAGATGCCGCCGATCTCGGCGCCGCGCTCGGTGCGCAGGTACAGGGCCGCGAGCAGCCCCAGCATCGGCAGGGTGCGGAACCCGTGGGTGACGTCGAGGTGCACGGTGTCGCCGGCGCGGACGTGGCGCGCCATGGCTTCGAGCACCTCGACCTGCTCGGCTTCGGTGCGCCCGGGCGGGATCAGGTCGAGGATCACCTCGCAGCCGAGGCGCTCGGCCAGCACCGGCGCCATGCGCGCGAGCAGCTCGCGGTCCACCTGCTGGGCGCGCACCCGCTCGATCAGGCGGTCGCGCTCCTCGAGCGCCGCGTCGCCGAGGTCGTGGTCGACCTCGAACAGGTGGTCCCACATGCTGCCGGCGGTGCCGAGCACGACCAGCCGCTGCGGCCTCGGCTCGAGCTTCGCCTGCAGCGCCCAGCCGACGAACGCGGCTTCGTGCTCGCCGAGCGCGCCGGGCAGGCGGTAGCGGATGCGGTCGTACTGGCCGATCTTCGCTTCGACGCGGCCGAGGAAGGTGATGAGGGTGGTCATCAAGGGGCCTCGAGCAAAATTGTTCAGCCGCGCAGGGTCTCGATCTTCGGGCGACGTTTTTTCATGTCGCCCTCCATGTACTTGTTGATCGCCTCGAGCAGCGGGATCAACTGCTCGCGCCATTCGACCGGCCAAGCCTTGGCTTCTTCGGCGGTCGCGTTGAAGGCGGCTCCGAGCGCTCCTCCCGGCTTCCGGTCGTTGCGCTCGCGGGCGGCCTCCAGCTCGCGCCGCAGCGCCTCGATGCGCCGTTCCTCTGCGGATTTCTTCGCGTCGGCTTCCAGGCGGGCCACCTCGCGCAGCTGCTCCGTGCGGCCGGTGTCCTCGATGACACGACCGTAACCCGCCGCACCCTTGCCGCCGACACCTGCGGTTTCCAGCGCATGGCGCAGCACCCTCAGCCCCAGCTCGGCCCACTGTGCGGCGCCCTCGACCACGAACAGGAAGCTGCCGCGCGCGGCGAGCTGCGGGCAGGGCACCGGCGAATCGAAGTCGGTGGCGAGCTCCGCGCCTTCGCTGCCGTAGTAGCCCTGGTGATGGACGGTGACGATCTCGGCGGCGAACGGCGTCGTTGCCGACTCGGGCACCCACCAGGCGTCGTGGAAGACCAGGTAGCCGGCTTCACCGCCATCATCTTCGTCGCCGTCCGGTTCGCGCCCGAACAACACCTCCTGCGCCTTCGGATCCAGCCCGCTCGCCGCCGCGCAGGTGCGCGCGACGCCCTTCAGCGAAGAGCCGGGAATCGAGGGTACGCCGTAGGGTCTTGCCAGCGTCAGGTTGGTTTCGGCGACGTGGGCGCCGCCGAGGCCGGCGAACAGGCGACCGTCGACGCGACCGATCCAGCGCGCGAAACGCATGGCATCGGCCGTGTGCGCAAGCCAGCGCGCATAGGCCGGGGTGTAGATCGCCGGCGCCGGCTGGCGCGCGACGCGGTCGACGAAGGCGCCGAGCCCGTCGCCGTTGCGCCGCTCGGCGTCGGTCTGCGCCCAGCCGGGCAGGCCGCGCTCGAACAGCAGCGCCGGGTTGTCGCCGTCGCGCCGCTCGGTGGCGGAACCGCCCCAGGCCGGAGCCAGGCCGTTGCGAAGCGTGATGATCATGCCGCTGTCCCCGTCAGTCCGTGGCGTCAACACCGAGGTGGCCTTGCGCGTAGCGCTTGAACCACTGCGCCAGCGCCAGCGCCTGCCGCGTCGCGCGCAGGTACTCGCCGAGCGGCGCCGCGCGCAGCCAGGCCAGCGGCTGCCGCTGGCCGAGCAGTTCGCCGAGGTGGTCGAGGAACAGGCGCGCTGCCCGGGCACCCGGGCCTTCGCCGGCGGCCTTGGCTTCGAGGAAGCCCACGGTCTGCACGAGGCCGTTCGCCAGCACCAGCGGACCGAAGCGCGTGCAGTGACGGCCGTATTCCTTGCTCAGCTCGGCGCGGGTCCGCTTGATTTCGTCGACCAGCGCGAAGCAGCGGGCGGCGGCGTCTTGGGTACGTGTCGCAGTCATGCTCCCTCCTTCTCAGCGCGCGCGCAGCCAGCGCACTTGACCGCGGCCGACCGTCGCCTTGCCGCCGACCTGCAGCCGCGCATCGCACGGCACCGCTTCGAGCAGCGCCCCGGCCGTCGCCGCATGGTCCTTGTGGAACGAGCGGTCGACGCCGATCACGCCCCACAGCACGCTCTCGGCCGGCAGGTTCTCCTCGTACCAGAGCGCACCCTTGGCCACCGTGCGCCGCTGCTCGTCGATGCGCACGCGGGTACGGAGCTCGGTCGCGGTTTCGGCCAGGAAGTCGAACGCGGTATCCGGCAGCAGCGCGAAACGCTCGCGGAACAGCGTCTGCCAGTCGGCGTCGTCCGGGAACAGCGCAGCGGCGATCCGCTGTGCCCAGGCGTCGATCTCGGGCGTGGTGCCCTGCGCGAAGTCGAGCTCTTCCAGGTAAACCCGGCCGCCCTCGGCGAGCCGCGTGACGCCGCTGGTCAGGCAGCGCTCGTTGCCGACGAGCGGTACTTTCGGCAGCCCGCGCTCGCCGGCGGCCTCGAGGTCGCGCGCATAGCGACGCAGCACCAGCGGGCAGCTCGCCCAGGCGAAGGTGCCGGCGAAGGCGCGCACCGGCAGGCACAGCAGACGGGCGTCGCCGACCGCGAGCGCACCGGCGAAGCTGCCGTCGCCGTCGTTGATGCGTTCGGGCCCGTACAGCGCTTCCCAGGCCAGCCAGTCGGGCGAGCGGCGCTCGGGACGCGACTCGGCGCGCAGCACGCCCTTCAGCGCACTACCCGGCACCATCGGCAGGTGGGTGGCGCGCTCGCGGGCGATGGGCAGATCGACGATGCCGCTGCCCTGACCGGTGCCCACGTGGAGGGCGGTCAGCGCATGCAGATGGTAGAGGCGGGATTCCATGTCTTTCCCTCAGGGTATGGGATGCCAGACGCCCGGCAGGGCGAGCCCGAAGCCGTCGCGGCGATCCTGTTCGTGGTCGGCGAGCGGCGCGAGCCAGAGCCGCTCGATCGCGGCCGGCTCGGCCCCCCCTTCGAGGGCGAACCAGTACACCGACCCGGCCGGCACCAGACGCCGCACCGCGCGCGACTGGTGCCGCGCCAGGTCCCAGCCCGACAGCGGCTGCCAGCGCTCGAGTGCGCAGGCGCGCAGCCGCAGGCGCAGCCCCGGCGCACAGAGCGGCTCGCCGCGCAGGTTCTCGTCGAGCCAGCCCGGCTTCCAGCCGCCGGCGAACACTGCCGGGGTGGCGAGCACCAGGCGCAGCCCGCCAGCCTTGGCGATGGCTTCAGCCAGTCTGGCCGGTGGTGCCGGCCAGGCACCGGTCCGCTCGACCAGCCGTGCCGGCCGCCCTTCACCGCCGACCCGGCGCAGTGTCGGGTGCAGCGCGAAGCCGGCGCGCGCGAGCAGCAGGTATTCATGCTCTGTCCACCCTCCCTCGTCCGGCTTGCGCCGCACGGGACCGAAGTCGAGGCCGGCGCTCTGGAACAGGCGCCCGGGATCGGAGCCGAACGTCTCGGGATCGAGCGCGACGTGGGTGCGTACGTCCTGCGGCAGCGCCGATGCTCCGTGCGTGGATGGTTCGCCTGCCGGAGCCACGCCGGCGAGCCAGCGCGCCATCGTTTCCAGGCTCCAGAACGCCGGCGCATCCTTGGCGGGCTTGCCTTTGGGTGCTCCCGGATCGAGCGCCACCGGCAGCAGGTCCGCGGGCAGGTCGCAGCCGCTCGCGGCGGGCAGCGGCTCGGGAGCGAGCCGGTACGCCTGCGTGTGACCTTCGTCGTTCAGGTACAGCGCGTCGGCGGGGCGCGGAAACAACGCCGCGACGCCACCGTCGGCACCGCGCCGGCCGAGCAGCGGCCCGTGCACGGCCATGTCGAGCAGTTCGGTGCCGCGTACGTGGTAGTCGAAGCCGCCCTGCTGCTCGGCCCAGGCGGTGCGCAGCGCACCGGCGACGGTCGAGGGCAGCGGGAAGGACAGCGTGTCGCCGCCGCCGCCGGCGCCGAAGGGGCGAGCGCTGCGGAACACGAGCGGCGAGCGCGGCTCGATCAGGTAGCTGTACTGCGGCTGGCTCACCGGGCGTCCTCCTCGGTCGGTCGTTCCTCGTCGGCGCGCCCGGCGAACCAGCGCGCCACCACCAGCTCGTCGGCCAGCCGCGCCAGTCCCAGCCGGCCGGCGGCATCGAGCAGCGCCGCGGCGTGCTCGGCGAGCAGCGGACGGGTGCCGCCATCGGTGCGCTTGCGTCCGATCACGCGGCGGGCTTCGGCCAGCTGCAGCTCGCGCTTCGACGCTTCGGGCAGCGCCTGCAGCACCGCCCGCAGCTCGAGCGCGGTGTGGCGCAAGTCGTACGGCGCCTTGTCGGGCAGGGCGTCGGCCGCGATCAGGGCGGCCCAGTCTTGCAGCCGCTCGTCGGGCGGTGCCGAGCCGTCGTCCGGCTTCCAGCGGTCGCGGAACTCCAGCGGTGCACCCGAGCGCGTCTGCACGATCACCGCGAGCGCGTCGCGTTGTGCGCTGGCCTCGAGGCTGTCGCCCTTGGCCAGCTTCTCGGCGCGCTGCGCCAGCGCGCGCAGCTCGCCGAGCGGCATCAGGCAGTGCTGCACCGCGAGGCCGACGCTGAGCGTCGGCAACCGGCCTTGCTCGACGCCGAGCTCCAGCGCCACCGGCTGCAGCGTGGCGGCGAAAGCGCTGTACAGTGTGCGGGCGCATGCGAGCGCCCCGGGCAGCGGCAGCAGCGCGAGCACGTCGTCGCCACCGGCGTAGATGCATTGGCCGCGGTGCGCGCGGACGATACCCGGCACGGCGTCGGCGAAGTCGGCCAGCGCGCGCGTCGCCGCATGCAGCCGGTCGAGCGCATCGACGCCGCTGTGCGCGGCCCGGTCGAGCAGTTCGCCCATACGGTCGCCGTCGGCGAGCAGCAGCGCGACGTAGGGATCGGGTTCGCCATGGCGTTCCCACAGCGGTTTCATCGTCGCGCGCAGATCTTCGAGCGCACGGCGGATGCCGTCGCGCTCGTCGGCGTCGGTCAGTTTCTCCAGCTCGCTGCCGAGCGCGACCTCGATCCGCGTCGGCAACAGCAGCTGCGCGTCGTACGGGAAGTCGCGAAAGGTCTTGCCTGCTACGCGGCTGGCGAAGTCCTGCCGCACCAGCGGCTCGGTCGCATCGCGCAGGCGGCCGAGCGCATCGGCGCCGAGTCGCTGCAGCCAGGGATCGAGCGCGATCCGGGCGATCGGCGTGAAGCGCTCCGGCGGGTCACCGCCGCACAGGCGCTTGACCAGCCCCGGGCAGTCGAGCTGCTCGCCTTCGCCCAGACCGAGCCGGCGGCGGCGGCCGGGGCTGATGTGCCTGGCGAGCACGGTTTCGCGCGCACCGTCGAGCGAGGACTTGGGCAGGCCGTAGCCGGGCTCGGCGTCGGTCGGCAGCAGCGCCGCCGGCGCGAAGCCGCGCGTGTTCTTGCGCGCCGCCTCGAGCCGCTTCAGCCGGCCGAAAGCGCACTCGAAGCTTTCCTCGACGCCCCAGACGGTCCAGGCCCACTGCGTTTCCAGTACGTCGTCGCGCTGTGTGCGCCACTGCGCCTCGCGTACGGCCCCCGGCGCGACGCGCTCGGCCTCGCGCCGGACCGCCTCGGCGACGGCGAACCAGCTCGCGCGCGCCGCATCGGCCGCGCCGTTCAGCAGTTCGGCTGGGTCTGCGGTGTCGGCGATCGCGACCACGCGGTTGGCGACATTGAGCGGCGAGCCGGCCGCGAGGTCGGCGTCCGGTGCCGGGAAGATCAGCTCCGCGCCCGCGTCCATCAGCGATTTCGCCGCCGCCTTGCTGACCTCCGACAGCACCTGTGAGCCGAACCACAGGTCGCGCGTGCGCCGCGCCGTGGCGATGAAGCCCTGCACCGGGCCGATGTTCAGCACCAGCAGATGGCGCGCCATGTTCAGGCTCCCTTGGCGAAGTAGTCGAGGAAAGCGGCGAGCGGGTCGTCGCCACGACCGCGCATCGGCGGGATCGCCTGAGCAGCGTGGCGCGACGCTTCGCCGTCCGGCCACCACTCGCTGGCGGCGAAGCGGCGCGGCTGGCCGAGATCGCGGCCATCGCCGCTGTCGGCGAGCACCAGCGCCCGGCCGCGCAGCTCGGCCACCGTCGGTAGCACCAGCGCGACGGCATCGTAGCTGCGGCCGTTCCACTGAGCCTTGAGGATCAGCGGGCTGGCGAAACGATCGGCACCCTCGGGCTGCAGCGCGGTGTCGGCCGGGTCGCGCGCTTCGTCACCTCTTTCGCCCTGGAAGTGGAAGATGATCGGCAGCCCGAAGCTCGCGCGCGGGAACAGGTTGTCGCCGGCTTCGTGGCGGTCGTTCAGCCGTACGTCGCCAGCCTTCACCCGCGTCCTGCCGGTCGCCTGGCGGATCGCGTACGGCTCCGGCCAGCGGCTCTGGCCCGGTCGCCTCGGATCAGCGCCGCCGGGGTTGCGCCCGACGTTCGGTCCCTGGCGGAAGCTCCGCAGCGCTACGAGCGCACGTCCCCAGACGGCCAGCGCATCGTCGCCTCCGCGCACGCGCTCGAACCGCATGCCCGGCACGGCGGTGATCTCGACCTCGGTCGGCGGCTCGAGCTCCTCGACGCGCACCGAGCCGAGCCCGCGCCGCGTGCGTGCGCCGACGCCGCCGAAGGCGGCCCACCAGCGCAGCGCCGGCAGTACGTCGCTCGCCCAGATTTCGTCGGGACACCCAACGACCAGCTCGAACTTCAGCCCCGGAAAGAGAATGTCGGCCGGCGGCTTCTCGATCGCCGTGCGAGCTCTATCGAGCTGCCCCTGCCCAGGGAACAGTGCGTAAGCCGCGGCATCCGGTAGTTCGCGGTCGAACTTCGGGCCGCGGAACTTGTCGGCGTCGTCCTTCTCGTAGCTCACGCACGGGCGCACCAGTTTTCCGATACCAGCCGGCTGGAAGCGCTCCACGCGTACCCACACGCGGCTGGCCGTCACGGTTTCGGCCGAACTGCCGAGCCCACCCCACACTTCCCGTTCGGCTTCGAACAACTCTCGGGAAGACTTGCCCCGCCGGTTCAGCAGCCGCCACCAGAAGCGCAGCTGGCCGCGGATCGCGCTGGCGCGGATCGGCATGTCGGTGTCGGGCGTCCCGGCCGTGACGCCGCCGCCGTACATCGGCGTGACCAGCGTCACCCGGA
>JBDHRG010000130.1:0-10790 GCA_039807445.1 Candidatus Competibacteraceae bacterium
CGGGCCGCACGGCGGCGGCGCCTCGACCGCGAGCCCGCGCGCGGCGAGCGCGCCGAGCAGCGCCTCGGCGCGCGCCGGCTTCTCGGGCACGGGGGCCGGCGCCCCGCGCACCAGGTAGCTCGCCGGGCGGTGCGCGAGCACGGTGTCGGAATAGATGCAGCGCATGGTTCGCTCCTTACTGGTCGGCCGTCTCGAGCACGACGTCGAGCAGCACGGCGCAGCCGGCGGCGGCATCCTCGGGGCGGATGTTCTCGACCTCGTTGTGGCTGATGCCGCCCTCGCACGGGATGAACACCATCGCCGTCGGCGCGACGCGCGCCAGGTACACCGCGTCGTGGCCGGCGCCGCTGACGAGGTCGCGGTGCGCGTAGCCGCGGCGCGCGGCCGCGGCACGGACGCGCTCGACCAGCTCGGGGGCGAAGCGCGTGGTCGGGAAGGCCCAGAAGTCGGCGATCGCAAGCTCCAGCCCGCGGCGGTCGGTGATCGCGGCGAGGCGCTCGCGCAAGCGCTGGTCCATGGCTGCCAGCGTGTCGGCATCGGGGTGGCGCAGGTCGACGCTGAACCAGGCCTCGCCCGGGATCACGTTGCGCGAGGCCGGGTGGACGCGGATCTGGCCGACGGTGGCGCAGGCGTCGTCGTCGGTGTCGAGCGCGAGCCCGTGCACCGCCTGGATCATCTCGGCCGCGCCGCCGAGCGCGTCGCGGCGCAGGCGCATCGGCGTCGGGCCGGCGTGCGCCTCCTGCCCGCGCACCGTGACCTCGTACCAGCGCTGGCCCTGCGCGCCGGCGACCACGCCGATGGTCTGGCCGCCGTCGACCAGCACCGGCCCCTGTTCGATGTGCGCCTCGAGGTAGGCGGCCAGCGGATGGCCCAGCCCCTCGCCCAGGTGGCCGTGGCGCGCCAGCTCGTCGCCGAGGCGCACGCCATCCGAGTCGCGCTGCTCGAGGATGTGCTCGCGCGTGAACACCCCGGCGAAGGCGCCCGAGCCCATCATCGGCGGCGAGAAGCGCGCGCCCTCCTCGTTGGTCCAGGCGAACAGCTCGAGCGGGTGGCGCGTGGCGTGGCCGGCGGCGTTCAGCGCGCGTACCACCTCGAGCCCGGCGAGCACGCCGTAGACGCCGTCGAAGCGTCCGCCGGTCGGCTGGGTGTCGAGGTGGCTGCCGATCGCGACCGGCGTCAGCGCGGGGTCGCGGCCTTCGCGCCGGGCGATCAGGTTGCCGACCGCATCGAAGCGCACGCTCATGCCGGCCTCGCGGCACCAGCGCGCGAAGCACTCGCGCCCGGCGGCGTCCTCGTCGCTGCCCGCCAGCCGCCGGCTGCCACCCTTGGCGGTGGCGCCGATCTCGGCCATCGCCATCAGGCTGACCCACAGCCGCGCGCCGTCGATCTCGATCTCGTCCATCGTGTCGTCTCCTGCGTTTCAGACCGCGAGCCGCTGCGCCTCGGCGGCGACCAGCGCGTCGGGCACCTGCCAGCCGCGGCCGGGGATCGCGTCGAGCAGGGTGCGGGTGTAGGGATGCTCGGGGTTTTCGAACAGCTCGCGCGCGGTCTTCAGCTCGACGATGCGCCCGCGCTGCATCACCGCGACGCGGTCGCAGATGCGCGCGGCGATGCGCAGGTCGTGGGTGATGAACAGCATCGACAGCTCGAGGCGCTTGCGGATGGTCTCGAGCAGCGCCAGCACCTGCGCCTGCACCGAAACGTCGAGCGCCGACACCGGCTCGTCGGCGATCAGGAGCCGCGGGTCGAGCGCCAGCGCGCGGGCGATGCTGATGCGCTGGCGCTGCCCGCCCGAGAACTCGTGCGGGAAGCGTTCGGCGGCCGAGGCGTCGAGCCCGACCAGGCCGAGCAGTTCGCGCGCGCGCGCCAGCGCCTTGTCGCGGTCTTCGCCGAAGGCGACCGGCCCCTGCGCGATGATGTCGCCGACCGTGTGGCGCGGGTTCAGCGAGGCGTAGGGATCCTGGAACACCATCTGCACGTGGCGGCGGTAGGGGCGGAAGGCGTTGGGTTTCAGCGCCAGTAAGTCGACGCCCTCGAACAGGATCTGCCCGGCGTCGGGCTTCATCAGCCCGACGATGGCGCGGCCCAGCGTCGACTTGCCCGAGCCCGACTCGCCGACCAGGCCGACGGTTTCGCCGGGGCGGATCTCGAGGCTGATGCCGTCGGCGGCGCGCACCTCGCGTCCGCCGCCGAGCCAGCCACCGCCGACGCGGAAGGTCTTGCGCAGATCCTTGGCCACCAGTAGCGGCGGCCCGGCCGGCGGCGGTTCGTCGCGGTGGTGCAGCCCGTGCGGCACCGCGGCGATCAGCGTGCGCGTGTACGGGTGCTGCGGGCGGTTCAGCACCTCGTCGGCGCTGCCCTGCTCGACGATGCGGCCGTGGCGCATCACCGCGACGCGGTCGGCGATCTCGGCGACTACGCCGAAGTCGTGGGTGATGAAGATCACGCCCATGCCGCGCTCGGTCTGCAGCCGGCCGATCAGTTCGAGGATCTGCTGCTGCGTGGTCACGTCGAGCGCGGTGGTCGGTTCGTCGGCGATCAGCACGTCGGGCTCGGCGGCGAGCGCGATCGCGATCATCACGCGCTGGCGCTGTCCGCCCGAGAGTTTGAAGGGGTAGGCGCGGGCGAGCTCGGGCGGGTTGGGCAGCCCGACGGCCTCGAGCAGCTCGAGCACGCGCGTGCGGCGCGCGGCGCGGTCGAGCTCGGTGTGCAGCTCGAGCATCTCCTCGATCTGCCGGCCGACGCGCACCAGCGGGTTCAGCGCCGTCATCGGCTCCTGGAAGATCATGCCGATGCGCCCGCCGCGCAGCGCGCGGCTCTCGGCCGGGCTCATCGTCAGCACGTCGCGACCGCGGTAGCGGATCTCGCCGCCGACCGGGCGCACCGCGCGCGGCAGTAGCCCCATCAGCGCGTGCGCGGTCATCGACTTGCCCGAGCCGGACTCGCCGACGATGCACAGGATCTCGTTGGCGGCGAGCTCGAAGCTCAGCGCCTCGACCGCGTGTGCGCGGTCGCCGCCACCGGGCAGCGCCAGCGTCAGGTCGCGGACCTCGAGCAGGGTTTCGTGGTTCATCGTCGTGCCCTCACTGGCGGGCGCGGGCGAGCCGCGGGTTCATCGCGTCGTTCAAGCCCTCGCCGATCAGGTTGATCGCGAGCACGGTCACCAGGATCGCCACGCCGGGGAAGAAGCTCATCCACCACGCCTGGCGGATCACGGTGCGCGCGGCGCCGATCATGAAACCCCAGCTCATCAGGTTGGGGTCGCCGAGGCCGAGGAAGGACAGCGAGCTCTCGAGCAGGATCGCGGTGGCGACCATCAGCGAGCCCGAGACGATGATCGGCGACAGGCTGTTGGGCAGGATCTGGCGGAAGATGATGGTCGCGTGCGTCTGCCCGCTCGTGATCGCCGCCTGGACGAACTCGCGCGAGCGCAGGCTGAGGAATTCAGCGCGCGCGAGGCGCGCCAGCGGCGGCCAGGAGACGATCGCGATCGCCGCGACGATCGAGCCGATGCTCGGCGTGAAGATCGCCACCAGCACCACCGCCAGCACGAAGTTGGGGATGGTCTGGAAGAACTCGGTGACACGCATGATCGCGTCGTCGACCGCGCCGCCGAAATAGCCGGCGAGCGCGCCGAGGCTGACGCCGAGGGCGAGCGCCACCGCCGTCGACACCAGCCCGATCAAGAGCGACACGCGCGCGCCGTGCGCGAGCCCGGCGGCGATGTCGCGCCCGAGCAGGTCCGAGCCGAGCGGGAAGCCCTCGCTCAGCGGCGGCTGGAAGGGGGCGGTGGCCATGTCCCAGGGGCTGCCGGGGTAGAGCAGGTCGGCGCACAGCGCGACCAGCACCACCAGCGCCAGCACGGCGAGGCCGATCACCGCACCGCGGTTGCGGCTGAAGGTGGTCCAGAAGCTCTTCATGCGGGCACCTCGATGCGCGGATCGACCAGGCGGTAGATCACGTCGGTCAGCATGTTCAGCACGATCACCATCGCCGAGCTGAACAGGAACACGCCGAGCAGCACCGGGTAGTCGCGCCCGAGCACGGCGTCGAAGGTCAGCCGGCCGAGGCCGGGCCAGGCGAACACGGTCTCGACCACGATCGAGCCGCCGATCAGGTGCCCGGCCTGGATTCCGGCCAGCGTGATCACCGGCAGGAGCGCGTTGCGCAGCACGTGGCGGCGCACGATCGCGGTCTCGGTCAGCCCCTTGGCGCGTGCGGTCTTGACGAAGTCCATGTCGCGCACCTCGAGCATCGAGGCGCGCGTGAGGCGCGCGTACACGGCGAGGTAGAACAGCGCCAGCGTCAGCACGGGCAGCACCATGTGGCGGCCGATGTCGAGCAGTCGCTCGAGCCCGCTGTAGCCGGCGCCGACGGTCTCGAAGCCGAAGGCCGGCAGCCAGCCGAGCTGCACCGAGAACAGCAGCACCGCCATCAGCCCGATCCAGAAGATCGGCGTGGCGTAGGCGAACAGCGCGATCACCGTGACCGCGGTGTCGGCCCAGCGCCCGGCGTTGAGCGCGGCGACCACGCCGGCCAGCACGCCGAGCGCCAGCGCCAGCACGAACGCGGTCAGCGTCACCGCCAGCGTCGCCGGCAGGCGCTCGAGCAGCAGTTCGAGCACCGGCTTCTGCTGGCGGTGCGAATAGCCGAGGTCGCCCTGGGCGACCTTGGCGAGGTAGGTGCCGAGCTGCACGGGCAGCGGCCGGTCGAGCCCGAACTGCTCGCGCAGCTGCGCCATGTAGGCAGGGTCGGCCGCGCCCGACTCGCCGGCCATCACCGCAGCCGGATCGCCCGGCGTGGCGTGGACGAGGAAGAAGTTGCAGATGACGACGGCGGTGAGGATCAGCAGCGCCTTGCCCAGGCGCTGCGCCAACAGTTTGATGATCGCGGTCATCGCGGGTGCCTCCGGTCAGGGCGCGCCCGGCGCGGGCCGGGCGCGCGGACGGGCTTCACTTGGCCAGCCAGACGGCGTCGTAGCTCTCGTTGGCGCCGATCGCCGTGGTGATCGCGTTGCGCACGCGTTTGTCGAGGAAGGTCGGGAACTCGATTTCGAGCAGCCAGGTCACCGGCGCGTCGTCGACCAGGATCTTCTGCACCTGCGAGTACAGCGCCTGGCGCTCGGCCTCGCTCGGTGCGACCGCGGCCTTGGCGAACAGCGCGTCGACCTCGGGGTTGGCGTAGCCCATGGTGTTGCTGAACAGCACGCCCTTGCGGATGTTGCTGCTGACGTAGGTGCGCGACACGCCGAGCGCCGGGTCGCCGTACTGGTAGGTGAAGTCCATCGTCATCTCGTAATCCCAGTTCGACACGCGCTGCGCCCAGCCGGCGGCGTCGGTGGTCTCGAGCGTGATGGCGATGCCGACCTTGGCGAGCGCCTGCTTCAGGTACTCGCCGAGGCGTGTCCAGGTTTCGCCGTAAGGCATCACCAGCAGCTTCAGGCGGGTGCGCACGCCCTTGGCATCGGGCTCGAGCCCCATTTCGTCGAGCAGCGCCTTGGCCTTGGCCGGGTCGTAGGCGTACTTCGGCACGTCGGGCTCGTAGAACTTGGTCACCGAGGCGATCGGACCGGTCGGAACGCGCCCCAGGCCGAACCAGAGCTTGTCGCGGATGAACTGGCGGTCGACCGCGTACAGCAGCGCCTGGCGGAAGCGCCTGTCGTCGAGCGGCTTGACGCGGTGGTTGAGTTCGAGCCAGGCGATCGGCGCGAAGAACTCGTAGCCCTTGGTGGTCATCGTCAGGTTCGGCAGCGCCTTCAGCCGCGGCACGTCGAAGTTCTCGATCGCGGTGAACTGGGTCTGCTGCAGCGTGCCGTCCTCGAGCGCCAGCGCGCGCGAGGCGGCGTCGGGGATCACGCGGAAGTAGATGCCGTCGAGGTAGGGCTGGCCCGGCTTCCAGTAGTCGTCGAAGCGCACCAGGTGCACGTACTGGCCCTTGACCCATTCCTTGAACTTGAACGGGCCGGTGCCGATCGGCGTGGCGTTGGCCGGGTTGTTGCGGAAGTCGCTGCCCTCGTAGAGGTGTCTGGGCATCATCGGCGCCGACGACACCTCGAAGGCCATGATGAAGGGGGCGTAGGGCTCCTTGAGCTTGAACACCACGGTGTGCTCGTCGGGCGCCGAGATCTCCTCGCAGCGCGAGAACGCATCGCGCGCGCGCGGGTGGGTCTCCATCAGGAAGGTCTTGGTGCTGAACACCACGTCGGCGGCGGTGAAGGGCTTGCCGTCGTGCCACTTGACGCCTTGCTGCAAATGGAAGGTGTAGGTCTTGCCGTCGGGCGAGACCTCCCAGGACTTCGCCAGCGAAGGCAACGGCTGCAGCTTCTCGTCGTAGGTGAGCAGACCCTGGTAGATCTTGCCGCCGACGGTCTGGGTCGGGCCCTGCTGGTTCAGCCCCAGCACCAGGATCGGCGGTTCGGGCTGCAGCACGATGTTCATCGTGCCGCCGCGCGTGGGCTGCTCGGCGGCGAGCGCGGCGCCGGGCAGCGGGGCGGCGAGGCCGAGCGCGAGCCCCAGCGTCAGCGCTCGGGCGCCCGACTTCAGCAGTGTCTTTGGCATGGTGTTGCCTCCTCTCGATGGTTGGTCCCGGCCGGGCGCCTCTTGCGCGGGTGCCCGTGCCGCTGGCCGGTAGCCGGTTCGCCGCGGCTCACGCCTCGCGCGCGGGCACGGGCTCGAGCCCGCACCACGAGGCCATGAACAGCGCCAGCACCAGCGTCACGTCGCGCGTGCTGGTGAGCGACACCGACTCGTCGATGCCGTGGATGCGCTCGGCCTCGGGACCGTAGCAGGTCGCCGGGATCGCGCCGTACAGGTTGAAGAAGCGCGCGTCGGTGGTGCAGGTCGCGGCCAGGTGGCGCACCGGCGCGCCGCGCACCGCCTGGTGGATGTCGGCCAGCAGCCGCGGCATCGGCGCCTGTGCGCTCAGCGTGCAGCCCTCGGCCTGGAAGCCCTGGTAGCGCACCTCGGCGCGGATGCCGGCGAGCGCCGGATCGTCGCGCAGCGCCGTGGCCACCGCGGCTTCGAGCGCGGTGCGGACTTCGGCCAGCGTCATGCCGGGGTAGAAGCCGACGCGCAGGTCGACGCGACAGCGCGTCGGCACCGACGAAGCCCACTCGCCCCCCTCGATGCGGCCGAGGTTGAAGTTGACCGGGTGGACGTGCTCGCGGTAGGCCGGGTGGCGGTGCTCGGGGGCGTTCCAGGCTTCCTCGAGCGTCTTCAGGTGCTGCACCAGCCGCACCGCGGCCTCGATCGCGTTCAGCCCGGCGGCGGCCTCGAGCACGTGCGCCGGCAGACCGGTGACTTCGAGCGTCAGCCACATCACGCCGAGCTGTGCGGTCATCAGCGTGTGGTCGAAGGGTTCGGGGATGATCGCCGCGTCGGCGCGGTAGCCGCGCTCGAGGCAGGCGAGCGCGCCGTTGCCGGTGCACTCTTCCTCGACCACCGACTGCAGGAAGACGTTGGCCGCGGGCTGCAGCCCGAGCGCGCGCAGCGCCGCGAAGGCCGAGCAGTAGGCGGCGATGCCGGCCTTCATGTCGCCGGCACCGCGACCGTAGAGACGGCCGTCGCGCACCACCGGCTCGAACGGCGGCGCGCTCCAGAGCTCCGCGGGGCCGGTCGGCACCACGTCGATGTGGCCGTTCAGGATCAGCGAGCGCCCGAGCGCTGCGCGTGGGCGGTGCACGCCGACCACGTTCTCGCGGCCCTCGTAGCTGGCCAGCGACGGCGAGTAGCCCGGCAGGCGCTGGAGCTGCGCCTCGTGGATCGCGAAGCGGTCGACCTCGAGCCCGAGCCCCTCAAAGGTACGCGCCATCAGCGCCTGCGCGCCGGCTTCCGAGCCGAGCAGGCTGGGCTCGCGCACCAGCTCGGCGAGCAGGGCGGTGCGCTCGGTCTCGAGGGCATCGACGGCATCGCCGATCGCCGCGGCGAGCGCCGCGTCCGGTGCGGCATAGGTCGGCCGGGTGGTGGCCCGGCCCACATTCTGGGCCATGGTGGTCGCTCCTGGGTGATCCGGGGGCGGTCTGCGCCGCCGTGGCGCCAGTAATACGTGGTTCGGTTACTTCAATCAAATTTATATTCATGATCTACTGAATAAATATAAATCATGTCTAGGTGATGCAGGAGGGGCGATGCGGCGCGCGCACGAGATGCTCGGTGACCGGCTGGACTGGAACCTGCTGCGGACCTTCCTGGCCGTGGTGCAGGAGCGCGGCGTCAGCCGCGCCGCCGAACGCCTGCACCTGACCCAGCCGGCGGTGAGCCTGGCGCTGAAGCGCCTGGAGGACAGCCTCGGCTGCACGCTGGTCGAGCGCGGCGCGGGGCGCTTCCGCGTCACCGAGGCGGGCGAGCTGGTGTACCGCGAGGCGGTGGCGATCTACGGCAACATCGCCCGCCTCGGCGTCGCGGTGCGCGACACCGAGCCCGAGGTGGTCGGCAACGTGCGCCTGCTGCTGGCGAGCCGGATCCAGTCGCAGTTCTTCGACCGCGTGCTCGGCGAGTTCCACCGTCAGCATCCGCAGGTCAGCTTCCGCATCGACGTGATGATGAGCCGCGACATCCAGCAGGGGCTGCTGCAGAAGACCGCGACCGCCGGGCTGTGCCTGATGCGCCAGCCGGTGGCCGGGATCGAACGCGAGCCGTTCATCCGCCAGACCTACCGCATCTACTGCGGCGCCGGCCACCCGCTGTTCGGGCGCCAGAACCTGAGCGCGGCCGATCTGCGCCACGAGAACTTCGTCTCGTTCACCAGCGACCAGCTCGGCGGGGCACTGTCGCCGCTGGCGCTGTTCCGCGCGCAGGAGGGCTTCGAGGGCCAGGTGGTCGGCGTGACCGGCAGCCTCGACGAGGTTCGGCGCATGGTGCGCTGCGGGCTGGGGCTGGGCTGCCTGCCCGAGCACGCGGTGGCCGCCGACGTCGCCGAGGGCGCGATGTGGCCGCTGCCGCCGTACGAGGGCGTGGCCGAGATCGACATCTTCCTCGCCTGGCCCGCCGAGGCGCGCTTCAGTCAGGCCGAGCGCGTGTTCCTCGACCACGTCCGCAGCGAGCTCGCCGCGCTGCCGCTGGAGCGCCGGCTCGATGCCGAGGCGGCGCTCGGAAGCCTGGCCCTACCCCGGCCATAGCGGCAATGATCGGCACCGGCGCGCGGCACCGGTGGGTCGGGTGGGGGCGTGGGGCGCAGGATCGGCGCCTGCGCATCGATGGATTCGGCGCTTTGCAGCGGGCCCGAAACGCGGCACGATCTCGCCGCGATTCGCACCGGCGGATTCGCCCACCAGGAGGTTCGCATGCACCAGACCGAGCGCGGCATCCGGGTCGTTCCGGTAACGCCCGAGCGGCGGGCGGAGTGGGAAACGCTCTATGCCGGCTACGCCGGGTTCTACCGCGTCGAGCAGACGTCGGCGATGCGCGAGACCGTGTGGCGCTGGCTGTTCGATCCGGGGCACGCGAGCGAGGGCCTGCTGGCGCTCGACGCGCAGGGGCACGCGGTGGGGCTGGCGCACTTCCGGCCCTTCGCGCGGCCGCTGTCGGCGAGCACCGGCGGCTTCCTCGACGATCTGTTCGTGGCGCCGGCGGCGCGCGGCAGCGGCGCCGCGCAGGCGCTGATCGCGGCGATCGCCGACATCGGCCGCCAGCGCGGCTGGTCGGTGATCCGCTGGATCACCGCCGAAGACAACGCCCGCGCCCGCGCCGTCTACGACCGCCTCGCCGACAGGACGCACTGGCTCACCTACGACATCCGGCTCGGCTGAAGCGCGCCGGGCCGGCGGCTGAATGCCGAAGCAGGGGCGCGCTCGTCGAGTCCGCGGTAACGTTCGCCGGCCGTGAACGGCGATCGGGCGATCGAGGTCGGGAAGCTAGCTCCGGTGCGCGTTGATCAGCTCTTCGAGCGACAGCGAGCCCATGCCGTCGCGGATGTCGCCCTCGATCGCCAGGCGCAGCGCCAGCGGGTCCTTGCGCTCGATCGCGGTCATCGCCTCGACGTGGCGGTCGAGCACGTAGGAGGCGCCGATCCGGCCGAGCACCGAGCGCATGAAGGGGCCGAACTGCAGCCACAGGCTCTCGATCAGCGGGATGATCACCTGCGAGTCGCCGGCGCGGTACAGCGTCAGGTGGAATTCCTGGTTCTTCGCCAGGTAAGTCTCGACGTCGCTGGCGGCGAGCGCGGCGTCGACCTCGGCGTCGATGCGCTTGAGCTCGGCCAGGCGCGCGGCGTCGATCGCCGGCAGCGCGCGCACCGCGGCGAGCGGCTCGAGCGCGAGGCGCGCCGCACACAGCTCGTCGAGCTTGGGCGGGGTCATCTGCGGCACGCTGACGCGGCGGTTGGCCAGCAGCTCGAGCGCGTGCTCGGCGACCAGGCGGCGCAGCGCCTCGCGCACCGGCATCAGGCTGACGCCGAGCATCTCGGCGACGCCGCGTATCGTGACGCTGCGCCCCGGCACGAAGCGCCCGACCATGATCGCCTGCCGCAGCTGCTGGTAGACCCATTCCTGCAGCGTCTCGCCTTGCGGGCGCTCGGCCGCGGGGTCGAAGGGGGCGATCGGAGCGTTCATCGGGTGCGGGTCTCCTCGGCGGATGATGACCGCCCCGGCGGGGCGGCATTTTTGTGATCACATCATATCGTGAGGAGTGAGGGGTGAGGAGGGTGCGGGCCACCGAGCTTCTTTTCCCCTCACCCCTCACCCCTCACCCCTCACTCGCAGGCGCGCTTCGGCCGCTTCGCTGCCAGCAGGCACAGGAAGTCGTGCGCCAGCGTCGCCGCGGCGAGCGCGGTGATCTCGCTGTGGTCGAAGGGCG
>JBDHRG010000131.1:0-10615 GCA_039807445.1 Candidatus Competibacteraceae bacterium
GCCGAGCCCTCGACCACGTGCGCGAGCGTGTCCAGCCCGACCACGTCGGCGGTGCGGTAGGTCGCGCTCTTGGGCCGACCGATCGCCGGGCCGGTCAGCGCGTCGACCAGGTCGGGGGCGAGGCCGAACGCCTGCGCCTGGTGCAGCGTCGCCAGGATCGAGAACACGCCGATGCGGTTGGCGATGAAGTTGGGCGTGTCCTCGGCGCGGATCACGCCCTTGCCGAGCGTGGTGACGAGCAGGGTCTCGAGCCCGTCGAGCACCTCCGGATGCGTCTCGGGACCGGGGATCAGCTCGACCAGCGCCATGTAGCGCGGGGGGTTGAAGAAGTGCACCCCGCAGAAGCGCGGGCGCAGGCTTTCCGGCAGCGCCGCCGACAGCGCCGTGATCGACAGCCCCGAGGTGTTGCTGGCGAACACCGTCCGCTCGCCCAGGTGCGGCGCGACCTGGGTGTACAGCGCGCGCTTCCAGTCCAGGCGCTCGGCGATCGCTTCGATCACTAGTTCGCAGCCTGCCAGTCGCCCGAGATCGGCGCCGTAGTCGGCCGGGTGGATCAGCGCCGCGGCCGTGCTCGAGGCCAGCGGCGCCGGCTCGAGCCTGGCCAGCTTCGCGATCGCGCCGCGGGCCACGGCGCGGCTGTCGTCGCCCGGCGCCGGCAAGTCGTACAGCCACACCTCGACCCCGGCGTTGGCCAGGTGCGCGGCGATCTGCGCCCCCATCACCCCGGCGCCCAGCACCGCGGCGCGACGGACAAACGATGGTTTCATTTCCATGTCACTCTTTCCTATGCGCAAGCGGCGTGCGCGTCGCCCGATCCACGACGACGGATCGTCGACAACGGTGGGCAGCAGGCTGCCCACCCTTCCCGCCATCAGAAGCGGTACTGCACCTGCACGCCGAACAGATCGGCACCGGCATCGTCGAGTTCGCCCACCAAGCGGTCACTCACCACCACCGGCCCCGCCGGTGTCCGCAACGCCGCGATATTGACCGTGTTGTCGAGATCGCCCTCGCGCACGAAAATGTGCGTGTAACCGAAGTCGACCGACAGGTTCTTCTGCGGCCTGTAGCTGCCGCCGAAGCTGAGCCAGGTGCGGTCGCCGTCGGGGATGCGCGGCGTGCGGTGTTCGTCGTCGCGGATCACCGTGGTGTCGTAGGCCAGGCCGGCGCGCAGCGTCCACGCGGGGCTGTAGTAGTGCTCGACGCCGAGCGCGAAGCGCCAGTTGTCCTTCCAGTCCTCGTCGGTGACGCTGTCCGGACGGCCCACGCTCTGGATGCGCAGTTCCTGGAACTTGCTCCAGTCGGTCCAGCGCACGCCGCCGGTCAGCGCCCAGCGCGGATTCAGCCGATGGTAGCCGGACAGGTACACGGTGGCGGGCAGGTCGACTTCGGCCTTGGCCTCGGACTTGCCGTTGTTGGCCGCGGCGGCGCCGCTCAGCCCGGAAATCTTCAGATCGCCGTCGAGCTCCTGGTCGATGCCCGAGCGGTACGACAGGCCGAAGCGGGTATCCCGGCTCAGCTCGTACATCACGCCGAGGTTCCAGCCATAGTTCCAGTCGTCGCCGTCGACCTTGGCCGTGCCGTCGTTGGCCTGATCCAGGGGGTTGAACACCGACTGGCTCAGCGTCGCCTCGATGTATTGTGCGCTGAGGCCGGCGCCCAGCGACCAGTGCTCGTCGATGCGCCAGGCGAGCGAGGGGTTGATGTCGATCGTCTTCACGTCCGACAGCCGCGCGTGGTAGCGACCGAACCAGTCGTCCGGGTAGTCGGTCTTCAGGCCGAACAGGCCGTTGATGCCGAGACCCAGGCGCAGCCTGTCGTTGATCTCGGTGACGAAGAAGACGTTCGGCACGTAACCTTCGGCGCCGCCGTCGCCGCTGCCGGATTCGACCGCCGAGAAGCCCGGAATCGGCCGACCGGCGAAGGGCCCGCCGGTGAACGTGCCCTGTCGGGTCGAGCTGCCCTTGATCTTGCCGTCGATCAGCACCGCGGTCAGACCCGCCTGGGCCTGCGCACCCGACAGCAGCGTCATGCCCGCCGGATTGAAGACCACCGACGACAGGTCGTCGCCGACCACGCCGGCGCCGGCGAAGGCGCGGCCGAGACCGGTGACGCTCTGCTCGGTGAGCTGGAAGCCGGCGGCGCGGGCTTCGCCGCCCGCGACCGCGAGCATACCGGTGGTGGCCAGCACGGCCAGCGGACTGTGGGGCTTGCGGATCGGCATCGGTGTTCCTCCCTCTTCACTTCTGCTTGCCTGGCGCAGCGGCTGCGCTCAGGGTGGTAGTGTTCAGGCAGCGGCCGGGCGCTGCGCGAGCCCGGGCGGCAGCGGCGCGCGCAAGCCGGCGGCCAGGAACGGGATCAGGCGCTGCGTCATCTGCGTGCCGTCGGCCTGCGTCGCCAGCTCGCAGGCGGCGACGATCTGCATCAGGTCGGTACCGGCCATCGTGTACGACACAGCCCCGAGCATGAAATGCAGCCGCCAGTACAGCTCGAGCGCCGGCAGCTCGGGCAGCGCGCGCGCGAACGCGACCTTGGCGCGCTCGAACACTTCCGCGTAGAGACCGTGGATGTGCGCACGCAGCTCGGGGGCGGCTTCGAAGTAGGTGCGTCCGAGCAGGCGGATGAAGCGCTGGCCGCCGAGGTCGGCGGGGGTGTTCAGCTCGAGCGCCGGGGCGATGAAGGCTCCGAGCACGTCCTCGACCGGGGCGTCGTCGGCCAGCGCGTCGAGCCGGCGCACGCGCTCGCGGTTCAGCGTCACCAGGCGGCGTGCGAACACTTCGCGGATCAGGCCATCCTTCGAGCCGAAGTGATAGTTGACGGCGGCGAGGTTGACCGCCGCGAGCGAGGTGATCGCGCGCAGCGAAGTGTTGACCAGGCCGTGCTCGGCGAACAGGCCTTCGGCGACGTCGAGGATGCGCTCGCGGGTGGCGTCGGTCATCGGGGTATCCCCGTAGTGGATGGCTGGCGTTTGAAACGTCGGTTTCAAGCGTAGTCGGCGGGCACCGCGTCTGCCGTCAGGAGCGGGGGTGCAGCCGCTTCGGCCACCCGGGTTGCGGAGCTCCCGGCGCTCTGAAACGCTAGTTTGAATCCTACCCGAGCCCGCTTTAAGCGTACAAGTGTTCCGAATAATCGCTTCGATGACGATTCGGCAATCTTGCACTGCTGCTGCGTTCGCACATTTTTTGCTGGCCAAAACCCGTCGACCTGCGTATAGTCCGCGACTCGCGTGGCGAAGTCCGCGCGACCGTTCATCGCTCCCTGACCTTCCGGGCGCCGCTGCGCCCTCGCAAGCCGGTTGGTGACGATGTCCCGACAACCGGCGAATCGCGTTCGACGCATTCCGCATTCCGCCTGTCTGCGCCCGACGAGGGGCGTGGCGGCCGCGTATTCGCCCCGTTTCATACGGTGATGACCCGCATGTCCTTCGACGCCCTCCCCCTGGCTCCGGCCATCCTGCGTGCCGTGGCTGAAGCCGGCTACACCACCCCGAGCCCGATCCAGGCCCAGGCCATTCCCGAAGCCCTCGCCGGCCACGATCTGATCGCCTCGGCGCAGACCGGCACCGGCAAGACCGCCGCGTTCATGCTGCCGGCACTGCACCGCCTGAGCCAACAGGCGCCCGGCCCGCGCATCCTGGTGCTGACGCCGACGCGCGAGCTCGCCACCCAGGTCGCCGATGCCGCCAGGAAGTACGGCAAGCACCTGCGCTTTCGCACCGCGCTGCTGCTCGGCGGCATGCCCTACGGCCCGCAGCTGAAAGCGCTGTCGGCCTTCCCCGACCTGATCATCGCCACCCCGGGCCGCCTGATCGACCACCTCGAGCGCGGCCGCCTCGACCTGTCGCGGATCGAGATGCTGGTGCTCGACGAAGCCGACCGCATGCTCGATCTCGGCTTCAAGGACGACGTCGAGGCGATCGCCGCCGCGACGCCGACCAAGCGCCAGACGCTGCTGTTCACCGCGACGATGGACGCCACGATGGCGCGCCTGGCGCAGGCGCTGCTGCGCGAGCCGGTGCGCATCGAGATCAGCGCACCGACCGAGCGTCACACCCACATCGAGCAGCGTCTGCACGTCGCCGACAACCTCGACCACAAGGAGCGCCTGCTCGATCACCTGGTGTCCGACGAAGCGCTCAACCGCGCGATCGTGTTCACCGCGACCAAGCGCGACGCCGACCTGCTCGCCGACCGCCTGCGCGACGCCGGCCACTCCGCTGCGGCGCTGCACGGCGACATGCCGCAGGCGGTGCGCAACCGCACGCTCTCCAGGCTGCGCGAAGGCCGCGTGCGCCTCCTGGTCGCCACCGACGTCGCCGCGCGCGGCATCGACATCAGCGACCTGAGCCACGTGATCAACTTCGACCTGCCGCACGGCCCCGAGGATTACGTGCACCGCATCGGCCGCACCGGCCGTGCCGGGCGCGAAGGCACGGCGATCTCGCTGGTGGTGCCCGACGACGTGCGCAAGCTCGACCGCATCGAGCGCTACACCGGCCAGGCGCTGGCCGAGCATGTGATCGAGGGCCTGGAGCCGACCCGCCCGCTGCGCCGCCGCCCGGCCGGCCGCCGCGACGGCGACAGCCGCGGCTACCGCAGCGGCCCGCCGCGCCGCCACGGCGGCGGCTACTCGAACGGTCCGCGCCGCGAAGGCGGCGGCTACAACCGCGACGGCAACCGCAGCTTCAGCGGCGAGCGCCGTGAGGGTGGCTTCAACCGTGACAATGGCAACCGCGGCTTCGGCGAACGTCGTGAGGGCGGCTTCAACCGCGACGGCGGCAACCGCAGCTTCAGCGGCGAGCGTCGCGGCGGCGGCTTCAACCGCGACGGCGGCAACCGCAACTTCGGCGAGCGCCGCGAGGGTGGCTTCAACCGCGACGGCAACCGCGGCTTCGGCGGCGAGCGCCGCGAGGGCACGTACAACGCCGACGCCCCGCGCCGTCCGCGCCGCTTCGACGGCGAAGCGGGCTGATCGCCACCACCGTCCGCCCTGCGCCCAGGCGCAGGGCAGGCGCTGCAAGCGCCTGAGCCCGACCACCAAACGCCGGATCATTCGACACCGCGCGAGATCGCCGCGTGGCTGCGCGATCTGCGCGACACGAGCAAGGCGTTCTGCTTCCTCGACACCGGCGACGCGAACGGCCCCCACCCGCCCGGGGGCGAGCGCTTGCCACAGCGCTGACCGGTCCTGCATGCTGCCTCAGGGCTCGGCCCGCACCGCATCGCCGACCCTGACCCATCCCGACTCGAGCACCCGTGCGGTGATGCCGCCGTGCCCGCGCAGCGCGTTGTAGCCGCCGGGACCGAGCATGGTTTCCATGTGCGAGCACGGCTGGCAGAGCCCGCTCCACTCGAGCAGCGCTTCGCCGACGCGGAAGCGTCGGTCTTTCAGCGCCAGCAGATTGAGCCCGGCGACGGCGAGGTTGCGGCGCAGTAGCCGCGGCGGGATGGGCTCGCGGCCGAGGCAGGCGCCGATCACCGCGAGGTGCTCGACCTGGATCAGCGTCACCTGGCGCGCGCCCTCGGGCCGGCCGGCCCAGCGGTCGCCGTCGAGGCCGGCGCCCTCGCGGGCACAGGCGGCCTCGACTTCGAGCATGTCGGCGAGGCGCGCCGGACGCAGGCCGATCCACGTCACGCGGCCGGTCTGCGGCAGCGTCGCCAGCAGTTCGGCGAGCGTGCCGCTCACCGCTCTACGCCAGGCGGGCGAGCACCGTGTCGAGCTCGGCCAGGGTGGTGACGGTGGCATCGGGGTGCGGGCCGCCGGGCCAGGGCTTGTCGCTGCGGTTGACCCACACGGTGCGCCAGCCGAACTCGGCGGGGGCACGCACGTCGTGGTCCGGGTCGTCGCCGATGTGCAGGATCTGGTGCGGTGCGATGCCGAGGCGCTTCAGCGCTTCGTCGTACATCGCCCGTTCGGGCTTGGGCCGGCCGATCTGGATCGCCGACAGTGCGAAGTCGAACAGGTGGGCGATGCCGATGCGCCCGAGATCGGCGTTGCCGTTGGACAGCGCCGCCAGCCGGTAGCGGCCGTGCAGGCGCTCGAGCGCCGGCAGCGCGTCGGGGAAGAACTCGACCGCGTTGCGCCCGGCGTAGAACACCTCGAACGCCGCCTCGACGTCGAAGCCCGGGGCCGGATAGCCGACGGCTTCGGCGGCGCGGACCAGGCCGAGCTTGCGGCAGGCGCTGCGGTCGTGCGCGATCGCCGGGTTGTCCTTGGCGATCTGGGTGCAGAGCGCGCGGATCTCGAGCGGCGTGTAGCGCGCGGGGATGTGCGGGTAGCGTTCATCGAGCCAGGCGTGCAGTTCGGCCTCGGCGCGTTCGACGGCGGCCCAGACGTCCCACAGCGTGTCGTCGAGGTCGAAGGTGACGGCGCGGATCGTGCTCATCGGGATTCCGGGGCTATCGGCAGGGCCACAGTATGGAGCCGCGGCGCCACCGGCGGGTTCCCGGCGGCGCCGCACGCTTGCGCAGGGGCGACCCGTTCAGAGACTGTAAATCATCCGTCTGAGAGCGGGGCGAGGGGGATGTCGCTGTGCTCATTCTCGTCGCACATCCTTGTGCTCCTCCGAGGTACGGCGCCGCTCCGCGCTGTCCATGCGCACGCGGCGCGCGTAATCCGCTCCGCGACATCCCCCTCGCTCCGCTTGCCCACGTCGGTGCTAATTCATTTACACGCCAGCGCGTCGAGCCCGCGGATGAGGTCGGCCTGGAGGTCGGCGAGGTCTTCGAGGCCGACCGAGACGCGGATCAAGCCGTCGACCACGCCGGCGGCGTCGCGCTGCGCCTGCGTGATGCGCCCGTGCGTCGTGGTCGCCGGGTGCGTGATCGTGGTCTTGGCGTCGCCGAGGTTGGCAGTGATCGAGATCAGCCTCACCGCATCGATCACCTGCCACGCGGCTTCGCGCCCGCCCGCGACCTCGAACGACACCACGCCGCCGAAACCGCCGGGCTGCTGCCTCCGGGCCAGTTCGTGCTGCGGGTGCGAGGTGAGCCCCGGATAGTGCACGCGCACCACCGCCGGGTGCGCCTCGAGCCAGTGCGCCAGCTCGAGCGCCGACTCGCAGTGCGCGCGCATGCGCAGCCGTAGCGTCTCCAACCCCTTCAGGAACACCCAGGCGTTGAACGGGCTCATCGTCGGCCCGGCGGTGCGCAGGAAGCCGAACACCTCCTTGCCGACGCGCTGCGCGTCGCCGACCACCGCGCCGCCGATGCAGCGCCCCTGGCCGTCGATGTACTTGGTCGCCGAGTGCACGACCAGATCGGCGCCGAGCTCGAGCGGGCGCTGCAGCATCGGCGTACAGAAGCAGTTGTCGACCACCAGCACCGCGCCGTGGCGCTGGGCGATGTCGGCCAGCGCGCGGATGTCGGCCATCTCCATCAGCGGGTTCGACGGCGTCTCGACGAACAGCATGCGCGTCTGGGGCTTGAGCGCGCGCGCCCAGGCTTCGGGCTCGGCCGGCGGCACGTAGCTGAACTCGAGTCCGAAGCGCGCGAGGATGTTGTTGAACAGGTTGGTGGTGCTGCCGAACACGCCCTGCGAGCAGATCACGTGGTCGCCGGCCTTCAGCAGCGCCATGCACGTCGACAGGATCGCCGCCATGCCCGAGGCGGTGGCGACGCAGGCCTCGCCGCCTTCGAGCGCGGCCAGCCGGCGCTCGAAGGTGCGCACCGTCGGGTTGGTGAAGCGCGAGTAGACGTTGCCTTCCTCGGCGCCCGAGAATACGGCCGCCGCCTGGGCGGCGTTCGCGTAGACGAAGCTCGAGGTCGGGAAGAGCGCTTCGGCGTGCTCGCGCTCGTGCGTGCGCACCTGGCCGGCACGCACCGCGAGGCTGGCCAGACCGAGGTCGAGTTCGGATTCATCGAAGGACATCGCGTGGGTCTCCGCGACGGGGGACGCCTCCCCCGGGTATGGCCGGGCGGCAGCCGGGAGGGCTGCCCGCGAACGACTGATCGAAGGGAATGGGTGATGGGGAGCGAGTGACCGCACCCGCCTCCCCCACAGCCCATCCCTGCGTCAAGCGACCCCTGCGTCAGGCGACATTGTGCAGCTCCGGCGTGGTTTCGTCTTCGGCGTCGCCGCGCGCGGCCTTGGCGCCGTCGTTGCGCGCCCGGCTCAGGCGATCGAGGTAGGCGCCGTCGATGTCGCCGGTCACGTACTCGCCGGTGAAGCACGAGCTGTCGAAGCGCGCCAGCCTGGGGTTCAGCGAGCGGATCGCGCCCTCGAGGTCGCCGAGACCCTGGTAGAACAGCCGATCGGCGCCAATGGCTTCGGCGACCTCGGCTTCGCTGCGGCCGTTGGCGACGAATTCCTCGACCGCCGGCATGTCGATGCCGTACACGTTCGGGAAGCGTACCGCCGGCGCTGCCGAGGCGAAGTACACCTTGTTGGCGCCCGCCTCGCGCGCCATGCGGATGATCTCTTCCGAGGTCGTGCCGCGCACCACCGAGTCGTCGACGAGCAGCACGTTGCGCCCGGCGAACTCGAGCGGGATCGGGTTCAGCTTCTGCCGCACCGACTTCTTGCGCTGCGTCTGCCCCGGCATGATGAAGGTGCGGGCGATGTAGCGGTTCTTGATGAAGCCTTCGACGTAGCGCACACCGAGCGTATTGGCCAGCGCCAGCGCCGAGGAGCGGCTGGTGTCGGGGATCGGGATCACGACGTCGATGTCGTGATCGGGCCACTCGCGCGCGATCTTGCGCGCCAGGCGCTCGCCCATCAGCGTGCGCGCCTGGTGCACCGAAACCTCGTCGATCACCGAGTCGGGGCGCGCGAAGTACACGTACTCGAAGATGCAGCCCGCGTGCTGCGGCGCCTCGGCGCACTGGCGCGCGTGCAGCCGGCCCTGCATGTCGATGAACAGCGCCTCGCCGGGCTCGACGTCGCGCACCCGCGTGAAGCCGAGCGCATCGAGCGCAATGCTCTCGGACGCCAGCATGTGCTCGGTACCGGTCTCGGTACCGCGCACGCCGTAGACCAGCGGGCGGATACCGTTGGGGTCGCGGAACGCGACCAGGCCGTAGCCCATGATCATGCCGACCGCGGCGTAGGCGCCGCGCACGCGCCGGTGCAGCCCCTGGACCGCGGCGAACACGTCGTCGGGCTCGACGGTCAGCTTGTCGAGGCGCGAGAGCTCGTGCGCGAACACGTTGAGCAGCACTTCGGAGTCCGAATCGGTGTTGATGTGGCGGCGGTCGGTGCGGAACAGTTCGCCCTGGAGCTCGTCGGCATTGGTCAGGTTGCCGTTGTGCGCCATCGAGATGCCGAACGGCGAGTTGACGTAGAACGGCTGCGCCTCGGCCGGATTCGCGGAGCTGCCGGCGGTCGGGTAGCGCACGTGGCCGATGCCGAGCTTGCCGGGCAGACGTAGCATGTGACGGGTGCGGATCACGTCGCGCACCAGACCGTTGTTCTTGCGCAAGTGCAGGCGGCCGTGTTCGTCGCAGGTCATGATGCCGGCCGCATCCTGGCCGCGGTGTTGCAGCATCGTCAGCGCGTCGAAAATGGCCTGGTTGACCGGGCTGTGCGCCAGGATCCCAACGATTCCACACATGGTTCGATTACGCTCTCACACTGGCGGGGCGTTCCGGGCCCCTGGACTGCGGGCTCACTGGAAGCGGATTCCCTGGGCGAGCTCGGGAGGCAGGTAGGCCTTCAGCGTCAAGGCCAGCTCCTGGAAATGGGGCAGGAAGATCGACTGGCTCCACCACGGGTCGCGCGGCACCGGCGTCAGCCCGGCGAGCAGCACCAGCACCGCGACGATCGCGACGCCGCGCGCCGCGCCGAACACCACGCCGACCATGCGGTCGGTCGGCCCGAGGCCGGTGCCGTCGACGATCCGCCCGACGACGATGTTGACGAGGCCGCCGGCGAACAGCGCCACCACCACCACCGCGCCGAAGGCCAGCATCTGCCGCACCGAGGGCACCGAGACGTAGCCCTCGAGCAGCACCGCGACGCGGTCGGAGAAATGGAAGGCGAGGACGAAGGCGCCGACCCACGAAGCCAGCGAGATCGCTTCGCGCAGGAAGCCGCGCCACAGGCTCATCAGCACCGACAGACCGAGGATCGCGAGGATCGCGTAGTCGGCCCAGATCAGACGATCCACCATCTTCAGTCGCTCACTCGTACGCAACAGGCGCCCCGGGGCGCGGATTCTAGCAGCATTCCCTACTCCTCATTCCCCCGGCCCGACGATGTTGCCGCTGATGCCGGAGCCGGCCAGGCGCGAGCGCATGGCCTCGGCCGCCGGACGCGACTCCTGGCCGACCACGCGCACGCGGTACAGGGTCTTGCCACCGGCGCTGATGCGCTCGACCATCGCCGGGAAGCGCTGCGAGCGCAGGCGGTCGCGCAGCAGGCTGGCGTTCTCTTCCAGGCTGAAGCTGCCGACCTGCACCGCCCAACTGCCGCCGCCGGACGAAGCCGCCGCGGCGGGTGCAGGTGCGGCGGGGGCGGGCGCCGACCGCGCGGGCAGCCAGGGCTCGCGCGCTGCGGGCGTGGTGGCCGGCGCGGCGGCACGGACAGTGCCCGCCGAGCTCGACGGCACCGCGCTCTGCGAGCGGCTGACCAGCTCGATCTTGGGCAGCGCCGAAGGCACGGCCCGGGTCGTGGCCGG
>JBDHRG010000132.1:0-10522 GCA_039807445.1 Candidatus Competibacteraceae bacterium
CACCCCCCTCGCTCCGCCGCAATACGCACAAAATTCCTGGAATCCGTATTACGCCTTCTTCTGCTCGTTCTCCAGCGCCTTGTCGGTGATCGCCTTGTACAGGCTCGCCATGCGCCCCACCAGCTCATGGTATTCGGGGTGCCGCTCCACCAGCGCCCGCGAGCTGTTGACGTCGGCGAACACCTGCTCGAGGAAGGCGATGTCGAACTCGTCGAGCACCTCGCCCCGATCGACCCGCTCCTTCAGCGCCAGCGCCCGCGGCAGCCGCTGTTGCTCCAGCCGCTCCAGCAGCACCGTGACCACACCGAGATCCTGCGATGATTCAGTCATAGAGCTCTCTCCGAAACGCCGTCTCGCCGCCCGTGCTCGCGGCGCCCCGACAGTCTAGCCGTACAGCCCTGGCCGTACAGCCGGGATTTCAGCGTGCCTGGCGGCTAGGCGGCGCGGGCTCTAAACTGCGATGTCGGCACGCGCCACCGGACGAATCACGTGGGGGAGGGGCGATGGGATTGCTCGCGAGGCTCGCCGGATGGTTGCGCCCGGACCCCCTGCCGGAGGCGGCGGCCGACGCGATCGAGACGCTGATCGATGCCGTCGACCCGCGGCTGCGGCTGGTGCCCGGCTACCGCCAGCAGCTGGCGCCGGCGATGACCCACGCGCTCGCCTACATCGACGCCCTGCTCGCGCGCATCCCCGGCCCGCTCGAGTGCAGCCGCGAAGCCTGGGGCAGCGATCCGCGCGTGCACGCCCTGTTCGGCTCGGCCGACGAGCTCGAGCTGGCCTTCAGCCTCGATCGCGGCTTGCGCGTCTGGTTCGCCGTGCCGCCCGGCAGCCTCGCCGATGCGGCGTACGTGCTGCTCGCGCGCCGGCGCTGCGAGCGCGAGGTGTTCGGTGTGGCGCTCGAGGGCGGGGTGATGCGCCGCGACGTGCCGCAGGTGACGGTCGGCTTCGAGGGCTTTTACCTGCTCGAGCCGGCGGCCGACGCCGAGGCGGTGCGCACCGGGCTGCGCTGGCGCCTGCTGCAGGGCTACGCCGCGCGTGCGCTCGAGCGCATCCAGGCGGTGCAGGCGCGCCATGAAGCGCTCGGCCTCGAGCGCAGCCGCCTCCTGGCCAAGCGCAAGGCGCTCGAGGTCGCGCGACGCGGCCTGGACTTCGGCGAAGACAGCGAAGCCAGGCTCGCAGCCGTAGCCGCCAGCCTCGCCGACACCGAGCGCCAGCAGCGCGAACTGGTCGCCGAGCAGGCGCTCGAGCGCTACCTCGAGCAGCTCGCCGGCATCCTGGCCGGCGCCGGCGCGGACGGCGTGCAGCAGCTCGCGGCGGTGAGCCTGCGCATCGACCGCCTCGGCGTGCGCCAGGATGCCCCCGACGTCGAGGCCGACACGCTCGAGTTCGCCGACTTCACGGCGCGCGACGGCGCGGTGTGGACGGTATTGCTGGTGCGCTATCCGCGTGCGGCCATGCTGGCGCCCGAGCGCGTCCAGCGTCAGCCGTAGCCGCGGCGCACCCTGGATTGCAGACCGTACCTCGATCGAGGGTGATCGGCGGGATGTTCCGGAGGCGCTCGAACGCCCGGAACGCCTGTCGATCCGGAGCCCGGGGGGAGCGCCACCCGACAGCGATACCCCCTGCGAGGCATCCGGCTGTGGCAAGCCGCTCGGATGCCGTCTACCTTGATCCGGCAAGGGGCGCGTCTGGCGCGGGTCGAAGGCGAGGGGGGATGTCATGTCGACGAGTGCCGAGGCCGCGGCGAAAGCCCACGCGAAGCTGAAGCTGGCGGCGCTGACGGCGCTGGTGGTCGGCTCGATGATCGGCGGGGGCATCTTCAGCCTGCCGCAGAACGTCGCCGCTTCCTCGGGCGCCGGTGCGATGCTGATCGGCTGGGCCATCACCGCCTTCGGCATGCTGATGCTGGCCTTCGTGTTCCAGACGCTCGCCAACCGCAGGCCCGACATCGACGGCGGCGTCTACGGCTACGCGCGCACCGGCTTCGGCGACTTCATGGGCTTCAACACCGCCTGGGGCTACTGGATCAGCGCCTGGCTGGGCAACGTCTCGTACATGGTGGTGCTGTTCTCGGCGCTGTCGTACTTCTTCCCGATCTTCGGCGAGGGCAACACGCTGGCGGCGGTGGTCTGCGCCTCGGCGCTGCTCTGGGGGCTGCACTTCCTGATCCTGCGCGGCGTGCAGGGCGCGGCCTTCATCAACACGCTGACCACGATCGCCAAGCTGGTGCCGCTCGCGATCTTCGTCGTGCTGGTGGCGCTGGTGTTCAGGCTCGATCAGTTCAGGATGGATTTCTGGGGTTCGCCGACGCTCGGCTCGGTGCTCGATCAGGTCAAGGGCATGATGCTGGTGACGGTGTGGGTGTTCATCGGCATCGAGGGCGCCAGCATCTACTCATCGCGCGCCGAGAGCATGCGCGACGTGGGCCGTGCCACCGTGATCGGCTTCTTCATCACGCTGGCGCTCTTGGTGGCAGTGTCGGTGCTGGCGATGGGCATCCTCGGCCAGGCCGAACTCGCGCAGTTGAAGAACCCGTCGATGGCCGGCGTGCTCGCGAAGGTCGTCGGGCCCTGGGGCGCGGCGCTGATCAACATCGGTCTGGTGATCTCGGTCGGCGGAGCGCTGCTCGCCTGGACGCTGCTCGCCGCCGAGCTGCCCTATCTCGGTGCGAAGGACGGCACTTTCCCGACGGCGATCGCACGCGAGAACGCCAGGCACGCACCGGCCGCGGCGCTGTGGCTGACCAACGGCCTGATACAGCTGTTCCTGATCATCACGCTGTTCGCGCAGGGCACCTACCTGGCGCTGCTGTCGCTCGCGACCTCGATGATCCTGGTGCCCTACCTGCTGTCGGCCGGCTACGCGCTGCTGCTCGCCTGGCGCGGCGAAACCTACGCGGACGATCCGGCCGCGCGCAACAGGGATCTGCTGATCGCGATGGTCGCGACGCTGTACGGCGTGTGGCTGCTGTACGCCGCCGGGCTGCAGTACCTGCTGCTGTCGGCGCTGCTGTATTTCCCCGGCGTGTTCTTCTTCGTCAAGGCCCGGCGCGAGGCGAACGCGCGGGTCTTCGAACCGTTCGAGATCGCCATTTTCGCGGCGCAGATCCTCGCCGTGCTGATCGCCGCCTACGCGCTCTACACCGGCGGCCTGACGCTCTGAAGACCCGCGGCCGGGGAGCCCCCGCGGCGTTCGCATCGATCGATCCCGAGATCCAGGAGGTACGCGACCATGACGGCATTCGGCGCCTATTCCGAGGTGGGCAAATTGCGCAGGGTGATGGTGTGCAGTCCGGGGCTGGCGCATCTGCGCCTGACGCCCTCGAATTGCGACGAGCTCCTGTACGACGACGTGATCTGGGTGCACCAGGCCAAGCGTGACCACTTCGATTTCGTCACCAAGATGCAGGAGCGCGGCGTCGAGGTGCTCGAGATGCACGCCCTGCTCGCCCGGACGCTCGAAGACCCGGCGGCGCGCGCCTGGGTCCTCGATCGCAAGGTCACGCCGGGCACCGTCGGCCTGGGGCTGGTCGATACGGTCCGTGCCTGGCTCGAGGGCCTGCCGGCCGAGCAGCTCGCCGAGCTCCTGATCGGCGGGGTGTCGGGAAGCGACCTGCCCGAGGGCGACGAGATGGTGCGGATGTTCCGCGACTACCTCGGCCGCTCGAGCTTCGTGCTGCCGCCGCTGCCGAACACGCTGTTCACCCGCGACACCACCTGCTGGATCTTCGGCGGCGTGACGCTGAACCCGATGTACTGGCCGGCCCGGCGCCAGGAAACCCTGCTCGCCACGGCGATCTACCGGTTCCACCCGGACTTCGCCGGCGCCGACTTCGAGGTCTGGTTCGGCGACCCCGACCGCGACCACGGCATGGCGACGCTCGAGGGGGGCGACGTGATGCCGCTCGGCAAGGGCGTGGTGCTGATCGGCATGGGCGAGCGCAGCTCGCGCCAGGCGATCGGCCAGGTGGCGAAGGCGCTGTTCGAGGCAGGCGCCGCCGAGCGCGTCATCGTCGCCGGCATGCCCAGGTCGCGCGCCGCGATGCACCTCGACACCGTGTTCACCTTCTGCGACCGCGATCTGGTGACGGTCTTCCCCGAAGTCGTCGACCGGATCGTGGCCTTCTCGCTGCGCCCGGGTGGCGGTCCCGGCGGCATCGACATCCGCCGTGAAGACAAGCCCTTCGTCGAGGTGGTCGCCGAGGCGCTGGGGCTGAAGACCCTGCGCGTGGTGCAGACCGCCGGCGACTCCTACGAGCAGGAGCGCGAGCAGTGGGACGACGGCAACAACGTCGTCGCGCTCGAGCCGGGCGTGGTCATCGCCTACGACCGCAACACCTACACCAACACCCGGCTGCGCAAGGCCGGCGTCGAGGTGATCACGATCACCGCAGCCGAACTCGGCCGCGGTCGCGGCGGCGGCCACTGCATGACCTGCCCGATCCTGCGCGATCCGGTGGATTACTGAGCATCCCGCCGACCTCGATCCGGAGACACGACCATGGCGTTCAACCTTCGCAACCGCAGCCTGCTGACGATGCTCGACTTCACCCCGCGCGAGCTGCGCTACCTGCTCGACCTGTCACGCGACCTCAAGCGCGCCAAGTACGCCGGCACCGAGCAGAAGCACCTGCGCGACAAGAACATCGCGCTGATCTTCGAGAAGACCTCGACCCGCACCCGCTGCGCCTTCGAGGTCGCCGCGCACGACCAGGGCGCGCACGTCACCTACATCGACCCGGCGGGTTCGCAGATCGGCCACAAGGAGACGATGAAGGACACCGCGCGCGTGCTCGGGCGCATGTTCGACGCGATCGAGTACCGCGGCTTCAGCCAGGACGTGGTCGAGGACCTGGCGAAGTACGCCGGCGTGCCGGTCTACAACGGCCTGACCGACGAGTACCACCCGACGCAGATGCTCGCCGATGTGCTGACCATGCGCGAACACAGCGACAAGCCGCTGCACGACATCGCCTACGCCTACCTCGGCGATGCGCGCTTCAACATGGGCAATTCGCTGCTGGTGATCGGCTGCCAGCTCGGCATGGACGTGCGCATCGGTGCGCCGAAGGAACTGTGGCCGCACGCCGAGCTGGTCGAGGAGTGCCGCCGCATCGCCGGGCAGACCGGCGCGCGGATGACGCTGACCGACGATCCGAAGGCGGCGGTCAAGGGCGTCGACTTCATCCATACCGACATCTGGGTGTCGATGGGCGAGCCCTTCGAGAAGTGGGGCGAACGCATCGCGCTGTTGCTGCCGTTCCAGGTCGACGAGGCGATGATCGCGGCTGCGGAGAACCCGCGGGTCAGGTTCATGCACTGCCTGCCGTCGTTCCACAACAGCGACACCAAGGTCGGCCAGCAGGTGTCGGCGCAGTACCCGCATCTGGCCAACGGCATCGAGGTCACCGACGCGGTGTTCGAATCCGAGCGCTCGATCGTGTTCGAGCAGGCCGAGAACCGCATGCACACGATCAAGGCGATCATGGTCGCCACGCTGGCCGACCTCTGAACGCACCGGCGGCGCCTGGCGTCCCGGCAGCGGCCTTCCGATCTCGGGTGCCGCGCACGCGGCACCCCGCACGAGGTGAACATCATGCGTGTCGTCGTGGCTTTGGGCGGCAACGCCCTGTTGCGCCGCGGTCAGCCGCTGACCGCGGACAACCAGCGCGCCAACGTTCGCACCGCCGCGGAGCAGCTCGCCAAGATCCACCGCGCCGGCCACCAGCTGGTGATCGCGCACGGCAACGGGCCGCAGGTCGGGCTGCTGGCGCTGCAGAACGCCGCCTACGCCAAGGTCGATCCCTACCCGCTCGACGTGCTCGGCGCCGAAACCGAGGGCATGATCGGCTACATGATCGAGCAGGAGCTGGGGAACCTGGTGCCCTTCGAGGTGCCGTTCGCGACCATCCTGACCATGGTCGAGGTCGACCGCGACGACCCTGCCTTCGGGAACCCGAGCAAGCCGGTGGGGCCGGTCTATTCGAAGGCGGACGCCGAGCGCCTCGCCGCTGACAAGGGCTGGGCGATCGCGCCCGACGGCGAGTACTACCGCCGCGTCGTGCCTTCACCCAGGCCCAGGCGCATCTTCGAGATCCGCCCGATCCAGTGGCTGCTCGACAAGGGCACCATCGTCATCGCCGCCGGCGGCGGCGGCATTCCGACCGTGTACGACGAGTCCGGCAGGATCCTCGGCGGCATGGAGGCGGTAATCGACAAGGACCTGTGCTCTTCGCTGCTGGCGCGCGAGCTCGGCGCCGAGCTGCTGCTGATCGCCACCGACGTCGACGCCGTCTACCTCGACTGGGGCGAACCGACGCAGAAGGCCATCCGCTCGATCACCCCCGACGCACTCGAGGCCTACCGCTTCGCCCAGGGCTCGATGGGGCCCAAGGTGCAGGCCGCCTGCGAATTCGCCCGCCTCAGCGGCAAGACCGCGGTGATCGGCTCGCTCGACCAGATCGACGCGATCATGGCGGGCAGCGCCGGAACGACGGTCAGCCGCGACGCCGGGCAGACGCGCTGGCACTGAGCCTCGGCCCGAAACCCGCCCGGATCGGCACCGCGGTGAGCACCAGGCGCAGGATGGGGCTCGGCATGGCGACGATTGCCTGTGGGCCATCTTCGGTTCGGATGCCCGGCTGGTGCGCGACGCCCTGGTGACGACGCTGGTGACCGTGGTGTTCTACCCCTTCTTCATCCGCTCGATGAAGACGGCGGCCGAGCGCAAGCGCTTCGAGGCGCTGATGGCGGAGAATCCGTGATACCCGGGGTCGAACGATTCGCCGTTCGAAGGAGACCAGAGTGATCAAGAACGCGATGATGAGCCTGGCGGTCGTCGGGGCCCTGGGCACCGCCGTCGCCGCGCAAGCTGAAACCACGCTGTACGGCAGCGTTCGGCTGGCCGTCGAATGGGTCGACAACGGCGTTGCCGGCGATCCGGGCAAGGACAGCTGGAATGTCGCCGACCAGGCTTCGCGCCTCGGCGTGCGGGGTTCCGAAGACCTGGGGAGCGGGCTGTCGGCGATCTACCAGTACGAGTTCGGCGTCAACGCCGCCGGATCGAGCGACAACAATCCGTTCAAGCAGCGCCTGAGCTGGGTCGGCCTCAAGGGCGGCTTCGGCGCGGCGACCCTCGGTCGGCAGTACACCGTGACCTACAACGCCTACGGCCAGTACACCGACGTGTTCAACGGCAACATCACCAACCCGTACTCCGAAGCGTCCAACACCCAGCGTCAGAGCAATCAGCTGATCTACACCTCGCCCGACCTCAAGGGTTTCAGCTTCGCCAGCAGCGTCACCGCCAACGGTCAGGCAGCGCAGGGCACCGACAGCGGCAAGAACAACGTCGACCAGTACCAGGTCGGCTTCATGTACAGCAACGATTCGCTCAGCGCGGGCATCGCGCTGGCCGATATCCGCAGTGACTTCGACCAGGGCTACGAATACTGGGGCATCGGCGGCAGCTACACGCTGGGCGACTTCGTGCTGTCGGCGCTGTACGAAGACCACTTCAGCCTCCAGGATCAAGCCAAGGCCGACGGCTTCGACTACAAGGGCTACGGCCTGGTCGCCGGCTACAACATCGGCAACAACACGGTCCGCGCCGGCTGGGGGCGCGTCGATCCCTCGGGCCGGGACGCGAACGGCCAGAAGCTCCAGAACCAGGACATGTGGCAGTTCGGCCTCGAACACCGCTTCAGCAAGCGCACGCTGGTCTGGGCCGAGTACACCGACTCGGAGATCGCTGCCGACGGCTACCTGGGCGCCGGCGCGAAGCTCGGCAGCGACAGCGACCATCTGATGTCGGTGGGCATGCGCCACGACTTCTGAGGGAGCATCGTTCAGGTGCCGCTCGCGGTCGTTTCACCGGGCTCGGCGGTCAGGGTCCCGCGCGCTGCGGAAGGGAACCGCCGCATCGGCTAAGGTTTCCGGGAATCGCCGCCCGCGGCCACGGATGCCGGGCGGTTCCGTCGATCCGCAAGGGGAGGAGTTTGACCATGGCCAAAAAGAAGAAGGAAGAAGCCGCTGCCGACGAGCGCCCCGGACTCGGGCGCAAGGAGTACGAGGCGGAGATCGCGCGGCTGCAGGGCGAGCTGGTCAAGCTGCAGTTCTGGGTACAGAAGACCGGGGCACGCATCGTCGTGCTGTTCGAGGGGCGCGACGCCGCCGGCAAGGGGGGCGTGATCAAGCGCATCACCGAGCGCGTCAGCCCGCGCGTGTTCCGCGCCGTGGCGCTGCCGGCGCCGACCGAACGCCAGCGCTCGCAGCTGTACGCGCAGCGCTACGTCGAGCAGTTACCGGCCGGCGGCGAGATCGTGATCTTCGACCGCAGCTGGTACAACCGCGCCGGCGTCGAGCGCGTGATGGGCTTCTGCACCGATGAGCAGTACGAGCGCTTCCTGCACACCGCGCCGCAGTTCGAGAGCTACCTGATCGATGCCGGCATTACGCTGATCAAGTACTGGTTCGAGGTCGGCATGGAGGAGCAGACGCGGCGCTTCGAGGCGCGCATGACCGACCCGCGCAAGCTGTGGAAGCTGTCGCCGATGGACCTCGAGTCGCACAAGCGCTGGTACGATTACTCGCGCGCGCGTGACGCGATGTTCAAGGCGAGCGACACGGCGTTCGCGCCCTGGTACGTGGTCAATGCCGACGACAAGCGTCGCGCGCGGCTCGCCTGCATCGCGCACTTCCTCAGCCTGATCCCCTACCAGGACGTCCGCCCCGAGATGCCCAAGCTGCCCAAGCGGCAGAAGCCGCACGACTACGTCGAGCCCGACTATCCGTACCGCCGCGTGCCGATGCCGTACTGAGCAAGGAGTCCATCATGAACCTCGTCAAACCCAGGATTTCGCTGCCGGCGGCCTTCGTGTTCGCGCTGACGCTCCTCCTCGGCCTGGCCGCACCCGCCCCGGCGCGCGCGGCTACGGCGGCCGAGATCGACCGCGACGTCGACGCCGCGCTGCAGAAGCTCTACGCCAGCACGCCGGCCGCCAAGAGGCTGGCGACGAAGGCCAGCGGCATCCTGGTGTTCCCGAACATCGTCAAGGGCGGGCTGATCATCGGTGGCCAGTACGGCGAAGGGGCGCTGCGGCGCAAGGGTAAGACGGTCGCGTACTACGACACCGCGGCGGCGTCCTACGGCCTGCAGGCGGGGGTGCAGACCTTCGGCTACGCGCTGTTCTTCATGGACGCGGAGGCGCTCGGCTACCTCGACCGCTCCGAGGGCTGGGAGGTCGGCGTCGGCCCGAGCCTCGTGCTCGTCGACGAGGGCATGGCCGAGACGCTGACGACCACGACGGCGCAGAAGGGGGTCTACGCCTTCATCTTCGGCCAGCAGGGGCTGATGGCGGGCATCGGCCTGCAGGGCTCGAAGATCACCCGCATCCACCCCGCGAAGAAGTGATGCGGATCACAAAAAATCGTTGGTTGGACAGGCCATGGCGATGACAGGGAACTGAAGGAGACGCGAATTCGCCGTCTCGTCATCGGCGTGTCATCGGCGCCGCCGCATGCTATGCCCAGCTCGAGGGGGGCTCGCATGGGGGCGGGGCATGACCGAGAAGACCCGCATCGTGGCGCATCTCGAGGCCCGGGGCCTGATGCTGCCCGGGCTGGTGCACGAGGCGCTCGCCGCCAACGATCGGCTCAAGGCCGCACTGACGCTGTTGCAGGATGCCTGCGCCGCGGCCGAGTGTTCGACCGGTGGCGAGCCGCGGGCGGGCGCAGTGCCGACCGCGGGCGATGACACGCCCGGAATGCTCGCCCGGGCGTGTCGGGTCGAAGGGGGCTACCGGCTGCCCGGCGTCGGCGCGCTGGTCGAGGACATGCGCGCGGATCTGCGGTGGATGCTGCGCCCGCTGACGGCGCAGGGCGCCGCGCAGGCCTTCGAGGCCCGGCTCGAGGCGCTCGAGCGGCGCCTGCCGGAGCTCGTCGACGACCTCGCACCGCGCGGCTTCGTCGCGGCGCTGGCCTCGGCGCAGCGCGAGCGGGCCGACAGCCTGCACCTGCTGCTCATGGACGTGCACCGGGCGCTCAACCGCCTCGCCGCGGGGCTCGCCGAAGAGACGGTCGACGGTGCGCAGGCGTTCGCGATCGAACCCGACGACCGGCAGCGCATCGCCGCCTTCATCAGTTTGCGCGGGAAACCTCGGCCTTCAGGCCGGGAAGGGATAGCGCGGCGCCCGCCGGGCGCCTTCCTGTTCCCGCTCTCCTTTCTTCACGGTTAGATTTACACGGGACGCTATCTCCGTGTAACGTGTTGGCATGGACGTGAAGCGCGCCTACCGATTCCGGTTCTACCCGACGCCCGAGCAAGCCGAGATCCTGGCCCGGACCTTCGGTTGCGCGCGCTTCGTCTACAACCGCCTGCTGCGTCTGCGCACCGACGCCTGGTTCGAGGAGCACGAGCGCGTCGGCTATCACGCGACCTCCGCTGCGCTGACGGCGCTGAAGCGCCAACCCGAGTACGCCTGGCTGAACGACGTGTCGTCGGTGCCGGTGCAGCAGGCGCT
>JBDHRG010000133.1:0-10394 GCA_039807445.1 Candidatus Competibacteraceae bacterium
AGTGCCGCTTCAACGCCTTGAGTCGTCTGCCGGTCGTCCGCGAAACCCTGCATCTGGAGTCCAAACGTTGGATCGGTGATTTCCGATATCCCGGTACCAATGCGATAATCGGGGATCATGTTTTGATCTCCTGATGTTGATGAGGTGGCGGCACCAAAGAAAAGGTCGAGCAACGTTAAAACCGCTGCCCGACCGGCTCGGCACTACGCAAGTAGTGGAAGTGCCTACCTAATTATCATGCACCTCCGCATGATACCTGCCATTGCTTCCCACCAGCGCAATGGTTTGGCCTGATTGCCGGGTAATGCCGCCGGCCAGCTCGAGCCCCCCGCCTTTATAGGTAAACCTGATAAAATAAAGCATGGTTTCATTGTTCGGCGGCTGATAAGAAAAGCTGCCGCCATTGGCCGAAAGATCGCCCGACCCCAACGCAACCCACTTGAAAACATCGTTCGAATTATAACAGAACCACGAGGTATCGATGTCCGACTTATTGATGATGTCCATCGTCTATCTCCTCTGGTGAATATCCCCGCTGTGATTCGTGGCGGGCGCGGGGGGATTTTGCGCGCTTCCCCACGGAAACCTAGCCTTGATTTTGACGGCACCAGTTCATCGTTCCATTTGCCCAGGATTTTTAAAGTGACGGCGCGGCAGCGCCACAGCTGACTCCTGCATTGTCCTTTTTCTCTTTTGAAAAAGAAGGGTGGAGGCTAATCCAAGTAGGGTGCGCATGAATATGCACCCTACTTAGCTTTCGATAATTTATTTTTCACAAATCTAAAAAGTGTTATTCCTGCTTCAGTAAAGAAGCCAGCAGCTATTAATCCAAGCACAAGGGGTATCACTTGTCTAACGAGATCATATTTAAAAGCTATGTTCCAACCAAAAATCAGGATATTCGCAAGCGGAACCAGCAATGGCCGAAGAATGGCTTCGTCAACATTAGCGAATAAATCGCCTATAAAATCGTCACCCCAAAATCTCCGTAAGCCCATGTAGCACTCAAGTTTTTGCTGTTCCATCTCAGATTCAACCGTAGCTGTAATAAGGCATTGTTGTTCAATGTTTGCAACAACATCCTCAACAGAAATATGTGCTTTGTCCTCAATGTACCATTTAGAAAGGGACCAAGCGGGCGCTTCATAAAACATCTCTACCGTATAGTAGACAACTCTAAGAATTGATAAAAGAAATACTATACTTATGGCAATACCGAATAATTCCAATACCTTAGTCGATCGACTGAACGCTTCATGCATGAACGCTGACTCAAGTTTTGGTCGTCGACAAGAGTTTTCTGATCTCCACATTGAACAGCCTTGGTCCGGCCAAGCTGACGCGCGACAGTCGTTGTTGGCAGACGAATAGCAGAATACTGCCGAAGCCGAAGAGCATGAAGAATGGAGGTTCTGGGATGGCTACGACGGCAGTCGCTGCGATTTCGCGCAGGAACAGGACGCTCGAGGTGGATGTACCCGGAACCCGTACGGTGAACGAGTAGGGCGAACGGAAACCTATGGTGTCCACATCGATCGGCGCCAGTTGGCCCAAGAGCCCGTCTGCGACGGCGGAAATGCCGACGTTGCCCAAACTGTCGGAAATCTCGTTGCTGAAAGCGTTGAACGTGAAGCTGCCGAGGTCGACGAACGGTGTTCCTCCGCCGATCGATACCACCGCGATCAATAGATCGAAAAGCGGTGATGCCAAGCTTTCCGATGAGTCGATATCCGTCGTCCCGTTGATGAAGGCACCGTCACTGTTCGCCAGAGCGACGGCAATCGCATCCCCCTCAGTGTCGACGCTGAAGGAGGATTCGGAAAGGTCGACGCTGATTTCGCGATGACCGGAAGGCTCCCACAGTGTTGCGAACGGATCACGGTTGATCGTCAAGGCTGCCGCCATCGGCATGGCCGCCTTGCCTACCCGCACACTGGAAAATGGCGATTCGCTGGTGACGTAGCGTGGGCGAGGTACTTTCTCGAAGGTCTGGCTCGCAGAGGCGAGTGCCAGCTCGATCGCTTGGCCGTTGAGCAGTATGTCGGTGGCAGCGGATAGCGAGGGGTTTTTTGCGACCTCGGTGAATGCCGGATTATCTCCTGCCACGGGCATCGTCTTGGCTTTCGCCTGCTTGACGAACTCCCGCGTCGCGAGTTGCCGTGCATCGATATTCGCGTTGGCGGTAGCCTTGACGAGCGGGATCAGCTCCTGCAATGCGGCTTTCTCTTTGTCGTTAGCCGCAGCGCCGTTGACCTTGTAGTCCTCCTTCGCCGGATTGAACACCTTGGCCCCAGCGATGGACACGCCTTTGGCGTCGGCGCCTCCCGGAAGCTCTCCCTCGATTTCATCCTTTCTGCTGCCGTTGACGCTTGCGTTCGCGGAAGCTTCATCGGCATGAGCAGCTTCCATCCCGGCAGCCTGAGTGCAAAGGGTGATCGCAGTCACGGCCAGCAGACGTTTCAATGACTTCATGACGGGGTGCCTCAGGTCGGGGTGGCGAGTTCACGAAGTGGCGCAGAGCGGTCGCCCCAAGCGTTCAGGCAAGTGTGGATGCCGGGAGGCGCGATTCAAGCGTTGCGGCGGGAGAGATCGGTTGGCAAGGCTGGATTCACGTGTAGCCAGCACGCTGGTGATGACCCTGATCCTGCCCGGAACCGACCCCAGCAAGACGGCGCGGTCGAAGACTGTCTTGCGCGCCTGCGTCACCCGCTTGCCCCAGTCGGACACGCCCGCCCCCCGATGACGCAAATCCGCAAGCCACTGTCGCAGACGGGCCGGTGGCGGGGCGGGGGGCGCGCCACACTCCGGCCACCTGCCGCTTCCGGGTGGAGCGGCGCCAGCGAAGAAGGAAGATCCCGAACGATGAACGCCGAAGCCCTGCACCAGGACGCCATCGTCGTCGATGGCCTGATCATCTCGAAGTGGTCGCGCGCAGTGTTCGAGGACATGCGCCGCGGCGGCCTGACCGCGGCCAACTGCACCTGCTGCGTGTGGGAGAACTTCCGCGGCGTGATGGACAACATCGCCCAGTGGAAGGCGATGTTCCGCGAGCACGCCGACCTGATCACCCAGGTGCACACCACCGAAGACATCCACCGCGCCAAGCGCGAGGGCAAGACCGGCATCATCCTCGGCTGGCAGAACGTCTCGGGTATCGAGGACCAGATCCCCTACCTGCAGCTCTTCAAGGATTTGGGCGTCGGCGTGATGCAGATGGCGTACAACACCCAGAACCTGGTCGGCACCGGCTGCTACGAATCGAAGGACGGCGGGCTGTCGGATTTCGGCCGCGAAGTCGTCGCCGAGATGAACCGCGTCGGCATCCTGTGCGACCTGTCGCACGTCGGCTCCAACACCTCGCGCGACGTGATCCTCGAGTCGAAGAAGCCGGTCGCGTACACGCACTGCCTGCCCTCGGGACTCAAGCAGCACCCGCGCAACAAGTCCGACGACGAGCTGCGCTTCATCGCCGAGCGCGGCGGCTTCATCGGCGTGACCATGTTCCCGCCCTTCCTCAGGCGCGGCATCGAGTCGACCGTCGACGACTACGTCGAGGCGATCGACTACGTGATCAACATCGCCGGCGAAGACAACGTCGGCATCGGCACCGACTTCACCCAGGGCTACGAACAGCCGTTCTTCGAGTGGCTGACCCACGACAAGGGCTATGCCCGCCAGCTCACCCGCTTCGGCACGATCAAGAACCCCGAGGGCATCGAGACCATCGGCCAGTTCCCGAACCTGACCGCGGCGATGGCGCGCGCCGGCTGGTCCGAGGCCAAGATCCGCAAGGTGATCGGCGCCAACTGGGTGCGCGTGCTCAAAGACGTGTGGGGGGCCTGAGCCATGGGAGCGCCGCAGATTCCGCTCGAAGTCGACGACGTCACCGGCTGGTGGAAGGCCGATGCGCTGCCGATGATCCTGGTGCCGCAGCACTTCTTCGTCAACAACCACAAGGCGATCGAGGAAGCGCTCGGCATCGAGGCCTACCGCAAGCAGCTCGACGCCGCCGGCTACAAGTCGGCGTACTACTGGTGCGAGAAGGAAGCCGAGCACTACCGGATGGGACCGGTCGAGGTGTTCGAGCACTACCTCAAGCGCCTGTCGCAGCGCGGCTGGGGCATGTTCTCGATCGAGGCGATCGATCCCGACACCGGCCACGCCCGCATCCGCCTCGAACATTCGGCCTTCGTCAACCAGTACGGCAAGGACGCCGGCCGCAAGGTCGACTACATGTTCTGCGGCTGGTGGGAGGGAGCGATCGAATACGTCGGCCAGCGCCTCGGCAAGGCGTACAAGGTCCGCGCCGAAGAGATCCAGTGCGCCGCCGAAGGCTGCGACTGCTGCATCTTCGAGGTCAAGCCGATCTGAGCCGCCCGGTCGCGGGGCGATCACGCCAATTCAAGGCGAGAGTGTCGATGATTCCGCTCCCTCCCCTGGCAAGGGGAGGGACGGGGAGGGGTGAAGGAGCGGCGTCGGAACCGGAACCGTCCGCGCCGCCCCCCCGCTACCCCCTCCCATCCTCCCCCTTGCCAGGGGGAGGCACTGGAGTCCTTGCGCACCATCAGAACACATACCACCGCGCTGCGGCGTGGAGGAGAGAGGTCATGGGTCAGTTCGACAAGCTGCTCGAGCCGCTGAAGATCAGGGGCGTCACGATCCGCAACCGCATCATCAGCACGCCGCACGCCGAGGTGTACTGCGACGGCAACGTGCCCAACGAGCGCTACATCCGCTACCACGCCGAAAAGGCGCGCGGCGGCATCGGCATGACGATGTTGGGCGGCTCGAGCACGGTCGCGAACGACAGCCCGGCCGGCTGGTGGAAGTCGCTCGACTTCTCCGGCGACAGGATCATCGCGCCGCTGCAGCGGATGTCCGACGCGGTGCACGGCCAGGGCGCAGCGCTGATGGCGCAGATCACCCACATGGGCCGGCGCTCGCGCTGGGACGGCGGCGACTGGCCGCACCTGGTGTCGCCCTCGGGCATCCGCGAGCCGGTGCACCGCGCGACCTGCAAGACCATCGAGCCCGAGGACATCCGGCGCATCGTCAAGGCCTTCGGCGAGGCGGCGCGCCGGGCGAAGGAGGGCGGGCTCGACGGCGTCGAAATCTCGGCCGATCACCAGCACCTGATCGACCAGTTCTGGTCGCCGCGCACCAACAAGCGCAGCGACGGCTATGGCGGGTCGTTCGAGAACCGCATGCGTTTCGGCTTGGAGGTGCTCGAGGCGGTGCGCAAGCACGCCGACGACAACTTCATCATCGGCCTGCGCATGTGCGGCGACGAGTTCCACCCGGACGGCCTGAACCAGGAGGATCTGATCCGCATCGCGCGCTTCTACAGCGATTCGGGGCTGATCGACCTGCTCAGCGTCACCGGCTCGGGTGCCGACACGCACGCGACGCTCGCCAACTGCATGCCCAACATGGCGTACCCGCCCGAGCCCTTCCTGTACCTGGCTTCGGGGATCAAGGCCGAGATCAAGGTCCCGCTGATCCACGCGCAGGGCATCCGCGACCCGATGCAGGCGGCGCGCATCATCGACGAAGGTCACGTCGACCTGGTCGGCGTCACCCGCGGCCACATCGCCGACCCGCACTTCGTCAACAAGATCAAGGAAGGCCGGCTCGACGAGATCAAGCAGTGCGTCGGCGCCAACTACTGCATCGACCGCCAGTACCAGGGGCTCGACGTGCTGTGCCTCCAGAACGCCGCGACCAGCCGCGAGCAGACCATGCCGCACGTGATCAGGAAGGCCGACGCGCGCAAGCGCGTGGTCGTGGTCGGCGGCGGCCCGGCCGGGCTCGAGGCGGCGCGCGTGTGCGCCGAGCGCGGCCACGAGGTGACGCTGTTCGAGAAGGGCGACGAGCTCGGCGGCCAGGTGCGCTGGGCGGCGAAGGCGCCGGCGCGCGACATGATCGGCGGCATCACCCGCTGGTTCCAGCTCGAGCTGAAACGCCTGAAGGTCGACGTGCGCCTGAACACCGAGGCCGACGCCGAGGCGATCCTCGGCCTGAGCCCCGACATCGTGATGCTCGCCACCGGCGGCGAGCCCTTCCTCGAGCAGCACGCCGGCTGGCACGCCGCCGAAGGGCTGGTGGTGTCGACGCACGACATCCTGTCGGGCCGGGTCGAGCCGGGCAAGAACGTCTTGGTGTTCGACGTCGCCAGCCTGTTCGCCGGCGCCACCTGCGCCGACTTCATCGCCAACCGCGGCGCGCTGGTCGAGATCGTCACGCCCGACCTGCACGTCGCCGAGGGCATGGGCGGCACCACGGTGCCGGTCTACAACAAGCGCCTGGCCGAGAAGGACGTGATCTTCACGCCCAACACCTTCCTGCACGAGGTCTATCGCGAGGGCGACAAGCTGATCGCGGTGCTCGAGAACGAGTACACCGGCCGCCAGGAGGAGCGCGTCGTCGACCAGATCGTGGTCGAGAACGGCATCCGCCCCGACGAGCGGCTGTACTACGCGCTGAAGGAGCGCAGCCGCAACCGCGGCCAGGTCGATTACGACCGGCTGTTCGCCGCCGAGCCGCAGCCCGAGATCTCGGGCGATGGCTTCCTGCTGTACCGCGTCGGCGACTGCATCTCGCCGCGCGACATCCACGGCGCGATCTACGACTCGCTGCGGCTGTGCAAGGACTTCTGAACCGGAGGAACGAGGAGCGAGGAGCGAGGCACGAGTAGGAAGTCGACTCGCTCCAATGTTCCTGCCTCCTCGTGCCTCGCACCTCGGGCCTCGTCCCTCGGAAGGAGATTCCCATGACTGCTAGCCACCTCCCCGGTTGGCTGGTGCTCGCCAGCCTGACGGCCCTGGCCGTGCTCGCGGGGCTGCGCGCGGCGCGCTGGCGTGCCGGCCAGCCCGCGGCGGTCGACGTGCTCGGCGGCCTGCTGGCCGCGCCGAACCGCTACCTGGTCGACGTGCACGACGCCGTGGTCCGCGACCCGGTCGGCCAGACCAGGCCCGGCGACACCGGCGACAAGGCCGCGCGCATGCACATGCTGACCGCTGGCGGCTTCATCGCCGCGACCGCGCTGATCCTCGCCGTGCACCTGCTGGGGCTTGGCGGTGCGGTGCTCGCCTGGCTGCTGCTGGCGATGCTCGCGGTGATGGGCGCCGGCGTGACGCTGCTATTCCGCCGCCGCCGGCCGGCGCCCTCGCCGCGGCTGTCGCGCGGCGGCTTCGACCGCCTGCCCTTCGCCTTCAGCGCGTTCATCGCCTTCTTCGCGATCGCGACGCTGCCCGCCGCCGGGCTCGCCGGCCCGATCGCCTGGGGCTCGGTGCTCGGCCTGGCGCTGTTCGCGCTCGGTGCCTGGGCGTGCATCGAGCTGTACGTCGGCATGGGCTTCGGCCCGATCAAGCACGCGCTGAACGGCATCCTGCACCTGGCCTTCCACCCGCGCCCGGGCCGCTTCGGCCGCGGCAACATCGACTCCGGGCTGGCGCCGCTCGATCTCGGCGCCGCCAGGCTCGGCGCCGAGAAGCCGAGCGACTTCGCCTGGAACCGCCTGCTCGGCTTCGACGCCTGCGTGCAGTGCGGGCGCTGCGAAGCGGCGTGCCCGGCTTTCGCCGCCGGCCTGCCGCTGAACCCGAAGAAGCTGATCCAGGACCTGGTCGCTGCCGAGGCGGCGCAGGGCAGCGATGCCGGCTACAGCGGCAGCCCCTACCCGGGGCGCGAAGTCGGCCGGGCGCGCGGCGGCATGGCTCTGCCGCTGGTCGGCGAGGCGGCGATGATCCATCCCGACACGCTGTGGGCCTGCACCACCTGCCGCGCCTGCGTGCAGGAGTGCCCGATGATGATCGAGCACGTCGACGCGATCATCGACCTGCGCCGCTTCCAGACGCTCGAGCTGGGCAAGACGCCGAACAAGGCGCCGGCGGTGCTCGAAGAGCTGAAGGCCACCGACACCGTCTGCGGCAAACCGCTCGCCGCGCGCCTCGACTGGGCGGCCGACCTGAAGATCCCGCTGCTCGCCGAGGGCGCCCGCGCCGAGGTGCTGCTGTGGGTGGGCGAGGGCGGCTTCGACATGCGCAACCAGCGTACGCTGCGCGCGCTGGTCAAGCTGATGCGCGAGGCGGGCGTGGACTTCGCCGCGCTCGGGGGCGAAGAGCTCGACTGCGGCGACGTGCCCCGGCGCCTCGGCGACGAGGTCACCTTCCAGGATTTGGCCCGGCGCAACATCGCCACGCTCGACCGGTACCGCGGCCGGTTCGAGCGCATCGTCACCGCCGATCCGCACGTGCTGCACGTGCTCAAGAACGAGTACCCGGCGCTCGGCGGCCGCTACGAGGTGCTGCACCACTCGAGCTTCCTGGCCGAGCTGATGCAGGCCGGCAGGCTGAAGGCAGGCGAGCTCGGTACGGATCAGGCGATCACCTTCCACGACCCGTGCTACCTCGGGCGCTACAACGGCGAGGTCTCGGCGCCGCGTGCGGTACTGAAGGGCATCGGCGTCAAGGTGGTCGAGATGCAGCGTTCGGGCATGCGCTCGTCGTGCTGCGGCTGGGGCGGCGGTTCGACCTTCACCGACGTTCCGGGCGAGCGCCGCATCCCCGACGTGCGCATGGACCACGTCCGGGACGCCGGCGCCGCGCTGGTCGCGGTCGCCTGTCCGAACTGCGCGGTGATGCTCGAGGGCGTGGTGCAGCCGCGTCCCGAGGTCGCCGATCTCGCCGAGCTGGTGCTCCAGGCCGTGGAGGGAGCCAAGCGATGAACGCCGAAACCCGCATCGCGCTGCGCCCGCGCAGCCAGCGCCGGCCGCGCCTCGAAGGGCGCGGCCCGTTCCGCCGCGATCCGCGCGCCGAGCGTCTGTACCAGGGCGAAGCGCCGGCGGCGGAGACGATCTCGGCGCGCGGCCTGCCGCGCCGCGACCCGCGCGCCTGGTACGCCGGCGGGCCGAATCCGGCGACCGGGCGCGTGCGCATCGACCGCAGCCAGCGCCCCGGCGCGGCGGCCGCTTCGTTCGCCGCACGCGCTGCCGCGGCGGTCGACGCGGCACCGCGGCTCAAGGAGGTCGTGATCGCCGAGCCCGCCTGCTGGGTGCTCGCGGTGCCCGACCTCGACGACGGCCGGCTGTCGGCGCACGACCGCGACGTGCTCGGCGGCGCACGCGTGCTCGCCGACCGCGAGGGCGGCGCCGTGGTCGCGATCGCCTTCGGCCCGGCCGAGGGCCTGGACCTCGCCGGCGCCGACCGCGTGATGGCGTTCGAGGGCGAAGCCTTCGGAGGCTTCGCGCCCGAGGCGCGCGTCGCCGCGGTGTGCGCCGCGATCGCCGCGCTGAACCCGCACCACGTGCTGTTCCCGGACACCCCGGTCGGCGGCGGCGACCTCGGCCGTCGCGTCGCCGCCCGGCTCGACGAGACCGCCGCGGTGCGGGTGCAGAAGCTCGCGGCGTCCGAGGCGGTCGCTCGCGGCAACGGCGGGCGCAGCGACTTCGCGATGGCGCCGCCGCGGCTGCTGCTGCTCGCGCCCGAGGCGGCCGACCCGGTGATGGGCGCGCGCCACGCGGCAGAACGCCTCGAGCCGCCGGCGGTGAGCGCCGATCCGCGCATCCGCGACCGCGGGCTGCTGCCGGTCGACCCCAACAGCGTGCCGCTGGCCGAGGCCGACTTCATCTGCTCGGCCGGCAACGGTGTCAGCGACTGGGATGCCTTCCACGCCGTCGCCGCCGCACTCGGCGCGACCGAGGGCGGCTCGCGCATGGTCTGCGACGCCGGGCTGCTGCCGCGCCAGCGTCAGGTCGGCGCCTCGGGAACGCTGGTCGACCCGCGCGCCTACCTGGCCTTCGGCATCGCCGGCGCGCCGCAGCACTTGCAGGGCATCACCCGCTGCGAGCGCGTGATCGCGGTCAACACCGATCTGCACGCCGAGATGGTCAAGCGCGCCGACCTGGCGGTCGTCCAGGATGCCCAGCGCGTGATGCCGGCGCTGACCAAACTGCTGCAGGAGCTGCGTTGATGAGTCTCGAAGTCGCCGTCCTCGTCTCGGTCGGCCGCCACCCGGCCTCCGACCGCGCCCGCCGCGCCGCGCTCGATGCGCGTGCGGTCGAGCTCGCGCTGCGCCTGCCCGGCGCGAACGTCCACCTGATCCACGCCGGCCATGCCGACGAGCCGGCGCTGCGCGACTACCTCGGCATGGGCGTGGCGCGGCTCACGGTGTTGCGCACCGCGCCGGGCGCCGACATCGTTCCGGCGCTGGTCGGGCACCTGCGCGCGCTGAAGCCCGCACTGGTGCTGGCCGGCACCGCCGCCGAGCACGGCGCCGGCGGCGGCGAGCTGCCGTACCGCCTGGCGCAGGCGCTGGACTTGCTGATGGTGCCGGCGGTCGCCGGGCTCGAGGTCCGGGGCGACACCGCGCAGCTCGCGCAGGCGCTGCCGCGCGGTCGC
>JBDHRG010000134.1:0-10348 GCA_039807445.1 Candidatus Competibacteraceae bacterium
CGCCCCCAACGCGGTGCTCGCCGCCGCCGCCAGCCTGCTCGGCCCCCGGCGCGCCGAGGGCGCGCGCGCCGCGCTCGACGCGCTGATCGGGCTGTTCGCCCACTCGGGCTTGCGCGACGCCCGCGACCGGGACTTCGACCTCGGCACGCTCACGGTCGACGCTGCCACGCGCGCGCGCCTGCTGGCCGAGCGCTCCGATCCCCGAAGCGAGACGCTGATGGCCGCGCTCGACGCCCGCGGGGCACGGTCGGTATTCCTCGAGTTCCTGCGCCGCCTCGGCGGCCACCCGAGCGCCGACGCCGTGCTCGCGGCGATCTGCGCGACGCTGGCCTGGGGGCCGCTGATGCGCAAGCGCGTCTCGCTGGAGACCGTGCGCAGTCTGCCCTGGTACCTGAAGCTGTACGGTGCGCTGATCGGCGCCTCGGTCGACGGCCGCCGCCACGAAGCGACGCACTTCTGCGGCGTACCCAACGCCGAACTGCTCGCCGCGTGGTCGGCGACCGAGATCGCCTATCTGACGCTGCTCGGCGAGAAGGCCGACCCCGAACGCCTGTTCGCCTTCCAGGTGCTGGTCGGCATCCTGCTCTCCAACGGCCCGGGGAGCATCTCGGCGCAGGGCGCCAAGGGCGCGGTTTCCGCCGACGGCCCGCAGACGCCCGAGCGCGTGCAGCTCAACAAGGCGATGGCGGGCTTCCTGACCCACACCGGCTATTCGCACGGCGGCGCCGGCTACGAGGGCATCACCTTCTTGGTCGAGCAGTTCCGCGACAGCGCGCTCGCCGAGCCCGGCGACCCCGCGCACGGCCTCGACCTGCAAGCGATGGCCGAAGCCTACGCGCAGCGCTACCAGCGCGAGAAGGACGCGGCCAGGGAAGTCGGTGGCGAGCGCCGCGCGATCGCCGGCATCAACCACCCGGTGTTCAAGGACAAGCCGGTCAACAAGGACCCGCGCGAGGCCTTCCTCGCCGAGCTGTTCAGGGCGCGCGGCGAGTACAACGTGTTCCACGAGTACTACCACGCGCTCACGCGTGCGCTGTTCGAGGCCGGCGTCACCCGCAACGTGTTCTGCGTCAACATCGACGCGGTGATCGGCGCGCTGCTGCTGAAGATGCTGTGGCCGCGCTACCGCGCCGGCGACTTCGGCGAGCACGAGCTGGAAACCGCCGCGTTCACGATCTTCCTCTACGGACGCATGATCGGCTGCGCCGCCGAGATCGACGACCACCTCAACCGCGGCCGCAACATGGACACCCGCGCCCCGGCCTCGGCGCTGCGCTTCGCGTCCTGACGCCGCGCTCCCGGCGCCGACCGTCGCCCCGGTGTTCGACGACGACGCGCTCGAGCCCATCGCGGTGCTCGGCTACAACTGATAGGGTTCGGGGTCGAGGGCGGTGGTACCGCCCCGAGCCCCCAGAACCGGCGGTCGAACCCGGGACAGCACGAGCCGGCGCTGCCGGCCGTCCCAGCCCGAGGAAACACCCCAGATGTCCGAGCCCGCCAGCCAGCCCCAGGGCGAACCCGCCATCCGCACCATCGCGATGCCCGCCGACGCCAACCCGGCCGGCGACATCTTCGGTGGCTGGCTGATGGCGCAGATGGACCTGGCCGCCGGCAACGTCGCCGCGCGCCGCGCGCGCGGGCGCTGCGTCACGGTGTCGGTCGACCGGATCACGTTCCACAGCCCGGTCTACGTCGGCGACGAGGTCAGCCTCTACGCCACGCTCACCAAGATCGGGCGTACCTCGATGACGATCCACGTCGAAGCCTGGCGGCGCAGCCGCGACGGCGACGAGCGGATCCGCGTCACCGAGGCGGACTTCGCCTTCGTCGCACTCGACCAGGGCCGCCGCCCGCGCCTGCTGCCGCCGGCCGGCGAAGGCGAGGTGTAATCCCGCGCCGGCTTTCGGGCGGCTGCCAATGCAAAACGCCGGCGGATCCTCGCGGAGCCGCCGGCGTTCAAACGTGGTGATTGCCGGACCCGTTTCTTGTTCGTTCCCTCCGACCACGGCGGGGTCCGCAAGCGGCATCCCGTCCCGCTGCGCGCAATGGCCTTGGGACGTATACGACCACAGTTCCGGTGCGACCGAACAGCCCCCAAACGTCAACGAGTGTGAACCGGCCAGGCGCGAGGCGATAGAACAGGCACGAGGAGCGAGTTGCGAGGTACGAGTAAAGGCGACATCCTCGCCGTGCCTCGCGCCTCGTGCCTCGTGCCTGTCTTGCTCAGCCCTGCGGCGGCTTGGCCGGGGCTGCGGGAGCCGGTGCGCGGCTGCGCATCAGGTCCAGGCCCTTGAGCAGGTTCAGCGCCTCGTTCAGCGGGTAGTCGGTCTTGGCCAGCGCCGGTTCGGCCGGCTGTCCGGGCTTGGGTTTGGCTTCGCCGGTACCGTTGGGGTTGCCGAGGTGGCCGCTGAGATCGGCTTCCTTGACCGGCGCCAGCGGATCGTCGAGCTCGGCCAGCTTCAGGTGGTCGAGCTTGATGTCGGGCTCGATGCCTTCGGCCTGGATCGAGCGTCCACCGGGGGTGAAGTAGCGCGCGGTGGTCAGCTTGACCGCGGTACCGTTCGGCAGCGGCATGATGGTCTGCACCGAGCCCTTGCCGAAAGTGCGATCGCCCATGATCACGGCGCGCTTCTGGTCTTGCAGCGCGCCGGCGACGATTTCGGACGCCGAGGCCGAGCCGCCGTTGACCAGCACCACCAGCGGTGCACCGTCGAGCAGGTCGCCGGTGCCGGCCTTGAATTCCTGGCGCGAAGCCGGATCGCGGCCTTCGGTGTAGACGATCAGCCCGCTGTCGAGGAAGGCATCGGAGACCTCGACCGCGCCGCTGAGCACCCCGCCCGGGTTATTGCGCAGATCGAGCACCAGCCCCCGCAGGCTGCCGCCGCCGGCCTTCTTCAGCTCGGCGAGCGCATCGCGCAGATTGGCGCCGGTGCGTGCCTGGAACTGGGTGATGCGCAGGTAGCCGAAACCCGGTTCGAGCGTGCGACTCTTGATGCTCTTCACCTGGATGATGTCGCGCGTGACGCTGATCTTCAGCGGCGCCTCCTGTCCGGCGCGGACGATGGTCAGCTCGATCATCGAGCCGGCCGGCCCGCGCAGCAGCTTGACCGCATCGTTGAGGTTCAGCCCCTTGGTCGGGGTGTCGTCGATGCGGATGATCAGGTCGCCGGCCTTGACGCCGGCGCGCGCCGCCGGGGTGTCGTCGATCGGCGAGATCACCTTGATGAAACCGTCCTCCTGGCCGACCTCGATGCCCAGCCCGCCGAACTCGCCGCTGGTGCCGACCTGCAGGTCGCGGTACGACTCCTTGTCGAGGTAGGCCGAGTGCGGATCGAGCCCGCTCAGCATACCGCGCACCGCGCTCTCGAGCAGCCGCTTGTCGTCGACGCGCTCGACGTAGTCCTGCTTGACGCGCTCGAGCACCTCGGTCAGCGTGCGCAGTTCGTCGAGCGGCAACGTCTGCGGCGGCTCGGCGGGTTTGTCGGCGGCGAAGGCGGCGCCGAACACGGCGAAGCCGAGCGACAGGGCGAGGGCGTGGCGGGTTCTGCTCATGGACTGCACCGGGCGGGAGGGAAAGCCGTTGACGCAACTTAAGACGAGCGCACCGGCCGCGCAAGGCACGCCGGAAAAAGACGGGAGGCCGGGCGGCCGCAGGCGATCATTGTGTTGGAGCCCGCATCAGTAGAACCGCTTCTCGCCCTTCGGCCGGGTCTTGAACAGGCGCAGCGTCCACAGGTATTGCACCGGGTCGGGGCGGATCAAGTCTTCGACCGCGGCATTCATCGCGCGCGCGTCGCGCTCGGGCTCGCCGCTCGGGAAGCCGGCCAGCGGCGGCGCGTAGATGCAGTCGTAGCCACCACTGGCGGGGTCGAAGCGCGTGATCGAGGGGATCACCACCGCATCGCCGAGCCGCGCCAGCCGACCGAGCGTGGTCAGCGTCGCCTTGGACTCGGCGAAGAAGGGGACGAACACCGCGCTTTCGCGGCCGAGGTCTTCGTCGGCGAGATAGACCAGGATCTGTCCGTCGCGGAAGCCGCGCACCACCGGGCGGATGCCCTCGTCGCGCTCGAACACCGTGCCGCGGAAGCGCGTGCGCGCGCGCGCGATCAGCCAGTCGATCACCGGGTGCTCGAGCGCCTTGTACGGCCCCAGCGCACGGTGCTCGACGCCGAAGGCGCAGATGCCGAAGTCGAGCGCCGCCGCATGCGCCGCCAGCAGGATCACGCGCTTGCCATCGGCCTGCGCCCGCGCCAGATGTTCTTCGCCGTGGAAGCGCACGCGCGCCAGGATCGCCTCGGCCGAGCCGAACCACAGCAAGCCGTAGTCGAACATGGTTCGCAGCGCGAGGCGGAAGTGCGCGCGGATCAGCGCCTCGCGCTCGGCAGCGTCCATCGCCGGGAAACAGTGGCTCAGGTTGATGTCGGCGATGCGGCGCTGGCGCCGCAGCAGCTTCCAGCCGAGTGCGGCCAGCGCCCGCGCGCAGCCGTCGCGAAAACCGCGCGGCGCGCGGTACAGCGCCCAGGCGAGCCCGGCGGCGAGCCAGCCGCCCCAGTGGCGCAGGGCGAGCCAGCGCGGATCGAAGCGCGGCCCGCCGCGCTCGCCGCGGCGGGGTTCGGTGCGAGGGTCGGTCATGCCGGGTAACGAGTGATGGGTGATCGGCGATGGGGGATTATCACCCATTCCCCATCGCTCATTCCCCATCACCAATCTTGACCTGGGTCTAATGACAGCGCCCCCCCGCTGGGATAATCTCGCCGCATTTGCGCCGCGAGACGCCATGAGCCCGATGACCCTCCGCATCGCCACCCGCAAGAGCCCGCTCGCCCTGTGGCAAGCCGAGCACGTCGCCGCGCGCCTGCGCGCCGCGCACCCGGAGCTCGCGGTCGAACTGGTCGGCATCAGCACCAAGGGCGACAGGATCCTCGACGCGCCGCTGGCCAAGGTCGGCGGCAAGGGACTGTTCGTCAAGGAGCTCGAGCAGGCGCTGCTGGAAGGCGCGGCCGACATCGCCGTGCACTCGATGAAGGATGTGCCGGTCGAATTCCCGGCCGGGCTGTGCCTGCCGGTGATCCTCGAGCGCGAAGACCCGCGCGACGCCTTCGTCTGCAGCCGCTACGCACACCCCGACGAGCTGCCCGCCGGGGCGCGCGTCGGCACCTCGAGCCTGCGCCGCGCCTGCCAGCTCGCCGCACGCTACCCGGCCATCGAAATCCTCAGCCTGCGCGGCAACGTCGGCACGCGCCTGGCCAAGCTCGATGCCGGCGAGTACGACGCCATCATCCTCGCCGCCGCCGGGCTCAAGCGCCTGGGGCTCGAAGCGCGCATCGCCTGCGTGCTCGAGCCCGAGACGAGCCTGCCGGCGATGGGCCAGGGCGCGATCGGCATCGAGTGCCGCGAAGGCGATCCCGCGGTGCTGGACTTGATCCGCGTGCTCGACGACCCGGCGACGCACGTGCGCCTGCGCGCCGAACGCGCGCTGAACGCGCGCCTGCAAGGCGGCTGCCAGGTGCCGATCGCCGGCCACGCGCTGCTCGAAGGCGAGCAGCTGTGGCTGCGTGCGCTGGTCGGCGAGCCCGACGGCAGCCGGCTGATCGAGGGCGAGATCCGCGGCCCGGCCGCGGAGGCCGAAGCGCTCGGCTTGCGGCTCGCCGACGAGTTGCTCGCGCGCGGTGCGCGCGAGATCCTGGCCCGCGTGCTCGGCTGAGCCGGAGATGGCGGCAGCGCTCGAGGGCTTGCGCGTTCTGGTGACACGCCCGGCGCACCAGGCCGAGGGCTTGTGCGCGCGGATCGCGGCGCTCGGTGGCTGCCCGATCCGCTTCCCGATCCTCGAGATCCTGCCGCCGCGCGACGCGGGCGCGCTGGAGGCGGCGCTGGCGCGGCTGCCCGAGTGCGCGCTCGCGATCTTCACCAGCGCCAACGCCGTCGACGGCGCCGCCGAGTGCATCGCCGCGCGCGGCGGCCTGCCGCCGGGCACCGCAGTCGCCGCGATCGGCCGCGCCAGCGCGCGCGCGCTGGCGCGCCACGGCATCACCGCGACGCTGGTGCCCGCAACCGGCGACCGCAGCGAAGACCTGCTGGCCTTGCCCGCGCTCGCGTTGCTGGCCGGCACGCGCGTGCTGCTGGTACGCGGCGAGGGCGGGCGCGAGCTGCTCGCCGCGACGCTGGCCGCCCGCGGCGCCGAGGTGATCCACGCCATCGCCTACCGTCGCGCCCGGTCCGCGGCCGATCCGGCGCCGCTGCTCGAGCGCCTGGCGCGCGGCGCGGTCGACGTCGTGGTCGCGACCAGCAACGACACGCTCGCCAAGCTCTTTGATCTGGTCGGCGAGGCTGGGCGACAATGCCTGCTCGACACGCCGCTGCTGGTGGTCAGCCCGCGCGGCGCGGCGCTGGCGCGCAGCCTCGGCTTCCGCCACCCGCCCCTGCTTTCCGCGGAGGCCGGCGACGAAGCCGTCGTCGCCGCGCTGACGGCATGGAAGGCAAACAGAACGCAACCCCTGGGGATCCGCTGATGACGGACAAGAAGCGCGACAACGGCAACAAGCCCAACCAGTCCAAGCCGCCGGCCGTCGAGGTCCGCCCGGCGGCCGCCAACGGCGGCGAGCCGGCCAAGCCGGTCAACGGTGCCGACCAGCCGGCGCCCGCGCAAGCCAGGCCCGCCGCCACACCGGACGCCGCCAAGGCGGCGGTCACGGTCGAGCCGGCCAAGCCCGAAGCCGTGAAACTCGAGCCGCCCAAGCCCGACGCACCCAGGCCCGAAGCCGCCGGCACCAAGCCGCCCGAGCCGGCGGCCGCCCCGCCCGGGGCGAAGGCCGAGCCGCCGAAGGCGGAGCCGCCCAAGCCCGCCGCACCGGCAACCCCGGCCGCCACCCGGCCCCCGGCGCAGCCGGCCAAGAACGGCATGGCGACGCTGGCGCTGGTGGTCGCGCTCGCCGCCGCCGGCGGCGCAGGCTATGCCGGCTACCAGTGGCAGCAGGCCGGCCAGCAGCTCGCCGCCAGCTCGGCGGCGATCGACGCGCGCGTGCAAGAGGCGCTCGGCAAGGCTGCGCAGCAGCAAACCGCCGAAGTGCAGGCGCTGAAGGCTGCGCTCGCCGACGCGCGCAAGCAGCTCGACGCACAGCTCGCGCAGGCCAAGCAGGTGCAGGAGGCCGCGCTCGCCGGCGCGCAAGACAAGCTCGACAGCCTGCAGCTCGGCCAGCGGGGCTTGATCGCCGAAGTCGAAGCGGCCAAGACCGCCGCCGCCAAGGGCGACGTCAATGCGCTGGCGCTGTCCGAGGTCGGCTACCTGCTGCGCCTCGCCGACCACAAGCTGCACCTCGAGCGCGAGCCGCTCGCCGCGCTGCAGGCGCTCGAGCTCGCCGAGCGCCGCCTGAACGCGGTCAACGAGCTCGCCTTCGCCTCGGTCAGCCGCATGCTGGCCGAGAACGTCGCCGCGGTGCGCGGCGTGCAGCTGCCCGACACCGGCGCGATCAGCGCCCGCGTGATCGAGCTCGAGGCCAAGGTCGACGGGCTGAAGATCAAGCCCGAGATCGAGATCGACACGCTCAAGGCCAAGGTCCGCCCGCAGATCGAGGGCACCGTCCCGGCCGGCGAAGCGCCCTGGTACGAGCGCTTCGCCGCGACCGCCTGGGACCAGATCAAGGACATCGTCGTGATCCGCAACGAGCGCACCGCCTCGGCGCCGATGATGGCGCCCAAGGAAGCCTACTTCCTGCACCAGAACCTGCGCCTGACGCTCGAGTCGCTGCGCCTGGCGCTGCTCGGCAACGACGCCGTCGCCTACCAGCAGGGCGTGCAGCAGGCGCGCGCCTGGCTCGGCAACTACTTCGATGCCAAGGATGCCGCGACCTCCGCCTTCGCCAAGGAGCTCGACGGTCTGGCCGCGGTGCAATTGAACCCCTACCTGCCCGACCTCAGCGGCACCACCAAGGCGTTCGAAGACGTGCTCGCCCGCCGCCAGCCGGTGCGCTCGGCCGTCGCGACCGAGGAGGCCAAGCCATGAAGCTCTTGATCGGCATCCTCGTCGCGCTGTTCGCGGCGGTCGGCATCGGCCAGTTGCTGCGCGAAGACCCCGGCTACGTGCTGCTGACCGTCGGCGACTGGACGATCGAAACCAGCGTCGCCGCGCTGATCGTGATCGCGCTGGTCGGCTTCTTCGTGCTGTACAAGGCGATCCGCTGGCTGACCCGCCTGTACCGCATGCCGCGCACGCTGAAGCAGACATCCCAGCGTCGCCGCGCGCGCAAGGCGCAGAAGCTGCTCGATCAGGGCATGCGCGCCCTGGCCGAAGGCCGCTGGGCCACAGCCGAGACGGCGCTGACCCGCGGCGCGGCGCTGGCCGAGGCACCGGCGCTGTACTGGGCCGGCGCCGCGCGCGCCGCACAGCGCCAGGCAGCCGCCGAACGCCGCGACAAGTACCTCGCTGCCGCGGCAGAGTTGCCGCGCGACAGCGTCGCGCTGGTCGGCATCACCCGTGCCGAGCTGCTGCTCGAAGACGACGAAGCTGCCAAGGCGCGCGACGAGCTGCACCGCGTCGAGCGCCTGGTGCCCAAGCACCCGCGCGTGCTCGAGCTGCAGCTCGAAGCCGCCAGCCGCCTCGGCGACTGGAGCCAGGCGCTGGCGCTGCTGCCCGAGCTGCGCAAGCGCAAGGCGCTCGACGAATCCGGCTTCCGCGACAGCCAGCTGTCCGTGCACCGCGAGCGCCTGGCGGCGCTGGCGCGCAGCGGCACGCTGGCGCAGCTGCAGGAAGCCTGGGCCGGGGTGCCCAAGGCGCTGCGCGCGGACGAGACGCTGCTGATCGACTACGTCGGCCACCTGCGCGAGCACAGCGCCGCCGACCAGGCCGAGAAGCTGCTGCGCGAGGCGATCGGCAGCCGCTGGAGCCACGCGCTGGTGGTCGCCTTCGGCCAGCTCGGCCGCGGCGATCCGCTGGCGCAGCTGCGCACCGCCGAGGGCTGGCTGTCGGCGCACGCCGACGACCCCTACCTGCTGCTGACGCTGGGGCGCCTCGCGGTGCGCGCGCACCAGCCGGCCAAGGCGCGCGAACACCTCGAGCGCAGCCTGCGCCAGCAGCCGCTGCCCGACGCCTACCAGGAGCTCGGCGAGCTGCTCGAACAGCTCAACGACCCGGCCTCGGCCGCCGTCTGCTACCGCGCCGGGCTGCGCCTGCTGACCGGCAAGGAAGAAGTCAAGGAAGGCGAAACCCTGCCGGCGCTGCGCGACACGCCGCAACCGCAGGCGGCGCATGCCTGAGCAATCCTTGGTCGACAGCCAAAAGGCCGGGGGAAACCCCGGCCTTTTTCATTGCGGATACGCCACGGCTTGAATTCAGTGGAGCAGCGCCCTCCCCTGCGCCGGTGGGGACGGCTCCTGCGTAGCAGGTGCTCGACGTGCAGGCGGGCAGCGTGTTGCGGCGGATGCTTCGGCCCCGCAGCTGAGGGCATCCGCCCGTGTTCGGCTCCCACCGCCTGGAGGCGTACACTGCATGGCGAGCACGAGCCACCCATCGAGGGGCCGACATGAACACGACCCACGAGTCCGATTTCTACGCCTGGGCGCTGGAACAGGCCGCGCTGCTGCGCGCCGGCAAGCTGAGCGCGCTGGACGTGGAACACTTGATCGAGGAGCTGGAAGCCATGGGCCGAAGCGAGCGGCGCGAGATGGAGAACCGCTTGCGCGTGCTGCTGATGCACCTGCTCGAGTGGGAATTCCAGCCCGGGCGGCGCTGCGCGCGCTGGGAAGCGACGATCAAGGTGCAGCGCAAGGATGTCGCCACGCTGCTGCGCCGGAACCCGAGCCTGAAGGGCGAGCTCGACGAGCTGCTCGCCGACGCCTACGACATCGCGCGGCTCGAAGCGCACGGCGAAACCGGCTTGCCGGAATCCACCTTTCCCGACGCCTGCCCCTACACCTGGGAGCAGGCCACTGGTGCCGACTTCTGGCCCGAGTGACCGCCGCGGAGCACTGATCCGCCTCGGCCTCCCGGCCGAACAGTCCGGCCCGCTCGGGGCAGAGGAGGCACCTTCGTGTGCCACGTCGATGTGATCTCACGCTCGAGAAGCCGACCGCCGCCCAGCAGCGCCGGCGTCTCGAACGTCTGCTGCGCAAGAACCCGAGTCTCGAGTCCGAGCTCGACGAAGCCTTCGTCGACGCTTACGGCGACGCGCGTCTGATGGCTGCGCGGGAAACCGACCTCGACGAGCGCATGTTCCCCGACACCTGTCCGTACAGCATCGAACAGGCGCTCGATCCGGATTTCATGTCCGAGTGAGTTAGCTCGGCTCCACCTACCCCGGTCGGAGCCGACGGGGAAAGCCGTGACCGTTGCCATCAGGAGTGGCCGCGATCACCA
>JBDHRG010000135.1:0-10318 GCA_039807445.1 Candidatus Competibacteraceae bacterium
GCGACCGCCAGCGCGTATGCGGTCGAGGTGTTGTACTTCAGCAGCGCGCGGAAGCCGTCGCCGGCCAGGAACACCGGCCCGCGGTGCCCGGCAGGCGCCAGCAGCGTCGCCTGCCCCGTCGCCGGCAGCGCACCAGCGGCGGCGGTCACGCCGAGCGCCGCCCACTCGGCATAGGGCCGCGGCCGCTCGAAGTCGACCGCCGCCCAGTCGAAGCCGGCCGGCAGCCGCACCTCCAGCCCCCAGGGTTCGCCGCGCGGCCAGCCCGCGCGTGCCAGGAAGTTGGCGCTCGAAGCCAGCGCATCGGCGGTGCTGGCCCACAGGTCGCGGCGACCGTCGCCGTCGGCGTCGACCGCATGGCGCACGAAGGTGCTCGGCATGAACTGCGTCTGCCCCATCGCACCGGCCCAGGAGCCGCGCAACTGGCCGGGCACGACATCGCCCGCGTCGAGCAGGCGCAGCGCATCGACGAACTCGGCGCGGTAGCGCTCGGCGCGGCGGCCGTCGAAGCCGAGGGTGGCGACCACATCGAGCACGCGGAAGTCGCCGAGCACGCGGCCGTAATCGGTTTCCATGCCCCAGATCGCCACCACCGCTTCACCCGGCACGCCGTACTCGACCTCGAGCCGCGCCAGCAGCGCGGCGTGCTGCGCACGCAAGACCCGACCGCGCTGCACGCGCGCAGCGCTGATCGCGCCGGCCAGGTACTCCCAGATCGGCCTGGCGAACTCCGGTTGGCGCGCGTCGAGCTCGAGCACGCGCGGCACCTGCCGCACCGTGGGCAGCGCGCGGCGCACGGTCGCGGGCGATACCCCGGCCGCTTCGGCTTCGCGCCCCGCTTCACGCAACCAGGCGGCGAAGTCGCGCGGCGCGGGCCGCGCCGCTTCGGCCGCGGGCGCCATCGCCACCGGTGCCGTCTGGCAGGCGGCGAACAGCCCGGTGGCGGCAAGCAGGATCGCGGACATCGACGGGCGCGGCATGTGGACCTCCGGGATGATGAAGGTGCACAGCATAGCCGCGACGCGGCCCGAACGAAAAAAGCCCGCCGACGGCGGGCCTTTCCGTGCCGAGGCCGAGGGCAGTGCGGCCCGGTGCCGATCACTTCTCGCGGATGCCCTCGATCACGAACTTCAGCATCACTTCGTCGGCCTTGGGCAGGTTGGACGCCATGCCGAACTGGGTACGGTCGATCTTGGTCGTGCCGACGTAGCCGCGGCGGTAGTCGCCCCACGGATCGTCGCCGGCACCGATGAAATCGACCGCGACGGTGATCGGTCTGGTCACGCCGTTCAGCGTCAGATTGCCTTCCAGCGCCGCCTTGCCGTTGCCGTTGTCGGTGAACTTGGTGCTGACGAAGCGCGCCTCGGGGTTCTGCTCGGTGTTCAGGTATTTCTCGCCGCGCAAGTGGCCGTTGCGCTCGGCGTCGTTGGTGTCGACGCTGTCGGTCTTGACCAGCATCTCGATCTTCGAGGCCGAGGGGTTGTCCTTGTCGTAGCTGAACTTGCCGCCCAGCTCGTTGAAGCGCCCCTGCATCGTGCTGAAGCCGAGATGCGAGATCTCGAACACCACGTACGAGTGGCGGGGGTCGACCTTGTAGTTCTCGACCGCGGCGTGCGCAGCCGGCAGCGCGGCCAGCGACAGTGCGATCAGGGCGGGTTTCAGCAGGGGCTTGAGCATGGCGATCTCCTGAGGGGGTCGAAGGGTGGGTACTGCGTACTGCGCAAGAGTGCTCTCGTGAGCAGCACTCATTCCGCGTGCGGCAGCCGCCCGAGCATACGTCCGAGCGTGCCGTCGCGGTCGACGAACTGGTGCTTGAGCGCCGCCAGGGCATGCACCAGCACCAGCCAGGCGGTGCCGAAGGCGAGCAGGTAGTGGATCAGCTTGGTGGCTTCCTGCAGCGCCTTGCTCGACGGCAGCAAGGCCGGGATCTCGAACAGCCCGAACACGCCGACGGCGTGGCCGTCGGCGGTCGACAGCAGGTAGCCGCTGAACGGGATCGCGAGCGTCATCAGGTACAGCAGGCCGTGGCCGGCCCGGGCACCGACACGCTCCCAGGGCTTCAGCGTCGCGGCGAGCGCCGGCTTGCGGTCGGCGAGCGCCCAGGCGATGCGTGCCAGCGCCAGCACGAACACCAGCACGCCGCACGAGCGGTGCAGGTCGGCGGTCCACTTGTAGCCGGGGTCGTAGTAGTCGAGTGTGGTGATGTACCAGCCGAGCGCGAACAGCGCGGCCATCGCCAGCGCGATCGTCCAGTGCAGCAGCCGCGCGGCCAGGCCGTAGTTGTCGGTCGAATTGCGCCACATCGTCGCGGCTCTCCCGTGTCCGTCGAAAGGACAAAGCTAGCACGCGCAGCGCTGGCGATCAGTGCCCCTGGCGTGACAGGATTGTTTCCCCGAACTCGACAATTCCGCGGAACTCATGGCCAGCCTGGATGACGTATTGCTTTTCGCGCGAGTGGTCGAGCTCGGCAGCTTCACGCTCGCAGCCGAAGAGCTCGAGACTTCGCGCTCGCTGGTCAGCAAGCGCATCGCGGCGCTCGAGGAGCGCCTCGGCGTGCGGCTCCTGAACCGCACCACGCGCAAGCTGAGCCTGACCGAATCGGGCGAAGTCTACTACGGCTACTGCAGCGCCATCCGCGACACGCTCGACGAAGCCGAGCAGCGCGTCGGCGCGCTCGGCGAGCGCCCGCGCGGCGTGCTGAAGCTCAACGTGCCGGTCACCTTCGGCGAGCTGTTCATCGCGCCGCTGCTCGCCGACTTTCTCGCCGACCACCCCGAAGTCAGCGTCGACATGCACATGGACGACCGCTTCCTCGACCCGGTCGAGGGCGGCTTCGACCTGACCATCCGCATCGGCACGCTGGCCGACTCCAGCCTGGTGGCGAGCCGCATCGCGACGATGTGGCTGGTGGTGTGCGGCGCGCCGGCCTACCTCGCGCGCCACGGCACGCCCGAGCACCCGGACCAGCTGCGTGCGCACAACTGCCTGACCTACCGCTACGCACGCGAGCGCAGCGACGAGTGGCAGTTGTTCGGCCCGGACGGACCGCGCACGGTGCGCGTGAGCGGCAACCTGCGCGCCAGCAACGGCTTGGCCCTGCGCAACGCCGCGCGCGCCGGACTGGGGCTGGTCCTGTCGCCCGAGTTCATGGTCCGCGACGACCTCGCCGGCGGCCGCCTGGTACAAGTGCTCGCCGACTGGTGCCGCGAACGGATCGGCGTCTACGCGCTCTATCCGCACGCGCACCGGCTGCCGGCCAAGACCCGCGCCTTCGTCGACTTCCTGCGCACGCGCTTCGCCGGGTGGCCGGGGTGGGCGGGCGGCGGCTGACCGGCCCCTGCCTACGCGCCCCCCTCCCCTGCCAGGGGCAGCGACGGGGTGGGCTCGAACCATGCCAGCCGCGCGTGCAGCGCCGCGACGGCGCCGATCACGATCAGCGCCGGCGGCTCGGCATCGCGCGCGAGCTCGGGCAGACCGGCGAGCGTGCCGAGCGCCACGCGCTGGCGCGGCGTGGTGCCACGCTCGATCAGCGCCGCCGGCGTACCGGGCGCGCAGCCGTGTGCGAGCAGCCGCGCGGCGAGCTCGGCGGCGTTGTGCAAGCCCATGTAGAACACCAGCGTCTGCCCGGGGCGCGCGAGCGCGTCCCAGTCGGGCTCGGGACCGCCGTCCTGGCGGTGGCCGGTGACGAAGCCGAGCGCCTGCGCGTGATCGCGGTGCGTCAAGGGGATGCCGGCGTAGGCGGCGCACCCGGCCGCCGAGGTGATGCCCGGCACCACCTCGTAGCGGATGCCGGCGGCGCGCAGCGCCTCGAGCTCTTCGCCGCCGCGGCCGAAGATCAGCGGATCGCCGCCCTTGAGCCGCAGCACTTTCCTGCCCTGGCGCGCCAGGCGCACGAGCAGGCGGTTGATCTCGGCCTGCGGCAGCGTGTGCCGGCCGTCGGCCTTGCCGACGTAGATCCGCTCGGCGCTCGGCCGGGCGTGCGCGAGCACCTCGTCCGACACCAGCCGGTCGTAGACGATTACCTCGGCCTCGGCGAGGCGCCGCGCCGCCTTCAGCGTCAGCAGCTCGGCGTCGCCGGGGCCGGCACCGACCAGCCACACCTCGCCCTCGGCGGCCTTGCGCCGCCGCGCCGGGTCGAAGCGCACCGGCTCGGCCGCCTGCCAGGGCTGCGGCGGCTCGGCGACGAAGCCTTCGGGCAGACCGATCTCGGCATCCGACAGGTAGCAGCCGGGGTCTTCGGCCCAGGGATCGCCGGTGGTCTGCCAGGCGCGCACGCGCGTGTTGCCGTTGCAGAGCGCACGGTGGCGGCAGACGCCGCAGCGCCCCTTCAGCGGCCGCGGACTGGCGCGCAGGCCCCGCATCAGCGGGTCGTCCGCCTCGGTCCAGATCGCCGAGAACGGCCGCTCGCGGACGTTACCGAGGCGCCAGCCCCACCAGTAGGTGTCGGGGTGAACGTCGCCGACGTTGTCGATGTTGGCGATGCCGACGCCGGTGGAATTGCCGCCCCAGCGCTCGAGCGCCGTACGCAGGCCGGCGGTATCGAAGCCGCGCGCCTCGGCCCAGGCGAGCAGGTACGGACCGTCGGCATCGTTGTTGCCGCTGACGTATTCGCGCCCGCTGTCCAGGTCGGCCCAGGCGGTATCGAACAGCAGGTCCATCGCCGCGCGCGTCAGCCGGTGCGCGGCATCGTCGCGGCGGTTGCGCGCGCCGCGGCCGGCGTAGTTCAGGTGCGAGAGGTAGAACTTGTCGACACCCTCGGCGCGCATCAGCTCCAGCAGCGCGGGCAGCTCGTCGGCGTTGTCGCGCGTCAGCGTGAAGCGCAGCCCCACCTTGATGCCGCGGCTGCGGCACAGCCGCACCGCCGCCAGCGAGCGGTCGAAGGCGCCTTCCATGCGGCGGAAGCGGTCGTGCGCCTCGCGCAGCCCGTCGATCGAGATGCCGACGTAGTCGTAGCCGACGGCGGCGATCGCATCGATGCCGGTGGCGTCGATCAAGGTCCCGTTGGTCGACAGCCCGAGGTACAGCCCGAGCGCCTTGGCGCGCGCGGCGAGTTCGGGCAGGTCCGGGCGCAGCAGCGGCTCGCCGCCCGACAGGATCAGCGCCGGCACGCGCATCGCGGCCAGGTCGTCGAGCACCGCCAGCGCCTCGGCGGTCGACAGCTCGCCGGGGAAGTCGATGTCGGCCGAGATCGAGTAGCAGTGCCGGCAGGTCAGGTTGCAGCGCCGCACCAGGTTCCAGATCACGACCGGCCCGCTCGGCCGTCGCGCCGGAGCCGCCGGCACCGCCGGACGGCGCAGCATCTGCATGAAGTGGCTGATGCGGAACATCGCACGTCTCCCCCGCCAATGACGATGCCCGCAGTGTCGCGCCGGACGGCGGCGGCGGACTTGATCTCGGGCAAGCCGGGCCGGTTTCAGCCCCCGGCGAGCCGCAGGCCGGTCTTCTTCAGGATGCGCGTGCTGTACAGGATCGCGTGACCGCGGTCGTCGGCACCGAGCAGCGCCGCGATCGCGGCGACCTGCGCTTCGACCTCGGCCCGCGAGCGGCCGTGGACCATCGCGAACAGGTTGTAGCGCCACTCGGGCAGGCGGCGCGGGCGATGGTAGCAGTGGCTGACGCAGGCCAGCGCACCGAGCGCTTCGCCGCAGGCGCGGATGCGCTCGTCGGGCACGTCCCAGACGCTCATGCCGTTGGCGGTGTAGCCGAGCGCGTAGTGGTTGGGCACCGCGGCGATGCGGCGGATGATGCCGCGCTCGAGCATTGCCGCGAGGCGGGCCTTGACCTCCTCGACGCTCAGCCCGAGCTGCTCGGCGAGCGCGTGGTACGGCCGCGGCACCAGCGCCAGCCCGGCCTGGGTGGCGAGGATCAGGCGGCGGTCGGTGGCGTCGATCATGCGTCACACCTCGAAGTGCAGCCCGACGAAGAACTCCTCGATCTTCGGCAGGTTCAGCACCGGGTAGCCGGTTTCGCGCTCGATCGCGGCGATGAGCTCGGCGATGCGCCCGGGCGTCTCGGTCGCCAGCACGAACCAGAGGTTGTAGCGATGCGCACGGGCGTAGTTGTGCGCGACCTCGGGAAAGGCGTTCAGCTTCGCGCTGACGTGCTCGAGCTCGGCCTCGGGCACCGCCAGCGCCGCCAGCGTCAGGCCGCCGCCGAGGCGCTCGGCGTGGTACATCGGCCCGAAGCGGCTCAGGACGCGCGCCTCCAGCAGGCGCTGCAGCCGCCTGAGCAGCTCGGCTTCGCCGATCCCGAGCTCGGCGGCGACTTCGGCATACGGCTCGTCGACCAGCGGCAAGCCGCGCTGCAAGCGGTTGACGATCAGGCGGTCGCAGGCATCGAGCGCCATGTCCCCTCCTCGGGCCGCAGCCCGGCGAAGCGCGCGCCGCGCTGCTTGAAGCGACGGTTGCTGAACAGCGGCGCGTGCGGGATCGCCTCCAGCCCTTCGCGCGCGACGGTCGCGGCCAGTTGCGCGAGCACCGCGGCGCGGTCGCGGCCGTGGATCATCGTGAACAGGTTGTAGCGCCAGTCGGGCAGCCGGCGCGGGCGGCGGTAGCACAGCGTCACCCCCGGCGCCTGCGCCAGCCGTGCACCGAGCGCGTCGACCTCACGGTCGGGCACGTCCCAGACCACCATCGCGTTGGCGGCGAAGCCGAGCTCATGGTGGCGCACCACGGCGCCGAAGCGGCGCAGCGTGCCGGCCTCGAGCAGCGCGCACAGCGCGGCGAGCACTTCGGCTTCGCCCCAGCCGAGCCGCCCGGCGAGCACCGCGTAGGGCCGCGGCACCAGCGCCAGCCCGTCCTGCACCGCGGCGACCAGCGCGCGGGTGCGGGCATCGAGGGTGTCGAAGCGCCCGGGCGACATCGACGCGAAGCGAGCGTTCGCACCCTCCCCCCCTGCGGCGGAGGGAACACAAGGACCGGCGGCACCGGGGCCGAGATCGCTCAGCGCAAAGGCCAGGTCGATGCGGTATTCGCGCTCGAGCGGCAGGCGCAGCGCGGCGAGTCCGGTGTCGGTTTCGAGCCGGTCGAGCACGGCGTCGAGGTGGCCGCGGTCGGGGCCGGTCAGCACGAACCACAGGTTCCAGCGGTGCTCGCGCGCATAGTTGTGGTTGGTCTCGGGCAGCGCGCTGACGCGCGCGGCGACCGCCTCGAGCGCGGCTTCCGGTACCGCCAGCGCCGCGAGCAGGCTGGCGCCGACGCGATTGGGCGCGAACACCGGGCCGATGCGGCTCAGCGCCCCGGCGGCGTGCAGCCGCTGCAGCCGCGCCAGCACCTCGGCTTCGGCCACCCCCAGCCGCGCGCCGATCGCCGCGAACGGCGCCGGGTGCAGCGGGAAACCGCGCTGGCAGGCGTCGAGCAGGCGCAGATCGGTCTGCCCGGGCAATGGAGAAGGGAGGAAGGGGGCAAACCGTGCGCACGCTTCACCGTTCACGGCGGACATTCTCGCATTCCTCTTCTCCGTCCACTGCCCACGCTCAAAGCCCGATCCGCCCGGCGCGCGAGCTCATGAAGATCCCGCTCGGCTTGTCGGCCGGCAGCTCGACGAGCTTCGCTCGCGTGCGCGTGTCGTAGACCACGACGCGGTCGTCGTCGCGCGCCGACACCCACGCCTGCTCGCCGCGCGGCGTGAACTCCATGTGCAGCACCGCCCGCCCCGGCGCGAGCGTGTCGACCACGGCCAGGCTCGGCACGTCGATCACCTGCACCTCGCCGTTGTCGGGGTGGGCGAAATTGACCCACACCTCGCGCGCATCGGGACGCGCCATCGCGAACACCGGCTGGCCACGCACCGGGATGCGCTTGACCTCGGTCCAGGTGTCGGTGTCGAGCACCAGGACTTCGTGGCGGCCGATGCCGGGCAGGAAGGCGAGCCGCCCGGCCAGCGCCCAGCCGCGCAAGTGCGGCATCTTGAACACGGGCAGCCTGGGGTCGTCCTTGGCGTAGTGCTGCATCACCTTGCGCACGCCGGCCTCGGGGTGCCACAGGTCGAGCACCGCCAGTCCGGGCTCGCCGAACAGCCCGGCGACGTACCAGCGTCCGTCGGGCGAGATCAGCGCGTCGTAGGGTTGCGCGCCGGCGTCGCGGAACCTGCGCGTCTTCGGCTGCGCGGGGTCGCCGAGATCGGTGATCCAGATCTCGCCGGCGTCGAACAGGCTGTAGATGAAGCCCACGCCCGGCACGTCGGCGATGCCGACCACCTTCGAGCGCGCGCCGGCCTCGCCGTACTCGGCCGGGATGTCGGCGACCAGCTCGAGCGACTCGGTGTCGAACACCTTGATCCCGCCCGGCTCGTAGTTGGCCACCGCCAGCAGCCTGCCGTCCTGCGAGATCGCACCGCCGATGCTGTTGCCCGACTGCACCACGCGCTTGACCAGCGCCCGCTCGAGCAGATCGACCTTGCTCAGTCCGCCGTCGCGGCCGAACACGAAGGCGAAGCGCTGGTCGCGCGAATACACCAGCGCCGCGTGCGACAGGTCGCCGAGCCCTTCGATGCGCCCGAGCGCGCTGCGCCCGCTGGTTTCGGCCAGGATCAGCCGGCCGGTGGCGCGCTCGACGATCAGCGCCAGGTCGCCGGTGCCGCGCGGCTCGGGCGCGGCGCTGGCCGCGAGCGATGCCGCGGCCAGCGCCGCGGCGAACAGGGTACGGGTGAGCGGTTTCATTCGGTCGAAACTCTCCGGAGTCCATTTCATTCGGGCAGTCCCTGGTGCAGCTGGCGCACGATCCAGCGGGCTTCGTCTTCGTCGAGCTGTCCGCGCCACGGCGGCATCGCCGTTCCCGGCCGGCCGTCGAGAATGGTCGACACCAGCAGCGCCTCGGGCTTGCCGGCCAGCGCCTGCGGCGTCAGCGGCGTACCGAGCCCGCCCCTGAGCGTCATGCCGTGGCACGAGCCGCAGTCCTGCCGCACCAGGTGGCGCAGCGCGCGGGCGCGCTCGGGTGGAGGCTCGGCGACGGCTTCATCGGCGTGAACCGCGGCGGGCAAGGCGACGAGCGTGGCGATCAACAGGCCGGCGGCGCGGCGCATGGCGAGTCTCCCTCTGGAGCGTGTGGGCCGACGAGGCCATTGAACGCCGGCACCACGGGAGCGACCTTGACCGGCATCAAACGCACGCGACAACAGGACAGGCGCGAGGGGCGAGTCGCGAGGCACGAGGAAAGACCACGTCCTCGCCGCCGCGCCTCGTCCCTCGCGCCTCGGCCTCAGTACACGTCGTGCTGCGTGTTGTAGACGTTGAACTTGCCGGTCGGCGTGATCAGGCGCGGGTCCTTGATCACGGTCTTCAGCTTCAGCGTCTTGTCGTCGACCACCACCAGCGCCGACTTCTGGTCCTTGCCGTTCCAGACCGAGAACCAGACCTCGTCACCGGCCTTGTTGTACTCGGGGTGGACGACGCGCTTGGGCCCGTCGCCGAGCTCGGCCCAATCGGCGATCGGCAGCTTGACCGGCGGCTTGTCGAGCGCCTGGGTGTCGTACACCACCACCGACTGGCTGACGCCGGCGTCGGGGTTCAGCGCGGTATCGACGTACAGGTGGCCCGACTTCGGGTGCGTCTTGACGAACAGCGAGCCGCCGCCCTGGCCCTTCAGCGTGCGCACCACCTTCCAGGCATTCTGCGGGTACTTGGCCGGGTCGGTGCCGATCAGCTGGATGGTGTCGTCGCCGAGGTGCGAAGTCGCCCACACCGGCCCGAACTGCGGATCGACGAAGTTCGCACCGCGGCCCGGGTGCGGGATCTTGCCGACATCGACCAGCTTCGCGAGCTTGCGCTCCTTCGAATCGATCACCGCGATCTTGTTCGACTGGTTGGCTGCCGACATGAAGTAGCGGTGGCTCGAATCCCAGCCGCCGTCGTGCAGGAAGCGCGCGGTGCCGATCTCGGTGACCTGCAGGTTGTCGATGTCGCCGTAGTCGACCAACAGGACCTTGCCGGTCTCCTTGACGTTGATGATGAACTCGGGGTGTTCGTGCGAGGCGGCGATCGCGGCGACGCGCGGCTCGGGGTGGTACTCCTGGGTGTCGACGGTCATGCCGCGGGTCGAGACGATCTTCAGCGGCTCGAGCGTATCGCCGTCCATGATCACGAACTGCGGCGGCCAGTAGGAACCGGCGATCGCGTACTTGTCTTCGAAGCCCTTGTATTTCGAGGTGTCGACCGAGCGCGCCTCGAGGCCGATCTTCAGCTCGGCGACCGTCTCGGGCTTCTCCATCCACAGGTCGATCAGGTTGATCCTGGCGTCGCGGCCGACCACGTACAGGTAGCGCCCCGAGGCCGACAGGCGCGAGATGTGCACCGCGTAGCCGGTCTTGACGATGTTGATGATCT
>JBDHRG010000136.1:0-10260 GCA_039807445.1 Candidatus Competibacteraceae bacterium
AATGCCGCGTTTCGGGGGGGGAGCTTGCCCGCGGCGCCGGCCGGGCGGCGCGTGGTGCTGGTGCCGGGGCAGGTCGAGGACGACGCCTCGATCCGGCTCGGCTGCGTCGACGTGTGCACCCATGAAGCGCTGCTGCGCGCGGCGCGTGCCGCGGCGCCGCAGGCCTTCCTGATCTGCAAGCCGCACCCCGACGTGCTGAGCGGCAACCGTGCCGGGCGGGTGCCGGCGTACGACTACCGCATGCGGGCGTTCACGACGGCCGAAGCCGTGGTGGACGCCATCGTGCGGGACAGGGAAACGGCCGCGGCGCAGGGCTTCGGTGCGCCGTGGTGGGTTCGGCAGCGGCGCAAGCTGACGAACCTGTGGCGAGGGCTGACGCATGGCTGATGTGCTGTTGCTGCAGGGACCGATCGGCCCGTTCTTCCGGCGCTTCGCGCACCGGCTGCGCGCGCAGGGCCACCGGGTACGGAAGATCAACTTCAACGCCGGCGACTGGCTGTTCTACCCCGGTCCCGATGCGCTGGCCTACCGCGGCGGGGTCGACGCCTGGCCCGATTTCCTGGCCGGATTGTTGCGCCGGCACCGGATCGAGCGCATCTACCTGTTCGGCGACTGCCGGCCGATGCACCGCTGCGTGCAGCACGTGGCGGGGCTACTCGGCGTACGCGTGTTCGTGTTCGAGGAGGGCTACGTGCGCCCCGACTACGTGACGCTCGAGGAGTGGGGTGTCAACGGCCATTCGCGGCTGCCGCGCGATGCGGCGTTCTACCGCTCCCTGCCCGACGCGGCGCTGCCGCTGCCCGAGCCGGTCGGGCAGACCTTCGGACGGATGGCGTGCCAGGCGATGGCCTACGTCGCGGCGCTGCGCTGGCTGCGGGTCCTCTTCCCCGGCTATGCGCACCATCGGCCGTTCAAGGTGCGCGGCGAGCTGGGGGTGTGGGCGCGGGCGTGGTGGTGGCGGCGGCGCTTCCTGCGCGAGCAGGCGCCGCTGCTCGTGCGCCTGGCGCGCGAGCTCGGCCAGCGCTACTTCCTGGTGGCGCTGCAGACGCATGCCGATGCGCAGATCGTCGACCATTCGCGCTTCGTCTCGGTGACCGATTTCATCGCCCACGTGCTCGAGTCGTTCGCGCGCGCGGCGCCGGCCGATGCCTGCCTCGTGTTCAAGCACCATCCGCTCGACCGCGGCTACACCCATTACGGCGAGCTGCTGGCGCGGCTCGCGCGCGAGCACGGGCTCGAGGAGCGGGTGTTCTACGTCCACGACCTGCACCTGCCGACGCTGATCCGCCACGCGCGCGGGGCGGTGATGGTCAACAGCACCGTCGGCATGTCGGTGCTGCACCACCGCGTGCCGCTGAAGGTGCTCGGCGACGCGATCTACGACCTGCCGGGGCTGACCTTCCAGGGGCCGCTCGAGGCGTTCTGGCGCGCGCCGGGCACGGTCGACGCCGAGCTGTACCGGCGCTTCCGCAGTTACGTGATCCGCCACACGCAGGTCAACGGCAGCTTCTACAAGCCGCTGACCGAAGCCGACTGGGCGCGCGTCTGCCGCTGCGAAGCGGCGCCCGCGGCGGCGGTGGCCGCGGTGGACGACCTGCGCCCGCGGGCGCCCGCGGCGGCGTTCGAGACCCGGGCGCAGCCTCGGCGTGCCGTCGGCTAGGCCGGGTCGACGATGGCCGGTGGGCGCCGATCCGCAGCGCGGATCCCCTTTTTGACGATACCGCCCGATCCTGCTGTAATAACTGTTATTAACAGATAGGAGGTGCGTCATGCCCACCAGCGTCGCCCTTGGCAAGCACTTCGAATCGTTCATCCGTGATCAGGTGCAGAGCGGTCGCTTCAACAACGTCAGTGAAGTCGTGCGTGCCGGCCTGCGTCTGCTGGAAGAGGGCGAGCAGCGCAGGCAGCTGGAGCTGGACGCCTTGCGTGCGGAGATCGCCGCCGGTCGTGCCAGCGGCACGCCCAAGCCTGCCGAGGACGTGTTCGCTCGCCTTGAGGCCAAGTACAGCGCGCAAGCCAACAGCGAGCAGCGTTGATGCGCCTGACGTTCACCCCGCTGGCCGAGCAGGATCTCGAAGCCATCGCAGACTACATCGCTGCCGACAACCCAAGACGGGCCGCCAGCTTCATCCGGGAATTGCGGGCTCAATGCCTGCGCATCGCTGGAAACCCGTCCGGTTACCGGCTGCGCCGTGAATTGGGCGACGACATCCGGTCCTGCGCCCACGGCAACTATGTGATCTTCTTTGCCGCCTCGACTGACGAGGTCGTGATCATCCGTGTCCTGCACGGCGCGCGCGACATCCCGGCGTTCTTCGCTGCCGACGGCACTACCTGACCCCGTGCAGGCAAAAGGGGCGACCAACGTGCAATCCGCGGGAACTCGATCGAATCCGCATGACAGGCACGCGTATGCGGCGGTGATGGCCTCGCCGCTCGGGCGGCTCGGCCTGCGCGTGCGAGGCGATGCGCTCGCCGCGCTCGACTGGACCGACGCGCCGATGCAGGCGCCCGCCGATGCGCTCGCCGGCGAGGCGATGCGCCAGCTCGAAGCCTGGTTCGCCGGCCGGCTGCGCGGCTTCGATCTGCCGCTGGCGCCGGCGCCGACCGCGTTCCAGACGCGGGTGCGTGCGGCGCTGCTGGCGATCCCGTTCGGCGAAACCGTCACCTACGCCGAGCTCGCCGCGCGCATCGGCAGCAACCCGCGCGCGGTCGGCGGCGGCTGCCGCGCCAACCCGCTGCCCATCGTCGTGCCGTGCCACCGCGTGCTCGCCGCACATGGCTTCGGCGGCTACGCGGGCGCCATCGCCGGCCCCTTGCTCGATGCCAAACGCTGGCTGCTCGAGCACGAGAAGGGCGTGAGCGGCGTGACTCAAGCCAAACAGCCTCCGGGATTCCCGGGGCGGTTCACTGCGCCGGGCACCGGCGATCTGTTCGCGCAGGCGTAGGCCGACGAATACTCAGGAGGGAGAGGCCATGCACCCCCGATTGAATCTTGATGAAGCCACCCTGGCCCGGTTTTGCCAGAAGCATCACATCCGCTGCCTGTCGCTGTTCGGCTCGCAACTGAAGGGCACAGCGCGCCCCGACAGCGACATCGACCTACTGGTGGAGTTCGAGTCGAACCGGGCTCCCGGTTTGATCGCTATCACCGAAATGGAGCAGGAACTCTCGGATCTGCTCGGTGGGCGGCGCGTGGATCTGCGCACGCCCGGCGATCTCTCCCGCTATTTCCGCGACGAGGTGGTGCGCACGGCGGAGGTCCAATATGCACGCTGAGGACCAGGTGCGCCTGCGGCATATGGTCGATGCGGCCGAACACGCCATGCGGTTCGTTGCCGGTCGGCAGCGTGTGGATCTGGAAAACGATCACATGCTGCTCTTTGCCCTGGTACGCGCTATCGAGGTCATCGGCGAGGCGGCAGGCAAGATATCGGATGAGACAAAGGCTGCCCATGCAGACGTTCCCTGGAGAGCCATCACCGGTATGCGCAATCGCCTGATCCACGCCTATTTTGACATCGATACCGATATCCTCTGGGCAACAGCGATCCAGGAGATTCCGGCGATATTGCCCAAGCTGCAGGCGCTTGCCGCGAACGAATAAAAGCGCGAAGGGGGGAGAGGACAGCGCCGAAGCCGGTTACGGCGCTGCCGCGCAGCGGATCATATTGAAAGCCCTGGGGTGAGGAGCAAAAAGGCGACCAACATGCAATCCGCGGGAACTCGATCGAATCCGCACGACAGGCGCGCGTATGCGGCGGTGATGGCCTCGCCGCTCGGGCTGCTCGGTCTGCGCGTGCGAGGCGCTGCGCTCGCCGCGCTCGACTGGACCGACGCGCCGATGCAGGTGCCCGTCGATGCGCTCGCCGGCGAGGCGATGCGCCAGCTCGAAGCCTGGTTCGCCGGTCGGCTGCGCGGCTTCGATCTGCCGCTGGCGCCGGCACCGACCGCGTTCCAGGCGCGGGTGCGTGCGGCGCTGCTGGCGATTCCGTTCGGCGAAACCGTCACCTACGCCGAGCTCGCCGCGCGCATCGGCAGCAACCCGCGCGCGGTCGGCGGCGGCTGCCGCGCCAACCCGCTGCCCATCGTCGTGCCGTGCCACCGCGTGCTCGCCGCACATGGCTTCGGCGGCTACGCGGGCGCCACCGCCGGCCCGTTGCTCGACGCCAAGCGCTGGCTGCTCGGGCACGAGAAGGGAGCTGCTGAGGATGGCGCCGCAAGGGAAGCGAAATCGGGCTCAGCCGCTCGCATGTAGAAGATTGATTGAGATACTACAGGCGATATCATATTGGCATGAGTAGGCACGACAAGCTGCTGGAACGGATGCGCAACAATCCGCTCGACTGGCGCATCGACGATCTGAAGACGATCGCGCGCGCCTGCGGCGTCGATTGGCGCCAGCAAGGCACCAGCCATGTAGTGTTTGTAAGGCACCAGCCATGTAGTGTTTGTGCGTCAGGACGGGCGGACTTTGCCGGTACCGGCGCATCGGCCGATCAAGCCGGTGTACGTGCGCAAGTTCGTCGCCTTTGTGGAGGGCTGAGCGATGCGAAACCTGAGTCAGTATCCGTTCGAAATCCGTCCGCTGACGCCCGAAGAGGGAGGCGGTTATCTGATCAGCTACCCGGACTTCAACGAGTGCATCTCGGACGGCGAGACGCCGGAAGAGGCGATTGTCAACGGCCGCGAGGCCTTGGCCGCGGTGATTGCGACGCTCGAAGCAACGGGGCATCCAGTGCCCGAACCCGGTAGTGGCGGTGCCTCGGGCAAGTTCGTGGCGCGCCTGCCGAAAAGCTTGCACGCGCGGCTCGCTGCGCGCGCGCGCAGCGAAGGCGTGAGCCTCAATCTGCTGGTGGCGGCGTTGCTCGCCGAAGGCATGGGACGGCGCGAGTCGAGCCGGCGATGAATCCTCCCCGCCTCAGGGCCGGAGTTTCGCGGCATCGCATGTGATCTGAATTCTGGCCCCGGATCAGGAACCGGGGTGACGCTCTTTCGCCGGAATAACGCCCGGGGTCGGCGAGGCGGGCGAGCTGGCGATCGAGGTCGCTGCGCTGATCCGCTGACGACACGCCGGCGTACAGGGCCACGCCGTCAGCATCGCCGCCGCGCGGCGGATGCACGAGCACGGTCCCGCTCGGGAACTGCTCGACGGGGATCGGCAGCTTGCCGTTGCGCCACATCCGCCACGCGGTCTTGTAGGTGAGGCCGTTCTGCTTGGCCCATGCGCTCAGTTTCATCGGCACACAATGCCACCAGCGGGCACAAAAGAGCATGTACTTTTCAGCAGCCCGTCACCCGTTTCGGGTGGATGTCGTCGATCTGATGGCGGCATCCCCGACGTTTCGCGAGCGCGTGCTCGCCGAGGCTCTGCCATGGACCGCACTGAAGAACGTCTGAGCGTGGCGCGCCGCGCCCTCGACTCAGCGTCCGCCGAAGAGCCGGGGTCTGCACCCGCCTTCCGCCTCGGCAGCAGGGGCTGGCCGCATGCAGGCGGCGCCGGGTCGAACGACCCCGGCGCGCCGCCAGGGGTTGCGCCGCAGGCCGAGCTTCTCCCGCAGGTCGAGCAGCGCCCAGAGCCAGCCGATGCGGCGCGCCGCCAGCGGCGCCCACGACAGCGGCGCGAAGCCGGTCCACGGCAGGAAGGGGTTGCGGCGGCTGTAGGCCCAGAGCTCGACGCGGGTGCAGGGCCGCGCGCTGGGGCCGCGGGCATGGAAACCGAAGGTGTCGGCGATCACCAGCGTATTGGCCGGCACGGCGAAGGTTCGCGGCTCGCCCAGCCCCAGGGCGGCGAGCTCTTCGCGCGCGATGCGCAGCGAGCCGCAGGCCGAGTACTTGTCGTCGAGGCGCGTGGCTTCGAGGCACCGGCGCCGCTCCCAGGCCAGCCTGGCCGGCGTGAGGCGGTGCGAGCCGGGGACATAGACGAAGGGTCCGCCGTCCTCGGCGACGTCGGTCAGGAACAGCCAGGCCTTCACCGAGGGGTGGAAAGTGTCGGCATGGAGGCGGGTCTGCGGGTCCCGGGCGCCGGCCCGGGCCTGGCTGAGGATGGTCTGGATGTAGACCAGCGGCTCCTGGTCGAACGAGCCCACGTAGCGGATCGGTTGGCGCCAGTCGGCGCGTCGCAGCAGGCGGGCGACCTCGGGCAGCGCCGCGAGCGCGGCAGCGTCGAGCCCGATTCGCCGCGTCACGGTGTCGCCCTGCACCATCTCGCGGGCTTCGGCCTGGTACCGCAGCACGGCCTCGCGCAGCCGCGTGAACTCGTCCTGCGGCAGGAACGGGTGGCGGACGATGAAGCCGTCGCGCTCGAACGCCGTGCGGTCCGCCGGCGCGATCGTGTCGGCAAGCCTTTCCCGCCGCGACTGCGCCATCCGGTAGGCCAGGCTGACGCGCGCGGTGTGCAGGCCCCAGGCGTTGAGGCGGCGGGAGCCGATCACGGGATTGTCGCGGAACGACTTGGCCTGGGTCGCCACCGTCGGCAGCCAGAGCGGCGCCAGCAGGGCGCGCAGCGGCGAGAAATCCATTAGCGATGCATTCCGGTTGGAGGCGTTCAGGCGCGCAGTATGCCGCAGCGCTGCTGGGCCTGCAGCTTGCGTGAGAGCAGGGCGAGTTGCTCGGCGTAGACCTGGATCACAGTCGGATTCCGGTGAGCTGGGCGATACGGTAGATCGGTCCGGGGTCGTACGCCGGCGTTTTCACGATCAGGTCTACATCGAGCCCTAGCGCATCCTGGAGCCGCATCACGATGCGCGCCTGCTCCAGCAGGGAAACGCCGTGGTCGGTTTCGACGCACAGATCGACATCGCCGCCGCGCCGCTCGGGCGAGATGCGCGAGCCGAACAGGATGATCCGTGCACTCTCGCCGAACTGCTCGTGGAGAATGCGACGGATGGCCGCGAGCTGGGTGTCGTTCAGGCGCACGATGCCGGCGGGCTGCGGTGCGCTCATGGCGTCGGCTGCGAGCGGGGCGGCAGAGCGACATCCTCGTACACCGCGGCGATCGGCGCACGGAAGCCGAGGCTGGCGAGCTCGACCTCGTCGCCGGTGCGGAACGGGTGCAGCATCCAGTGGCCGCTGGCGTCGCGGCGGAACACGTCGACGCTGACGCGATCGGGATGGATCAGCACGTATTCCTGCAGGCTCTCGAGCGTGCGGTAGTGTTCGAACTTCTGGTCGCGATCGTAAGTGGCGGTAGATTCCGACAGCACCTCGACGACCAGCGTCGGATGGCGCATCACATGCGTCGCGCCGCGGTCGCGCTCGTCGCAGATGACCATCACGTCGGGATAGAAGAAGGCATCGGCCGCCTCGACCCGGAGCTTCATGTCGGCGATGAAGGTTCGGCAGGGCGTGCCGCGGACGTGGTTGCGCAGCAGGCTGGCGACGTTCAGCGCCACGATGCCGTGATTGGCCGAGGCGCCGGCCATCGCGAACACGTCGCCGGCCACGTACTCGTGCCTGGTCGGTTGGGCGGCCTCCCAGGCCAGATAGTCTTCGACGCTCATGCGCCGATGGTCGGCGGGGCTGCTCATCGCGCGTTCTCCTCGTCGGCGCCACCCGGGCCGGTGAATTCGACGTCTTCGTACACCGCGGCGATCGGCGCACGGAAGCCGAGGCTGGCGAGCTCGACCTCGTCTCCTGCACCGAAGGGGTAAAACATCCAATGGCCGGCGGCGTCACGGCGGAACACGTCGACGCTGACGGCGTTCGGGTCGATCAGTACGTACTCCTGCAGGCTCTCGAGCGTGCGGTAGTGGGCGAACTTCTGGCCACGATCGTAAGCGGCGGTAGATTCCGACAGCACCTCGACGATCAAGGCCGGCGCCTCGACCACGCGCGTTGCCTGGCGGTCCTGCAGGCTGCAGGTGACGAGCAGATCGGGATAGAACACCGCGTCGGCCGCGTCGACCCTGAGCTTGATGTCGGCAACGAAGGCTTCGCAAGGCGACCCGCGCAGGTGGGTGCGCAGGAGGCCGTAGAGATTCAGCACGATGCGGTTGTGATCGAGCGTCGTGCCGGTCATCGCGAACACGTCGCCGGCCACGTACTCGTGTTTGGTCGGCTGGGCGGCCTCCCAGGCCAGATAGTCTTCGATGCTCATGCGCCGATGGTCGGCAGGCTTGCTCATCGCGGCGTCCCCCGGAATCCGATGCGCCGAGCATAGCGCGGCTTGAAATCGGCTGTCCCGACCCTATCTCCCCGCCGTCTGCGGACCACCCGGTTCGCTCGTCACGCCATCATCCGAGGATTTTCCATGACCGTCGATGCGCACAAGGAAACCCTGGGCTTCCAGGCCGAGGTCAAGCAGCTGCTGCACCTGATGATCCACTCGCTGTACTCGAACAAGGAGATCTTCCTGCGCGAGCTGATCTCCAACGCCTCCGACGCCTGCGACAAGCTGCGTTTCGAGGCGCTGACCGACGCCGCGCTGTACGAAGACGACACCGAGCTGAAGATCCGCATCGCCTACGACAAGGCCGCGCGCACGATCACGATCGGCGACAACGGCATCGGCATGAACCGCCAGGAAGTGATCGACCACATCGGCACGATCGCGCGCTCGGGCACGCGCGCCTTCTTCGAGCAGCTGAGCGGCGACCAGCAGAAGGATGCGAAGCTGATCGGCCAGTTCGGCGTCGGCTTCTACTCGGCGTTCATCGTCGCCGACAAGGTCACGCTGAGCACCCGCCGCGCCGGCCTCGGCGCCGAGCACGGCGTGCGCTGGGAGTCGAAGGGCGAGGGCGAGTACTCGCTCGAGACGGTCGAGAAGCCCGGCCGCGGCACCGAGATCGTATTGCACCTGCGCAGCGGCGAAGACGAGTTCCTCGATGCCTGGCGGCTGCGTGCGGTGATCACCAAGTACTCGGATCACATCCAGCTGCCGGTGATCCTGACCGTGCACAAGCCGGCCGAGGGCGAGGACGGCGCCGAGACGCTCGAGGACGAGCAGGTCAACCAGGCCTCGGCGCTGTGGGCGCGGCCCAAGTCCGAGCTCAACGACGAGGAGTACCGCGACTTCTACAAGCACGTCGCGCACGACTTCGAAGACCCGCTGGCGTGGACGCACAACCGCGTCGAAGGCAAGTACGAGTACACCTCGCTGCTGTACGTGCCGGGCCGCGCGCCCTTCGACCTGTGGGACCGCGACCAGCGCCACGGCGTGAAGCTGTACGTGCAGCGCGTGTTCATCATGGAAGACGCCGAACACCTGATGCCGCGCTACCTGCGCTTCGTGCGCGGCGTGATCGACTCGAACGACCTGCCGCTGAACGTCTCGCGCGAGCTGTTGCAGAACAACAAGGTCATCGACGGCATCCGCTCGGGCTCGGTGAAGAAGGTGCTGGGGCTGCTCGAAGACCTGGCGAAGAACGAGCCCGAGAAGTACGCCGGCTTCTGGAAAGAGTTCGGCCGCGTGCTGAAGGAAGGCCCCGGCGAAGACTTCGCCAGCCGCGAAGCGATCGCCAGGCTGTTGCGCTTCGCCTCGACGCACGCCGACGGCGCCGAGCAGGCGGTGTCGCTCGCCGATTACCTCGGCCGCATGAAGGACGGTCAGGACAAGATCTATTACATCACCGCCGACTCCTTCGCTGCGGCGAAGAACAGCCCGCACCTCGAGATCTTCCGCAAGAAGGGCGTCGAAGTGCTGCTGATGCACGAGCGCGTCGACGAGTGGCTGATGGCGCACCTGAACGAGTTCGAGGGCAAGCGCTTCGTCTCGGTGGCCAAGGGCGCGCTCGACCTCGGCGGCATCGAGTCCGAGGACGAGAAGCGGACGCAGGCCGAGGTCGAGGAGCGCTACAAGGCGCTGCTCGAGCGGCTCGAGGGCACACTCGGCGACAAGGTCGAGGACGTGCGCGTGTCGCAGCGCCTGACCGATTCGCCGGCGTGCCTGGTGGTCGACGAGCACGCGATGAGTACCTTCTACGAGCGCCTGCTGAAGGAAGCCGGCCGCGACGTGCCGGCGAGCAAGCCCCATCTCGAGCTCAATCCGCAGCACCCGCTGGTCGCGCGGCTGCAGGCCGAAGCCGACGACACCCGCTTCGCCGACCTCGGCCACCTGCTGTTCGAACAGGCGGTGCTGACCGAGGGTGGCAGCCTCGAGGACCCGGCCGCCTTCGTCCGCCGCCTCAACGGGCTGCTGCTCGACCTGGCGAAGTGAGGTGCGGGGGGGAATGGGTGATGGGGGATGAGGGATGAGGCTACACTTGTTCCCCATTCCCCATTCCCCATTCCCCATTCCCCATTCCCCATTCCCCATTCCCC
>JBDHRG010000137.1:0-10121 GCA_039807445.1 Candidatus Competibacteraceae bacterium
CCCCCGCCGACCCCGGCGGGTGCCGTCGGGCTCAGCCGCCGAACTCCTGGCGGATGGCGTCGGCGATGCCCGTGACGCAGACCTCGAGGATCAGCTCGCCCTTCTCGCGGCTGGCCGTCTTCGCCGAGGACAGCGTGCCCGGCGCCGGGGTGCGCTCGGGGATGATCGGGAACACGTCGTAGGGCGGGAAGGTAGCGGGCGGATGATCGACGACGCGCCCGAGGTCGACCAGGTGCGGGTGCAGGACCATCATCAGCGAAGTCTCGAAGACGCCACCGTGCTCGATGTCCCAGCCCAGGAAGCCGTCCGGATACAGGCGCTCGATCACCTTCGGATCGCGGACGAAATCCCAGTACGACAGCACCACGACCTTGAAGTCGTGCACGCCGGCGTAGCGCAGCTCGCGCAGCCCCAGGTCGATGCCCTCGATGATGAACCACGAGTTCTCGTAATGGCCGTTCATCAGCACCAGCCGGCGCACGCCATGACGTGCGAGCTCGCGGATGATATCCTGCACGGTGTGCGTCAGCGTGGCGCCGTCGAGGCTGGTGGTACCGGGGAAGTGATTGCCGCCGCCGGACTTCTGCTGCGACTTGTAGCCGTACTGGATCCCCGGCAGCACCAGCGCGCCGATGCGCTCGGCGACCCGCTGGCACACCGCGGTCGGCAGCAACACGTCGACGTTCATGCACATGTGGTGGCCGTGCTGCTCCAGCGCGCCGACCGGCAGCATCACCACGCAGTTGCCTTCAGCGACCTTGGCTTCGTACTCCTTCCAGGTCAGTTCACCGATGAACACGCTCTTCGTCATTCCATCCTCCTGTCGACTCAGGTTTGCAGATCGACCGAGCCCCGCTCGCGTTTCCCTCTGCGGCGAGCTCGACAAAAACGGGCACCCTCAGGCGGCGTGCAAGACCAAAGCCTGCGAGCTGTCCCATTCCACGAACAGTTGTCGCCCCTGGCGGATCCCGAGCTGGTCGTAGACCGAATGCGGCTTGTGCACCTGGAGCTCGAGTCCGGTTTCGGTTTCCAGGTAGATGCCGACCATCGAGCCGATGAACTCTTCGCCGACGACCCGGCAGGCCAGGTGATTGGTCTTGGCCGGCGCCTCGGACAGCTCCAGCTGGTCGGCGCCGAGGCAGACCGTGACCGCTTCGCCGGGCCGCACCGTCTGGCCTTCGGGCACACGCGCGCCGAAAGCGCCGTGCTCGCCCCGGATAGCGGCGATCGCGCCATCGATGCGCTCGACCGTACCGGCGAGGATGTTCTTGCCACCGATGAATTCGGCGACGAAGCGGTTGCGCGGGTTGCGGAAGATCTCTTGCGGCGTGCCGATCTGCTCCACCCGCCCGCGACTCATGATGACGACCCGGTTCGCCATCGCGAAGGCTTCGGACTGGCTGTGGGTGACGTAGACGAAGGTGATGCCGAGATCCTTCTGCAGGCCTGTCAGCACGCCCTGCATCTTGACCGTCAGATGCGCATCCAGCGCACTCAGCGGTTCGTCGAGCAGCAGGATCGGCGGTTCGGTGACCAGCGAGCGTGCCAGCGCGACGCGCTGGCGCTGACCGCCGGAGAGCTGGCTGATGTCGCGCTGAGCGAACTCGCCGATGCCGAGCCGCTCGAGCCATTCCAGGGCTTTCCTGCGGCGTTCGGCCTTGGCCATGTCCTTCATCTTCAGCCCGAACTCGACGTTCTCGACGACGTTCAGGAACGGGAACAGCGCCAGGCTCTGCCAGACCAGCGGTGTCTCGCGCTCCCAGGAGCGCAGATCGTTGATGCGCCGCCCGTTCAGGCGAATCTCGCCCTCGCTCGGCTTGTCCAGGCCGGCGAGCATCCGCAGCGTGGTCGTCTTGCCGCAGCCGCTCGAACCCATGATCGCCAGGAATTCGCCCTTGTGGATCTCCAGGTTCAGCCGCTCGACGGCGACGAAGCTGACGAAGCGCTTGACGACATTGTCGAAAACCACCAGTGGTTCGCTCATGCGATTTTCTCCCGAATCATGTGTATTCGACCCTCAGCCTTCGCTGCCCGATGCGAGCCGTTTACGCATCGACAACAGCTGGGCGAGGATGACCAGCGACATCGTCGTGACGAAGACGATCGTGCCGATGGCGTTGATGACCGGACTGACCTGTCCCTGCAGCGTGTTCAGGATGCGGACCGGCACCGTCTCGTTGAGCCCCGACACGAACCAGGCCACCGCGAACTCGTCGAACGACACCGCCATCGTCACGAACAGCGCGGACAGGATGCTCGGCGCGGCGAACGGCAGGATCACGTGACGCATCGCCTTCCACTGGCTCGCGCCGAGATTCCACGCGGCCGCTTCGAGATTCGCATCCATCTGCGCCAGGCGCATCCGGATCACGGCCATCGCGAACGGCGCGCACATCACGACGTGGCTGATGATCACCGAGTGGATTTCGCCGGACAGGCCGACGCGCGACAGGAAGGCCAGCATCGCCAGCCCCATGATCACGACCGGAATGGTCGGCGGCAGCAGCGCCAGCGCCATGTAGAGCGGTTTTCCGAAGAAATGGTAGCGGAAGTCGGTATAGGCCGCGGTGAAGCCGAGCAGGGTCGAAACCAGCGACACGACGATGCCGACCTTCAGGCTGTTGCCGAAGGCTTGCCACACCGCCGGGTCGGCGGCGATCGTCTCGTACCAGTGCAGGCTGAATCCGCCCAGCGGCAGCGACGGGAAGCGGTCGGCGTTGAACGAGAAGACGAAGCTGCCCGCGATCGGGGTGAAGATGAACAGGAACGCCAGCACCACGTATCCGCGGAAGAGCCAGTTGATCAAGCGATGCTCGTTCATGCGCGCCTCCTGTAAGCGAAGCGGACCGCGGTGAAGGCGACGACCAGCAGCGTGGCGATCATCATCGTCGCCACCACGGCCGCCCGCGGCCACTGCTGCCCGGACTTGGTCGTATCGGTGATCAGGGTGCTGAGCGTCGGGGCCTGACCGCCACCGAGGTACAGCGGGCTGACGAAATCGCCGAAGGTCAGGATGAAGCAGAACAAGGCCGCGATCACGATGCCGATGCGCGCCGAGGGGATGATCACCTGGAACACCGTCCGCACCCGCCCGCAGCCGAGGTTGTGCGCCGCTTCGATCAGCGAGCGGTCGATGTAGATCAGGCTGAACAGTTGCAGCAGCACGACCAGCGGCAGGCACAGGGTGAAATAGCCGACGAAGGTCCCGAACACGCTGTTCAGCATGCCGACGGGCCCCAGGCCGAGCAGCCCGAGCGCGGCATTGATGATGCCGTTGTCGCTGAGGAAGACTTGCCAGGAATAGGTCCTGACCAGGTAGCTGGTGAAAAACGGCGTGATCAGCAGCAGGATCACCAGGTTGGTGATCGAGCGCCTGAACTTGAACGCGATCGCGTAGGCGCACGGGAAAGCCACGACGCTGATCAGCAGCGTCGCGCCGGCCGCGAGCCCCAGCGTCCTGAGATAGGCATCCCAGAAGTAGGCGCGCCCGAACATGTAGCCCCAGTTGACCAGGCTCAGGTCGGGCACCATCCGGTAATTACGCACGACCCAGAAGCTGATGGCGACCAGGAAGATCAGCGGGAACAGGAAGAAGAGCAGCTGCCAGACCACGATCGGCATCGAGAAGCTCATGCCGTACCATGGCAGACTGATTCGCTTCCTGCGAACGGGCGTGGCGGCTGCGCGATCGGATCGGGGCGCGATATCCGCTTTGCGCAAACTCATGATGGGACTCCGGTGGATATGCGGATCCGGTCCGGTGCCGTCTCGATCGACGGCACCAGATCACCGTGCGGTCGGGGTCAGACGCCCTTGTACTCCGACCAGAAGTCGTTCCACTCCTCGATACTCTGCTGCACCGGCAACTGCCTGAACTTGATGCGTCCCTCGCGGATGTCATCCATCGCGTTGCGCTTGCCGAGCACCATCCCCTGGCGCTCGGCCTCGGCCGGATCGGTCTTGTTCAGCAGCTCCCACCCCTTCTTGCTCGGGATCAGCGCCGGATAGGCGAGCATCTTGGCCGACTTCACCTGACCCTCCGGCGAAGTGATGTACTGGATGAACTGTTTCGCCAGCTCCGGATTGCGCGCCTTCCTGGCGATGCAGTAGGACTCGGTCCACTGCAGCCCGCCTTCCTCGGGCACGACGGTTTTGACCGGCGCGCCGTTGCGCTGCAGGACGCCGGTGATCCAGTCGCCGATCCCGCACATCACCTGGATCTGGCCGCTCTTCAGCGAGGAGAAGGTGCCGCCGTAATCGAAGAAACCGCCGATCCGGGGCCGTAGGCTCATCGCCCGCTGCTTCAGCGCCTTCCATTGCTTGTCGCCGATGTCGTAAGGCGCGGCATTGCCGTCGAGCAGGCTGAGCTGCCCCAGGTTGGGCAGATACCAGTCGAAGTGCCCGACCCTGCCCTTCAGCGCATCGTCCCAGAACACCTTGTAACTCCGCGCCTTGCTCTCGGGGACCAGTTGGGTGTTGAAGGCGACGCCCAGGAAGCCGAAGCGGATGATGACCGAATAGAGGTCCTTGCCCTGCCAGTGGCCGGGAAAGTGCTGGAACTCGGGATAGAAATCGTCGAACGGATAATCGGCCGGATCCAGTTTCTCGATGTAGCCGGCCGCGTTCAGCTGCTGAACGTACTCCGCGTCGGACAGGATCAAATCGTAGGTACCGGGCGGCGACTGCGAAATCAGGGCCAGCATGTTGTCGCCGCCCGTGTAGTACTTGGCCCTGACCTTGACGCCGTGCTTGCGCTCGAAATCGGCGACGATATCGGGTTCGGCGTGCCCGGACCACGCCAGGACCACGAGCTCCTTGTCGGCAGCATGCGCCTGACGCAACGGCGCGATGCCCGACAGCGCTCCCAGTCCGGCCACGGCGCCCGTGAGCTTGATGAAATCGCGGCGCGACAGGCTTTTGCGATCGTTATCGAAGTTCATTCCGTCCCCTCCTCAAGGTGGTGAAGCTCGATGCACCTCGGTATTCGTTTTCTGTTCGAGGCACCCGGATTATCACATTTGAATCATCACTTCGTTTCTGCCTGCTCCGTAAGATTTTCCGACCGGCACCATGCCGTCTTTCACCGATCCGGATCGATCCTGCTGCGGATGCTCGCGAGCCACGACCGAAGACGCCGGTGCCGCATCAAAAAAGGCGGCCCGCCCCGTGAACCGGATAGCTGCAGCCACCTTCGCGACATCGTCGAATCCTCGAGGCCGTGGGTCGGGATGGCTCCCGACCCTGCCGCGACATCCAGCGGAAGGTCCGAGTAGCGCCAGCGAACGTACTCGACCGTCCTCATGGCATCGTCACTTCTTGATGATGTTCTTCTCCGGACCGTACGGGAACTTGGTGATGTTTTCGGCGCCGTTCTCGGTGACGATCAGGATGTCGTGCTCGCGGTAGCCGCCGGCACCCGGCAGGCCCTCGGGCAGCATGATCATCGGCTCCATCGACACCACCATACCCGGCTCGAGCACCGTGTCGATGTCCTCGCGCAGTTCCAGCCCGGCTTCGCGGCCGTAGTAGTGGCTGAGCGTGCCGAAGGAGTGGCCGTAGCCGAAGGTGCGGTATTGCAGCAGGTCGTGCTTGAGGAAGATCTGGTTCAGTTGCTGGGCGATGTCGCAGCAGCGCGCACCGGGCTTGATCAGCGCGAGGCCGGCCTCGTGCACCTCGACGTTGGCCTGCCACAGGCGCAGGTGCGCGTCCGAGCAGTGGTCGAGGAACAGCGTGCGCTCGAGCGCGGTGTAGTAACCGGCGATCATCGGGAAGCAGTTCAGGCTGAGGATGTCGCCCTTCTGCACCTTGCGCGTGGTCACCGGGTTGTGCGCGCCGTCGGTGTTGATGCCCGACTGGAACCAGGTCCAGGTGTCCATCAGCTCCGAGTGCGGGAAGCGCTTGGCGATCTCGCGCACCATCGCCCGGGTGGCGTGCAGCGCGACCTCGTGCTCGGGCACGCCCTCGGCCAGCGCCTCGACCACCGCCGCGCCGCCGATGTCGGCCACCTGCGCGCCGTGGCGGATGATCGCGTGCTCCTCGGCCGACTTGATCATGCGCATGCGCATGCACGGCGCGGCGATGTCGACCAGTTCGGCCTGCGGATACTGGTCGGCGAGCTTGGCCTTGTTCTGCAGGTTGATGTGGTCGAACTCGACGCCGATCTTGCCGGCGGCGGGCAGGATTTCCTTGATCGCACGGAAATAGTTGTCGCGCTGCCAGTCGGTGTAGATCAGGTTGTCGGTGCCGACGGTGCGCCGCCACGGCTGGCCGCCGTCGATGTTGGCCGAGACGGTGACGACCTGGTCCTGGGTGACGATCAGCGCGTAGGAGCGGCCGAACGAGCAGTACAGGAAGTCGCTGTAGTAGTTGATGTTGTGGTACGAGGTGAACACCGCCGCGTCGATGGCGTTGGCGGCCAGGTACTGGCGCAGCTTGGCCTGACGGTTGGCGTACTCCTGTGCCGAGAAGGTCGACTGGACCTTTTCGCCGTTACGGATGCGGATGGTCTGCGGCATCTGCATGGGGGATCTCCTCGGTTCGCGTCCATTGGGGGTGGTGAGGCGCCGGCCTCTGGAGGGCCGTCGCTTGCGAGCCAGTTGACCAGAGGCCCAAGCGCCGGCCTTGTCCGTTTCCGACCTGCGCTTTTTCGTTCCCGCTCGGGCCGGATCGACGCCCCCGCCACCCCCACCTATGAACCCGGGTCCCCTCGTGGTCGGGCGCTCCGGAAACGCGATCCCAAAGGCACACGCCTTTCGGTGGGTGGAGCTCAGCGCGCGCCGGCGGCGCGCAGCAGGGCGGCGATGGGTCGGTAGCCGCGGCGCTCGGCGTGCTCGAGCGGCGTGACGCCTTCGGCGTCGGGCAGGTTGACGTCGGCGCCGGCGGCGATCAGCTGGCGGACGATGTCCTGGTGCGCGGGGCCGCCGTCGGACAGCGGATCCGCCGGCTCGAGGCGCAGCTCGGCTGCGAGCTGTTCGACCGCAGCGGACGCTACGTGGTCGCCACGCCGGAGGGCGAGCGTCTGCTGGGCTATGCGCGCCGCATCGCGCAGCTGCTCGACGAGGCGGTGGCGCAGATCACCCAGAGCGCCGGCCAAGGCGGCTGTGCTGGCTCGACAGCCGCGATCGCCCCGCGCTCGCGCGCGAGCTGCTGCCGCTGGCGGTCTTCCCGGTCGGCGGGCTGTACCGCAGCGAGATGACCCAGGCGCTCGAGGCCATGGGCAGGCACTGGCGCATCGCCTACGTCAGCGCCAGCCTCGCGAGCCTGTGCGCGGCGGTCGAGGACGGTCTCGGCATCACCCTGCTGCCGCGCCGCCTGGCGGGGGCGGGACATCGTGTGCTGGGCCCGGAGCAGGGCTTCGCCCCCGTGCCCGATCTGGAACTCACCCTGCACGCCCAGTCCGAGCTGCCGGCCCCCACCCGAGACCTCGCCGCCCAGCTGATCGCCGTGTGCGAGCGCGCGATGAGGGCGTAGCGAACCGTGGACGCCGTCCGCGGGTTCGGTTTAGGATGCCGGGCGCCATCGCCGCGATGGTCCGAACAAGAAACCACAGGGACTCCCGCCGCATGAACCGGCTGCGCGCCGTGCTGCTGACCGTGCTGATGCTGGCCCTGCCGCTGCATGCGCTCGCGGCGGCGGTGCCGGCGTGGCAGGCGCACGCGCACGCCGCCGGAACGCCGCAGCACGGGCACGTCGTCCACCTGCACCAGGACGGCGCCAAGCTGCACTCGGTCGAGCAGGACGGCCACGGCCAGCCGGGCAAGGTGCTCGGCGAGCACGACACCGGGCAGTGCACCACCCCCGCGGCGCCGTTCGCCGCGCGTCTCGCGTTCGGCCACGATTTCACCGCCGAGCGCGTGGCCGCGCTTGCGCCGCACGCGACCTTCCACATCCCCGACCGGCTGCAGCGCCCGCCCCAGGCCTGACCCCTCGCAGCACACCGTGAGCGGCCCGACCACCGGGCCGTGACGGCTCCGAACGCCTGCGCGCCCGCCGCGCGGCGCCCCCTGTTCCACCGCGAGGGAACCATGAACACCTCGATCCCGATCGCCATCGTTCTGATGGCGAGCTGCGTCGCGCTGCGCGCCGACGCCGCCGGCCTCGGCGAAACGCTCGAGCGCGTCTGGGAGCGCAATCCCAAGGCGCGCGCCTTCGAGGCGCGCCGTGCCGCCGTCGCCGCCCGTGCCGACATCGCCGAAGGCTGGCTGGCCGCGCCGCCGAGCGCCGGCGCCATCTTCCAGACCGACCAGTTGACCGAAGACCGCGGCGCGCGCGAGCTCGACCTCGAGCTCGAGCTGCCGCTGTGGTGGAGCGGCGAGCGCGAGGCGCGCGCCGGGCTGGCCGCGCGCGAAGACGAGGGCCTGGAGCGCGAAGCGCAGGCGCTGCGCCTCGAGCTCGCCGGCCAGCTGCGCGAAGCCGCGTGGACGCTGGCGCTGGCCGAGGCCGAGCTGAAGCTCGCCGAGCGCCAGGCGGCCGATGCCCAGAAGCTCGCGCGCGACGTCGAGCGCCGCGTCGAGGTCGGCGAGCTGGCCGAGACCGACGCGCTGCTGGCGCGCGACGAAGCGCTGGCCGCGAAGCAGGCGGCGCTCGAGCAGCACGACGCGCTGCGCGAGGCGCGCAGCGCCTGGCGCACGCTGAGCGGCGGCGATGCGCTGCCTTCCCCGCTCGAAGAGCCGGTCGCCACCGCCTCGGCCGAGCAACACCCCGAGCGTCTCGCCGCTCTCAGTGCCGCCGATGCCGCCGAAGCGAAGGTTCGCCTCGCCGGGCGTGCGCTCGACGAGCGGCCCAAGCTCACGCTCGGCGGCAAGCGCGATCGCGGCGCCAGCGGCGAGGACTGGGACAACAGCCTCATCATCGGCTTCTCGATCCCGTTCGGCGGCGATCGCTTCCGCCGCGCCGAGGTCGAGGAGGCCCGCGCCGAACTGCTCGACGCCGCCGCCAGCCAGGCGCTGGCCGAGGAGCGCATCCCGCTCGAGGCCGATACGGCGCGCGAGGCGCTGGCGCTCGAAGAGGCGCGCCTCGCCCAGGCGCGCGAACGCCAGTCGCTGACGGGCAAGAACCTGGCACTGACGCAGAAGAGCTTCGCGCTGGGCCAGACCGACCTGCCGAGCCTGCTGCGCATCCGCACCGCCGCCGTCAACGCCGAGGCCCAAGCGACGCAGCAGCGGCTTCGCGTCGGCCGTGCCCGCGCCCGCCTGAACCAGGCCCTGGGAGTCCTGCCGTGATCCGTTCCTTGCTGCCGATGATTGCCCTGCTGCCGGCGCTCGCCTTCGCGCACGGCGGCGAAGACCACGGCGAGGCCAAGCCCGCTGCGGCGGTCGCCACCGCGGCGCCGCGCTTCGAAGCCACCAGCGCCGAGTTCCAGCTGCTCGGCATCCTCGAGGCCGACGGCCACGGGCTGACGCTGTACCTCGACCGCTACGCCAGCAACGCGCCGGTCGCCGGCGCGCGCCTGGCGCTCGAGGCCGGCGGCAAGCCGCTCGCCGTGGTCGAGGCCGGCGACGGCGTCTACCGCGTCGACGAGGCCGGTGCGCTGGCGCAGCCCGGCACGCACGAGCTGATCGCGACCATCGACGCCGGCGGCGTCCAGGACGTGCTGCTCGGCAACCTGGTGGCCACCGAGCCTGCTGCCGCCGGCGCAACGCCCGCGAACGGCGCCGCTTCGGCCTGGTGGCCGGTGCTCGGCGCCGGCGCCGCCGGGCTGGTGCTCGGGCTGTTGCTCGGCCGCATCCGCGTGCCCAAGGGCGCCGCGGCGCTGGCCGGTGCCGCGATCGTCGCGGCGGCCCTGCTGCACGCCGGGCCGGCCGCCGCGCACGGTGGCGAAGACCATGGCGATGGCAAGGCCGCAGCGCCAGCCGTCGGCGCCGGTGACGCGCCGAGCCGCCTGCCCGACGCCAGCCTGTTCGTGCCCAAGCCGGCGCAGCGCCTGCTGGGGCTGCGCACACAGCTCGGTGAGGCCGGCGAAACGCCGCGCACGCTGGTGTTCCCGGGCCACCTGCTGGCCGACCCCAACCACAGCGGCCGCGTGCAGGCGACGCAGGAAGGGCGCATCGAGCCCGCCAACGGCGCCTTCCCGCACAGCGGCCAGCGCGTCGCAGCCGGCGAGGTGCTCGCCTGGCTGGTGC
>JBDHRG010000138.1:0-10105 GCA_039807445.1 Candidatus Competibacteraceae bacterium
GCCAGCACCTACATCTGGCTGCGCGCGACCTTCCCGCGCTATCGCTACGACCAGATCATGCGCCTGGGCTGGAAGGTGTTCATCCCGATCAGCCTGGGCTGGATTTTCGTCACCGCGATGCTGGCGTGGTTCGGTGTGATCGGCGGAGGAATGCAGGCATGAGCCGCATCGTTTCCTATCTGCGCAGCCTGCTGCTGATCGAACTGGCGGCCGGCATGTGGCTGACCCTCAAGTACTTGTTCAAGCCCAAGTACACGATGATCTATCCGATGGAGAAGATCCCGCAGTCGCCGCGCTTCCGCGGCCTGCACGCGCTGCGCCGCTACCCGAACGGCGAAGAGCGCTGCATCGCCTGCAAGCTGTGCGAAGCGGTGTGTCCGGCGCTGGCGATCACCATCGACGTCGCCGAGCGCGAAGACGGCACGCGCCGTACCACGCGCTACGACATCGACCTGTTCAAGTGCATCTTCTGCGGCTTCTGCGAAGAGTCCTGCCCGGTGGACTCGATCGTCGAGACGCGCGTGTTCGACTACCACTTCGAGCAGCGCGGCGAGCAGATCATGACCAAGGCCAAGCTGCTGGCGCACGGCGAGCGCATGGAGGCGCAGATCGCCGCCGACCGCGCCGCCGATGCCCGCTACCGCTGAGCCGGCCGAGCGCTGCCCTGAGGAACTCGTCATGGAAAAATTCCTGTTCTACCTGTTCGCCGCGGTGCTGGTGTTCGCCGCGGTGCGCGTGATCACGGCGCGCAACTCGGTGCACGCCGCGCTGTTCCTGGTGCTGGCCTTCTTCACCAGCTCGGCGCTGTGGCTGCTGCTGGAAGCCGAGTTCCTCGCGATCGTGCTGGTGCTGGTGTACGTCGGCGCGGTGATGGTGCTGTTCCTGTTCGTCATCATGATGCTCGACGTTAACACCGCACCGCTGCGCGAAGGCTTCGTCCGCAACGCGCCGCTCGGCATCGCGATCGCCGCGGTGATCGTGATCGAGATGACGCTGGTACTGACCACCGACCAGTCGGCGATCGCGCAGCTGCAGACGCTGAAGGGCTACGCTGCCGGCCACAGCAACACCGAGGAGCTCGGCGTGTTGCTGTACACGCTCTACGCGTATCCGACCGAGCTCGCCACGGCGGTCCTGCTGGTGGCGATGGTCGCTGCGACCGCGCTGGCGCTGCGCCGTCGCGAAGGCGTCAAGTACCTCGATCCGGCCCGGCAGGTGGCGATCAGCCGCGAAGGGCGCGTGCGCCTGGTGGACCTGAAGGCCGACGACCGGGAGTCGTGAGCGGGACGACTTCCGGACACGCGAGGGAGACGGGGATGCGCCCGCTTCCCGCCCTCGGATTCAGCAATGGAAATGGGATGGACCGATGATCGCGCTGACTGACTACCTGGTGCTGGGGGCGATCCTGTTCTGCCTCAGCGTCGCCGGCATCTTCCTGAACCGGAAGAATGTCATCATCCTGTTGATGTCGATCGAGCTGATGCTGCTCGCGGTCAACTTCAACTTCGTCGCCTTCTCGCGCTTCCTCGGCGATCCCGCCGGGCAGGTGTTCGTGTTCTTCATCCTGACGGTGGCGGCGGCGGAGTCGGCGATCGGCCTGGCCATCCTGGTGGCGCTGTTCCGCAACCGCCGCACCATCAACGTCGCCGATCTCGATTCGATGAAGGGGTGAAGGGCATGCAGAACGTCTACCTGGCTCTGGTTCTCGCGCCGCTGCTCGGATCGGCGGTCGCGGGGCTGTTCTGTCGCAGGATCGCCCGCAGCGCCGCACACTGGGTGACCATCCTCGGCGTCGCGGTGTCCTTCGTGCTGTCGGCCTGGGTGCTCAAGCACCACGTCATCGACGGCGCCGCCGCGTACAACGCCACCGTCTACACTTGGGCGGTGGTCGACGGCATCCGCCTCGAGGTCGGCTTCCTGGTCGACTCGCTGACGGCGATGATGGTCTGCGTGGTGACCTTCGTCAGCCTGATGGTGCACATCTACACCATCGGCTACATGCACGACGATCCTGGCTACAACCGCTTCTTCAGCTACATCTCGCTGTTCACCTTCTCGATGCTGATGCTGGTGATGGCGAACAACTTCATGCAGCTGTTCTTCGGCTGGGAGGCGGTCGGCCTGGTGTCGTACCTCTTGATCGGCTTCTGGTTCAAGAAGCCGACCGCGATCTACGCCAACATGAAGGCCTTCCTGGTCAACCGCGTCGGCGACTTCGGCTTCCTGCTCGGCATCGCCTGCGTGCTGATGTACTTCGGCAGCCTCGACTACAGGGACGTGTTCGCCGCGGCGCCGCTGTTCGCCGGCAAGACCCTGGAGATCATCCCGGGCGTCGAGTGGTCGGTGATAAGCACCGCCTGCATCCTGCTGTTCATCGGTGCGATGGGCAAGTCGGCGCAGGTGCCGCTGCACGTGTGGCTGCCCGACTCGATGGAGGGCCCGACGCCGATCTCGGCGCTGATCCACGCCGCGACGATGGTGACTGCCGGCATCTTCATGGTCGCGCGCATGTCGCCGCTGTTCGAGCTGTCGACCACCGCGCTGTCCTTCGTGCTGGTGATCGGCGCGATCACCGCGCTGTTCATGGGCTTCCTCGGCATCATCCAGAACGACATCAAGCGCGTGGTCGCCTACTCGACGCTGTCGCAGCTCGGCTACATGACGGTCGCGCTGGGCGCCTCGGCGTACTCGGCGGCAGTGTTCCACCTGATGACGCACGCCTTCTTCAAGGCGCTGCTGTTCCTCGGCGCCGGTTCGGTGATCATCGGCATGCACCACGAGCAGGACATCCGCAAGATGGGCGGGTTGCGCAAGTACATGCCGATCACCTGGATCACCTCGCTGCTCGGCTCGCTGGCGCTGATCGGCTTCCCGTTCTTCGCCGGCTTCTACTCGAAGGACAGCATCATCGAGGCGGTCAAGGCATCGACCATCCCGGGCGCGGGTTTCGCGGCCTTCGCGGTGCTGGCCGGCGTGTTCGTCACCGCGTTCTACTCGTTCCGGATGTACTTCCTGGTGTTCCACGGCGACGAGCGCTTCCACGCGCACGGCCATGGGCACCACGGGCATCACGACGACCATGGCCACCACGGCGGCACGCCGCACGAGTCGCCCTGGGTCGTCACCGTGCCGCTGGTGCTGCTGGCGATCCCCTCGGTGATCATCGGCGCCCAGACGATCGGTCCGATGCTGTTCGGCGGCGTCTTCGACGGCGTGATCTCGGTCGCCCCCGAGCACGACACGCTGAAGCACCTGGCCGAGGACTTCCACGGTGCGATCGGCTTCGGCCTCCACGGCTTCATCACGGCGCCGTTCTGGCTGGCGATGGCGGGCGTGGCCTCGGCCTGGTTCATCTACCTGAAGCGCCCCGACATCGCCGAGACCGTGCGCCAGCGCTGCGCGCCGCTGTATCGGATCATGGAGCGCAAGTACGGCTTCGACGACTTCAACCAGGCGGTGTTCGCCGACGGCAGCCGCACGATCGGCACCGGGCTGTGGAAGTACGGCGACGCCGGGCTGATCGACGGCGTGGTCGTCAACGGCAGCGCCAAGTCGGTCGGCTGGCTGGCATCGATCGTCCGCCACGTGCAGTCGGGCTATCTGTACCACTACGCGTTCGCGATGATCATCGGCCTGCTTGGTCTGCTGACCTGGGTCGTCGCCCGGTAAAGCCTTGGCAAGGGAAACGATAAATGCTGTCCGAATTGCCACTCCTGAGTCTCGTCATCTGGGCTCCGATCCTCGGCGGTGCCGCGGTGCTGTTCGTCGGCGACGACAACCCGGCCAAGGCCCGGCGGCTGGCGCTGGTGGTCGCGATCGCGACCTTCGTGCTGAGCCTGCCGTTGTGGTCGGGTTTCGAGGCCGGCACGGCCAAGATGCAGTTCGAAGAGCTGTGGCCGTGGATCGCGCCGTTCAAGATCAACTACCACCTCGGCGTCGACGGCTTCTCGATGCCGCTGATCCTGCTGACGACCTTCACCACGGTGCTGGTGGTGATCGCCGGCTGGGAAGTGATCGAGTACCGCGTCGCGCAGTACATGGCCGCTTTCCTGATCATGGAAGGGCTGATGATCGGCGTGTTCGCGGCGCTCGACGTGATCCTGTTCTACGTGTTCTTCGAAGCGATGCTGATCCCGATGTTCCTGGTGATCGGCATCTGGGGCGGGCCGCGGCGCGTGTACGCGACGATCAAATTCTTCCTGTACACCTTCTTCGGCTCGGTGTTCATGCTGATCGCGCTGCTGTACATGTACTTCAAGTCCGGCAGCTTCGAGATCCTGGCCTACCACGACCTCAAGCTCGGCATGACCGAGCAGGTGCTGATCTTCATCGCCTTCATGCTCGGCTTCGCGGTCAAGGTGCCGATGTTCCCGGTGCACACCTGGCTGCCCGACGCCCACGTCGAGGCGCCGACCGGCGGTTCGGTGATCCTGGCGGCGATCACGCTGAAGATCGGTGGCTACGGCTTCGTGCGCTTCGCGCTGCCGATCACGCCCGACGCCTCGGCCGCGCTCGACTGGCTGGTGATCGGTCTGTCGCTGATCGCGGTCGTGTACATCAGCCTGGTCGCGCTGATTCAGCAGGACATGAAGAAGCTGATCGCGTACTCGTCGATCGCGCACATGGGCTTCGTGACGCTGGGCTTCTTCCTGGTGTTCGGCATCCTGCGCAACACCGGCTCGGCTTCGGGCGCGGCGATGGGCATCCAGGGCGGTATGGTGCAGATGGTGTCGCACGGCTTCATCTCGGGCGCGCTGTTCCTGTGCGTCGGCGTGCTCTACGACCGCGTCCACTCGCGCCAGATCAGGGATTACGGCGGTGTGGTCAACACCATGCCGGTGTTCGCGGCCTTTATGGTGCTGTTCGGCATGGCCAACGCCGGCCTGCCCGGCACCTCGGGCTTCGTCGGCGAATTCCTGGTGATCCTGGCCAGCTTCAAGGCGAACTTCTGGATCGCTTTCCTGGCGGCGCTGACGCTGATCCTCGGCGCGGCGTACACGCTGTGGATGGTCAAGCGCGTGGTGTTCGGCGAAGTCGGCAACCAGCACGTCGCCGAGCTCGCCGACATCAACACGCGCGAGTTCGTGATGCTGGGCGTACTCGCGATCGCGGTGCTGGCGCTGGGCCTCTGGCCCGGGCCGCTGACCGAGGTGATGGGCGCCTCGATCGACAAGCTGATCCAGCACGTGGTCGTCTCGAAGCTCTGAGCACAGCCGCCCCCGCCCGGCACGCCGGGCGGTGGCAAGATTGAGGTGTGAATCCCCATGAACTTCGTCCCACCTGACTTCACGCCGGCAGCGCCCGAGATCTTCGTGCTGGCGATGGCGTGCGTGACGCTGTTGATCGACGCGTTCCTGCGCGACGAGCAGCGTCACATCACCCACCGGCTGTGCCAGGGCACGCTCGCCGGCGCGCTGCTGCTGACGCTCGCCACCGGCCCCGCGGCCAGCGTCTTCACCTTTCACGGGCACTTCGTACGCGATGCGCTCGGCGACCTGCTGAAGCTCAGCCTGTACCTCGCCGTCGGCGCGGTGCTGCTGCTGTCGCGCGATTACCTGAAGGCGCGCGGCATCCACCGGGGCGAGTACTACGTGCTCGGCCTGTTCGGCCTGCTCGGCATGATGGTGATGATTTCGGCCGCGAGCCTGCTCAGCGTCTATCTCGGCCTCGAACTGCTGTCGCTGTCGCTGTATGCGCTGGTCGCCTTCGACCGCGATTCGCAGCAGTCCTCCGAAGCGGCGATGAAGTACTTCGTGCTCGGCGCGCTGGCCTCGGGCATGCTGCTGTACGGCATCTCGATGGTCTACGGTGCCAGCGGCAGCCTGCAGCTCGAAGCCGTCGCCCGGGCGCTTGCCGCGCGCGGCATGCAGGACCTGGTGCTGGTGTTCGGCGTCGCCTTCCTGGTCGTCGGCCTGGCGTTCAAGTTCGGCGCGGTGCCGTTCCACATGTGGCTGCCCGACGTCTACCAGGGCGCGCCGACGTCGGTGACGCTGTACGTCGCCTCCGCTCCCAAGCTCGCTGCGACCGCGCTGGTGGTGCGCGTGCTGGTCGAAGGCCTGGGCGGAGTCGCCGCCGACTGGCAGCAGATGCTGCTGGTGCTGGCGGTGCTGTCGATCGGCGCCGGCAACCTGATCGCGATCGCGCAGACCAACATCAAGCGCATGCTGGCGTACTCGACGATTTCGCACGTCGGCTTCCTGCTGCTCGGCTTCGTCGCCGGCACGCCCGAAGGCTATTCGGCCGCGGTGTTCTACGCGATCACCTATGTGCTGATGACGGTCGGCACCTTCGGCGTGATCATCGCCGTCGGTGGCAAGGGCGCCGAGATCGATGACATCACCGACCTCAAGGGCCTCAACGACCGCAGCCCCTGGCTGGCCTTCGTGATGCTGGTGCTGATGATGTCGACCGCGGGTATCCCGTTCCTGGTCGGCTTCTACGCCAAGTTCGCGGTGCTGAAGGCGGTGGTCGAAGCCGGCTTCGTCGGTCTGGCGATCTTCGCGGTGGTGATGTCGGTGATCGGTGCCTTCTACTACCTGCGCGTGGTCAAGGTGATGTACTTCGACAAGCCCGAGGATCGCAGCCCGGTCAGCGTCGCGCTCGACGTGCAGACGGTGCTCGGCGCCAGCGGCCTCGGCGTGATGCTGCTCGGCATCTACCCGACCGCGCTGATGGCGCTGTGCGCCGCGGCGCTGCGCTGAGCCGGTCCGCAAGCACAAGGGGGGAACGTGAGCACGACGATCCTGGTCACCGTCTGGCTGGCGCTGGCGTTGGTCGCGGTCAACCTTCCCTGGCTCGGCGAGCGCATCCTGTTCGTGTTCGCCCCCCGCACCGGGAGCAAGCCGAGCTGGGTGCGCTGGGCCGAGTGGGCGCTGATGTCGGTGCTCGCCGTGGGCGCCGGCATCGCCACCGAGCTCAAGGCAACCGGCGAGCGCCACCCGCAGGACTGGGAATTCTACGCCATCGCGCTGTGCCTGGCGCTGGTCGCGGCGCTGCCGGGCTTCGTCTGGCGCTACCAGTGGCGGCCGCTCGCGGCCAGGCAGCGGCGCTGATGAAGTCCTTGAGAAGGGCGCCGCGCTTCTGCTATAGTGCGGCGCTCCGGTGCGGGGTGGAGCAGTCTGGTAGCTCGTCGGGCTCATAACCCGAAGGTCGTAGGTTCAAATCCTGCCCCCGCTACCACATGTGTTTTGCAGGTAAGGAAACGGCCCCTCGCGGGCCTTTTTTGTACTCGGCACCCGACCTTGGCGTCGTCGATGTTTGTGCCGGGACAGCAGGGCAGGCGTGATGGAGCGGTGGGCCTCGGGCCCATTTTTTGTTTGCGGTGGTCGCCATGCGTTCGGATCCGTACAAGTTGCGTCAAGTGCTCGGCCCAGTGATCGAAGGCCTGGGCTACGAACTGGTGGGCATCGAATTCCATCCGAACAGCGTCAACGCCCTGCTGCGGATCTACATCGACCGCGAGGGTGGCATCACGCTCGACGATTGCCAGGCGGTGAGCCAGCAGGCCAGCAGCGTGCTCGATGTCGCCGATCCGATTCCGGGGCACTACACGCTGGAGGTGTCGTCGCCGGGACTGGACCGCCCGCTGTTCGAGGCGGCGCACTTCGAGCGCTTCGCCGGGCAGCGGGTGCGCCTGCAGCTGGGCATGCCGCTCGCCGGCCAGCGCAAGTTCAGCGGCAGGCTGCTCGGATTGCGCGCAGGCGAGGTGGTGCTCGAGTGCGAGGGCGCGGAGATCACGATTCCGCTGGAACGCATCGAGAAGGCGCGATTGGTTCCCGAGTTCTGAGCGGGACGATGGGATGCAAGCGATATGAGCAAAGAGATTCTGCTGGTGGTCGATGCCGTCTCCAACGAGAAGGGCGTCGGCAAGTCGGTCATCTTCGAAGCCATCGAGGCGGCGCTGGCCTCGGCGGCCAAGAAGCGCTACGACGGTGATCCCGACGTGCGCGTCGAGATCAACCGCAAGAGCGGCGAGTACATGACCTTCCGCCGCTGGGAAGTGGTGGCGGACGACGCCGAGCTCGAGGCTGCGGATCGCCAGTTGCCGCTGTCGCGGGCACGTGCGCTCGACGGCGCGGTCGAGGTCGGCGGCTTCGTCGAGGAGGTGCTCGAGAACGCCGCCTTCGGTCGCATCGCCGCGCAGACCGCCAAGCAGGTGATCGTGCAGAAGGTGCGCGAAGCCGAGCGCTCCCAGGTGGTGGAGCAGTTCCTGTCGCGCCAGGGCGAGCTGATCAGCGGCGTGGTCAAGCGCGTCGAGCGCGGCAGCGTGTTCGTCGACCTCGGTGGCAACGTCGAGGCGCTGATCGCGCGCGAAGACATGATCCCGCGCGAACCGATCCGTTCGGGCGACCGCGTGCGCGGCTATCTGCGCGAGGTGCGCCACGAGCCGCGCGGCCCGCAGCTGTTCCTGAGCCGCACCGCCCCCGAGTTCCTGATCAGGCTGTTCGAGCTCGAGGTGCCCGAGGTCGGCCAGGGCGTGATCGAGATCAAGGGCGCGGCGCGCGATCCGGGCGTGCGCGCCAAGATCGCGGTCAAGACCAACGACCAGCGCATCGATCCGGTCGGCGCCTGCGTCGGCATGCGCGGTTCGCGCGTGCAGAGCGTGTCGAACGAACTCGCCGGCGAGCGCATCGACATCGTGCTGTGGAACGACAATCCGGCGCAGTTCGTGATCAATGCGATGTCGCCGGCCGAAGTGGTGTCGATCGTCGTCGACGAAGACAACCACAGCATGGACGTCGCCGTGACCGAGGAGAAACTGTCGCAGGCGATCGGCCGCGGCGGCCAGAACGTGCGCCTGGCTTCCGAGCTGACCGGCTGGGAGCTGAACGTGATGACGGTCGCCGAAGCCGAGGCCAAGAGCGGCGAAGAGGCTGCCAAGCTGTCGGCGGTGTTCGTCGACAGCCTCGGCGTCGACGAAGAGATCGCCGCGATCCTGGTGCGCGAGGGCTTTTCCAGCCTCGAGGAAGTCGCCTACGTGCCGGCGCAGGAAATGCTCGAGATCGACGAGTTCGACGAAGACCTGGTCGAGGAGTTGCGCGGCCGGGCCCGCGACGCGCTGCTGGCGCGCGCGATCGCCGCCGAAGAAGAGATCGGGGATGCGGAGCCGGCAGCGGACCTGCTGGCAATGGATGGCATGAACGAAGAGCTCGCCTATCTGCTGGCCGGCAAGGGCGTCAAGACGCAGGAAGACCTCGCGGAACTGTCGGTTGACGATTTGATCGACATGGCGGGCCTGGACAGTGAGCGCGCTGCAGCGCTGATCATGACGGCGCGCGCGCCGTGGTTCGAAGATCAGGCCTGAGCGGCGCGAGAGAGGTTGAAATGACGGACGTCACGGTCAAGCAATTCGCGGCGGTGGTAGGCACGACGGTCGAGCGCCTGCTCGAGCAGCTCGTGGAAGCGGGCATCAAGGTCTCCGGGCCCGATGCCGCGATCACCGACCAGGAAAAGATGAGCCTGCTCGCACACCTGCGCAAGAGCCACGGCAAGCGCGAGCCGCTCGCGGTCGGCGAGCCGAAGAAGATCACGCTGCAGCGCAAGACGCACAGCGAGCTCAAGGTCGCCGGCGGACCCGGCCAGGTCAAGACGATCGCGGTCGAGGTGCGCAAGAAACGCACCTACATCAAGCGCCCGACCAGCGGCGACGAGACCCCGGTCGCAGCATCCAGGCACGCCGAACCGACAGCGGCGGAGGCGGACGAAGCGCTGCCGGTGCTCGAGCCGGTCGCCGCCGAGGCGCCGGTGTCCGAGCTTGCCGGCGGGTTCGTGCCCGAGCCGCCGGCGCCGACCGAAGCCGCTGCCGACCAGGCGCCGGCAGCGCGCTTCGAGCGCCCGGCCGAGCGCGCGCCGGTGGAGATCGCCACCTCGGTGCTGCCGCGCGCCCGCGTCGAAGCGGCCAAGCCGCGCGCCGAGACGATGGACATGGTGCGCGTCGAAGAGACGCGTCCCAAGGTCGTCGGCGTGATCTCGAAGAAGCAGGTCAAGCAGGAAGAAGCGGCCGCGCGCAAACCAGCGCCGCGCCCTGAGCGTGCCGTGCTGGCGGGCGAACGTGCGCCGCTCGGCGAGCGCCCGCGTCCGGCCGGCGAACGCCCGCGTCCGGCCG
>JBDHRG010000005.1:0-48091 GCA_039807445.1 Candidatus Competibacteraceae bacterium
AGTTGTGGCGGTCGTAGACGGTCGATGTCGCCGATATCTTCACCACGTGGCTGAGCACGCGCTCGGCGGTGATCGGGTCGATGCCGAGCTGCGCGAGGCCTGTCCGAAGCGAGCGGCGCAGGTCGTGGGGCGTGAAGGCGTCGAGCGTGCCGAAGGCCTGCGCTTTGGCGGCGGCCTGCAGCGCCTGCTCGAGCCCCGCCACGGTGATCGCGCCGACCGAACGACGCACGCTCGGCAGCACGTGCGTCTGGTTGGTGCTGGTGGTCCGCAGATCCTCGAGGATCACGAGCGCTTGGCGGTTGAGCGGCACGGCGTGCGGGCGACGGTTCTTCATTCAGAGTCGGGCTCCATGGATGACTGGGTTAAAGCCCTGGGCGGCGAGGGCATCTCCAGGAGCCAGGTGTCCGAGCTGTGCCAGGCGCTCGATGAGCGGGGACGCCTGCCCGTTCGACCTGGCCGACGTGCTGCGCGAGGGCTTCATGCCCGAGTGACCCGTCGCGGTCCCGTGGGGCTCTGGCGCAGGGCCGCTCCGCGCCCTTCGGCGACAGCGACAGACAGGCCTTTGCGAGCAGCCTCGACCGCCTGCTGGCGCGCGCGCTGAAACCCTTGAAGACAGCAGTTCACGCCACGCCATGACCGGCGAGGAAACGCGCCTCGAACACCTCCGGCGGCAGGGGCCTGGCGAACAGGTAGCCCTGGCCGAGGTCGCAGCCGATCTGGTGCAGGAAGCCGCGCTGCTCCTCGGTTTCGACGCCTTCGGCGACCACTTGCAGGCGCAGGCTGTGCGCCAGCGCCACCACCGCGCGGGTGATCGCGGTGTCGTCGGGGTCGTCCGGGATGTCACGGACGAAGGAGCGGTCGATCTTCAGCACATCGACCGGGAACCCCTTCAGATAGGCGAGCGACGAGTAGCCGGTGCCGAAGTCGTCGACCGCGATGCCGATGCCGAGCTCTTTGAGGCTGCCGAGCACGTCGCGCGCGTGCGCGGGGTCCTGCACCATGGTGCTCTCGGTGATCTCGAGCTCGAGGCAGCTCGGGCTCAGCTGCGCCTCGACCAGGATGTCGAACACGTCCCGGTACAGGGACCGGTCGGCGAACTGGCGCCCCGACAGGTTCACTGCGATCGGAACCGGCCGATGGTCTCGCGCCTGCCAGACACCGGCCTGCAGACAGGCACTGCGCAACACCCAGCGCCCGATCGGCACGATCAGCCCCGACTGCTCGGCGACCGGGATGAACTGCGCCGGCGGCACCGAACCGCGTTCGGGGTGGTGCCAGCGCAGCAGCACCTCGGCACCGACCAGCGCGCCGCTGGCCAGATCGATCTTGGGCTGGTACTCGAGCCGGAACTCGTCGCGCTCGAGCGCGCGGCGCAGGTCCGCCTCGAGCTCGACGCGCTCGAGCACGCGCGCGTTGATCTCGGCCGAGTAGTACTGGTGCGTGTTGCGGCCCTGATCCTTGGCGCGGTACATCGCGCTGTCGGCGTGTTTGAGCAGGGTGACGACGTCTTCGCCGTCCTCGGGGAAGCAGCTGATGCCGATGCTGCCGCCGAGCTCGAACTCGTACCCGTCGAGCGCCAGCGGCCGCTCGAGCTCGGCGAGCAGGCGCCCGGCGACGCGGTCGACTTCGGGGGTGTCGCGGTAGCCCTCGATCGCGACGACGAACTCGTCGCCGCCGAGCCGCGCCAACAGCTCCGACTCGCGCACGCAGCCGCGCAGCCGCCGCGCCACGTCGCCCAGCGCGCGGTCGCCGCCGTCGTGGCCCAGCGTGTCGTTGATCCGCTTGAAGCGGTCGAGGTCGAGCAGCAGCAGCGCCACCGGGCGCTGCTCGCGCGCGGCGCGCTTCAGCGCGTGGTCGAGCTGCTCGGTGAACAGCTCGCGGTTCGGCAGGCCGGTCGGACCGTCGGTCAGTGCCAGCTCGCGGATGCGCTCTTCGCTGCGCTTGCGCTCGGTGATGTCCATCACCACCCCCGCAACCGCTTGCACGATCCCGTCGGCATCGGCTGCGGTTTCGGCGCGCAACTGCACCCAGCGCCGCGGGCCGCCGGGCTGCAGGATGCGGAATTCGGTTTCGAGCGCACCGCCCCCGGCTTCGAGCCGGGCGAGCCGCTCGCACAGTGCCGGCAAGTCTTCGGGTTCGACGCTCGCGAACGCCTCCTCGACCCGCAGCGGCCGCGGCTCGCAACCGAAGATGCGGTACGTCTCGTCCGACCAGGCCACGGTGCGCGTCGCCGTGTCGTAGCGCCAGCTGCCGAGGTGCGCGATGCGCTGCGCCTCGGCCAGGCTCGCTTCGCTGGTGCGCAGCGCTTCGGTGATCCGCTCCGCCAGCCGCCGGGCGCGCGCGTTGGCGGTGGCCGAGGTGCGCAGCAGCAGGAACAGCAGCACGCTGATCAGTCCGCCGACGGCCAGCGGCATCAGCGCCCACCCGCTCCAGCCCTCAGCCGTCGTCCGGGGGCCGAACTCGAGCCGCCAGGCGTGGTCGCCGACCTCGAGTCTGTGCTTGCGCAGCAGCGGCTGCGGCGTCTCGCCCGGGTGGGTGTCGTACAGCGGCTCGGCCGGTTGCAGCCCGGCGCCGCGCCGACCGAGATCGACGATGCGGATCCGCATCCGCTCGCGCAGGCTGGCCGGCAGCGCGCTGGCGAACAGGCGGTCGATTTCGACCGCCGCGCCGATGATGCCGGCGAAGGCCGCACGCCGCGCCTCGAGCATATCGGGCACCGTCCCGCCCCGGTACACCGGCATGCGCCAGGCATAGGTGTGGCCGCTGATCTCCCCCGGCAGCCGCACGCGGCGCGTCGTAACCATGTGCCCCGAATCGCGTGCCAGCTCGACCGAGGCGCGCACTTCGGAATCGGCGTACAGGTCTACGCCATGCAGGGATTCGTTGCCTTCCCAGGGCTCGGTGAAGCTGTAGAGCAGGTATTCGCCGCGCTCGCCCGCCGGCTTCGGCGCGAAGTCGGGGTAGCCTTGCGGGCGCAGGCGGGTGTCGGCACGCACCATCGCGACGAAACCGTCGAGTTCCGCCCACGGCACCCGCTGTGCGTAGCCGATCATGCGCAGCCCCGGATAGCGCCGCACCAGCTCGAGGCTGTCAACGTAGCGTTGGAACTCGAGGCGGTCGAGGTCGGGCTGCACCGCGAACAGGCCGCGCAAACCCTGCATCGCGCTGCCGACCGCGTCGACGTAGGCCTCGAGCAGATGTACGGCATCGCCGGCTTCGTGCTCGAAGCGGTGCCCGCGCTCCCGCTCGAGGCGCTCGGAGTTCCAGCCGTAGATGACGATCGTCAGCAGCAGCCCCAGTCCGAGCACCACCCAAGCGCCGGTCTGCCGCCGCAGCAAGCCGGCGAGACGGGCGGGAATCGGGGCGAGGCCGGACATCGGAAGCGTGCAATCCCTGCGATCGGTGGCACCCTGGCCGCCGCAGCGATGCCGTCGGCCATGGCGTGGCCGGACACTTTAACCGCAGCTCCGGCCGGGTTTCCAGTGGCGCCGTGCGACGGCTTCGCGCGGCCGAGCCCGCCGAGCACCCGCACCGCCGAGCCGGCCATCGGCGGGCTCGTCGCGTTCGGCACCGGCGTCGGCCCGGAAAGGCCGTAGCAGAAAAAAACCCGTCGGCATCCGGCGGGCGAGTCTGACGAGGCATTGCGCCAAGGCCGCTAACGCATCGCGTCATGGGCTGGTTCCCCGACGGCGGCCGCGCCGCGCTGGGCTCGCGGACCCTCGCGGTCCGCACACGGCGCGCCGGCCGCCGGAGATGATTCGAGCCTAGCCGGCGCCGCAGCGGCGTTTGTCACAGATCGTCAACCGGATGCCGCATCGCCGGCGGGCTGGCGATGCCCGCCGTCACGGCGCCTCGACTGGACGCCGGTGCGGACCGGCTGGTAATACTGGCCGCGAACACGAGCACGGCCCGTGATCGGCCGCCCACCCGGAGGCAAAGATGACCCGCTGTCCGCCACCCGACCACGTCGCGGCCGAGCTGCGCCGGCGGGTCGCCGACACCGCACCGCTGACCGGCCCGCGCGCCGCGTGCAAGGCCCGGGGGATCGTCGCGACGCTGGCGCTCGGCCTGGTGCTCGACCGCCACGGCGGCATCGCCGGACAGATCGCGGTCAGCGCCTGGGTCTGGGCGCTGTGGGCGTGGCTGCTGCACGACGAGACGCCCGCCTGGCGGCGGGCGCTGGTGCAGGCGACCGCCTTCGCCACCGCCGCCGAGCTGTTCCTGTCGCTGGTCGAGGGCTGGTACGACTACCGGCTGAACAACGTGCCACCGTTCGTGCCCCCAGGTCACGTGCTGCTGTTCATGCTCGGCCCGACCTGCGCCCGTCGCCTGCCCGGCTGGCTGGTGTCGGCAGCGCCGGCGGCGGCGCTGGCCTGGGGCGCATACGCGGCGCTCGCCGGGCTCGGCGGCTTCGACCTTCTGCTGGCGCTGGTCTTCGCCGCCGTCTGGCGCCGCGGCCGCTCGCACGCGCTCTATGCGGCGATGCTGCTGCTGGCGCTGGGGCTGGAGCTGTGGGGCACCTGGCTCGGCAACTGGACCTGGGCGGCGGTGGTACCGAGCTTCGGACTCGGCACCACCAACCCGCCGCTGCTGATCGGCGCGCTGTACGGCCTGTTCGACCTGTGGGTGCTGCGCCGCGCCCGGCACCTGCACCGCCGGGCCGGTTTCCCGGCCGGGGCGCCGGCCGCGGCCGAGTCGTACTAGAATCGCGCCTTCCGAACCGCACCCGGACGGAGCAGTCCATGCAAGCCGAGCAGACCTACGCCTTCGTCGACGCGCTGTGGGAAGAGTCGATCCTCCCGGTGCTGGCCGATTACATCCGCATCCCCAACACGTCGCCGCTGTTCGATCCCGACTGGGAAGCCCGCGGCCACATGGACCGCGCGGTGGCGCTGCTCGCCGACTGGTGCCGCAGGCAGCCGATCGAGGGCCTGCGCCTCGAGGTGCTGCGCGCGCCGGGGCGCACGCCGCTGTTCTGCATCGAGATCCCGGGCACGCGCCCCGGCACCGTGCTGCTGTACGGTCATCTCGACAAGCAGCCCGAGATGGTCGGCTGGAGCGAGGGGCTGGGACCGTGGCAGCCGGTGCGCCGCGGCGACAGGCTCTACGGCCGCGGCGGCGCCGACGACGGCTACGCGGTGTTCGCGAGCCTCGCCGCGATCGGTGCGCTGCAGCAACAGGGCATCGCGCACGCGCGCTGCGTGGTGCTGATCGAAGCCAGCGAAGAGAGCGGCAGCCCCGACCTGCCGGCCTGGATGGCCCGGCTCGCGCCGACGATCGGCACGCCCGAGCTGGTGGTCTGCCTCGACTCGGGCTGCGGCAACTACGCGCAGCTGTGGGTGACGACGTCGCTGCGCGGCCTGGTCGCCGGCAACCTGGTGGTCGAGCTGCTGCGCGAAGGCGTGCACTCGGGCGACGCCGGCGGTGTGGTCGCCGACGGCTTCCGCGTCGCGCGCGTGCTGCTGAGCCGGCTCGAAGACGAAGCCAGCGGCCGGGTCCACGCCGCTTTCCACGCACCGATCCCGGCCGGGCGCGTCGAGCAGGCCGCGCGCGCCGCGGAAGCGCTCGGCGATGCCGTCTACACCAAGTTCCCGTTCCACGACGGCGTGCGCCCGGTAGCGGGCGAGCCGACCGAGCTGGTGCTGAACCGCACCTGGCGCCCGGCGCTGGCGATCACCGGTGCCGCCGGCCTGCCCGAGCTCGGCGCCGCCGGCAACGTCTGCCGGCCGCTGACCGCGCTCAAGCTGAGCCTGCGCCTGCCGCCGACGCTCGACGCCGAGGCGGCATCGACGCGGCTTGCGGCGCTGCTCGAGACCGACCCGCCCTACGGCGCCCGGGTGCGCTTCGAGCCCGAGAAGGCCGGCAGCGGCTGGAACGCCCCCGCGCTCGCGCCCTGGCTGGCGCAGGTGCTCGACGCCGCCTCGAACGCCTGGTTCGGCCAGCCCGCCGCCTTCATGGGCGAGGGCGGCTCGATCCCGTTCATGGGCATGCTCGGCGAGCGCTTCCCGGATGCACAGTTCGTCGTCACCGGCGTGCTCGGCCCGGCCTCGAACGCGCACGGCCCGAACGAATTCCTGCACATCCCGACGGCGAAGAAGCTCAGCTGCTGCATCGCCCGCGTCCTCGCCGAGCACGCCGCACGATGAGCGCCGCCCTCTCCATCCGCGCGCTGCGCAAGACGTACGGCAACGGCTTCGAGGCGCTGAAGGGCATCGAGCTCGAGGTGCAGCCCGGCGACTTCTTCGCGCTGCTCGGCCCCAACGGCGCCGGCAAGTCGACGACCATCGGCATCGTCGCCTCGCTGGTCAACAAGACCTCGGGGCACGTGGCCATCTTCGGCCACGACATCGATGCCGAGCTGCACGCCGCCAAGCGCAACCTCGGCCTGGTGCCGCAGGAGTTCAACTTCAACCAGTTCGAGCCGGTGGTCGAGATCGTCGTCAATCAGGCCGGTTATTACGGCATTCCGCGCGCGCTGGCGTTCGAGCGCGCCGAAAGGTACCTCAAGCAGCTCGGGCTGTGGGACAAGCGCCGCAGCATGGCGCGCGAGCTCTCGGGCGGTATGAAGCGGCGGCTGATGATCGCGCGCGCGCTGGTGCACGAGCCCAGGCTCTTGATCCTCGACGAGCCCACCGCCGGCGTCGACATCGAGCTGCGCCGCTCGATGTGGGACTTCCTGCGCGAGATCAACGCCCGCGGCACCACCATCATCCTGACCACGCACTACCTCGAGGAAGCCGAGAGCCTCTGCCGCAACATCGCGATCATCGATCACGGCCGCCTGGTCGAGAACACCGACATGAAGTCGCTGCTCGGCCGGCTGCACGTCGAAACCTTCGTGCTGAACCTCGCACAGCCGCTGCGCGAGACGCCGCCGATCCCCGGCTACGTGCTGTACCTGAGCGACGAGACCACGCTCGAGGCCGAGGTGTCGAAGGACCGCGGCATGAACGCGCTGTTCGCGGCGCTGGCGGCGCAGGGCATCGAGGTACTGAGCCTGCGCAACAAGGCCAACCGCCTCGAGGAACTGTTCATCCGCCTGATCGAAAACGGGTTCGAGGAACGACGAGGCGCGAGGATCGAGTGAAAGACACTCTGCATCAGCACTCGAACCTCGCCCCTCGAGCCTCGGTACTCGATATGCATGCCGCCTATTACACCGCGTTCAAGACCATCCTGATCAAGGAAGTGCTGCGCTTCACGCGCATCTGGATCCAGACCATCCTGCCGCCGGCGGTGACCACCACGCTGTACTTCGTGATCTTCGGCAAGCTGCTCGGCAGCCAGCTGCCGCCGATGGACGGCTTCACCTACCCGCAGTACATCGCGCCGGGGCTGATCATGCTGGCGATCATCACCAATTCGTACGCCAACGTGGTGTCGAGCTTCTACGGCTCGAAGTTCCAGCACAACATCGAGGAAATGCTGGTCGCGCCGATCCCCAACTGGCTGATCCTGGTCGGCTTCGTCGGCGGCGGCGTGGCGCGCGGCGTGGCGGTCGGCGTGGTGGTCAGCGCGATCGCGCTGGCCTTCACCGACCTGCACGTCACCCACTGGGGCGTGACGCTGGCAGTGGTGGTGCTGACCGCGGCGCTGTTCTCGCTGGCCGGGCTGATCAACGGCATCTACGCCAAGAGCTTCGACGACATCTCGATCGTGCCGACCTTCGTGCTGACGCCGCTGACTTACCTCGGCGGCATCTTCTACTCGATCAACCTGCTGCCCGAGCTGTGGAAGACGGTGTCGCTGGCCAACCCGATCCTGTACATGGTCAACGCCTTCCGCTACGGCATCCTCGGCGTGTCGGACATCGGCATGGTTGCCGCCTTCGCGATCACGCTGGCCTTCGTCGCCGGGCTGAGCGCCTACGCGCTGTGGCTGCTGGACCGCGGGATCGGCATCCGCAACTGAGGTGCGCCGCCGCCGGTCGGGAGGGGGCGCTTCGCAGCCCGCAGCGGGCTCACAACAGGGAGTCTACAGCGCGTCGACGCCGGTCTCGCCGGTGCGGATGCGGATCGCCTGTTCGAGGTCGAAGACGAAGATCTTGCCGTCGCCGATCTTGCCGGTGTTGGCGGCCTTGGAGATCGCCTCGATCACGCGCTCGACGATCGCGTCGTCGCAGGCGATCTCGATCTTGACCTTGGGCAGGAAGTCGACCACGTACTCGGCGCCGCGGTACAGCTCGGTGTGGCCTTTCTGCCGGCCGAAACCCTTGACCTCGGTGACGGTGATGCCCTGCACGCCGATCTCGGACAGCGCCTCGCGCACGTCGTCGAGCTTGAACGGCTTGATGATCGCGGAAACGAGCTTCATCGGTTCTTCTCTCGATCTGGCTGGATAACGGGTCGGGTCTGCGCCGGACTATATCGCAATCGCCGGCGGCCGGCCGTCGCGGTGAACGAAAAAAGAAGGCGGACACCCGGTGTCCGCCCCCTCGCGTGGAACCTGCTTTTTATATGATGATGCAGGTCACAGGTTGTATCCGCGCTCGTCGTGCAGGGCGATGTCCAGCCCCTGCGTTTCCTCCTCCTCGGAGACCCGCAGGCCGATCACGGCATCCACCGCCTTCAGCAGCACGAAGCTGACCGCCGCGGTGTAGACGATCGTGAAGCCGGCCCCCTTGATCTGCGTCCAGAGCTGCGCGGCGATGGTGACGCCCTCTGCCAGACCTCGGCCGCCGAGACTGGCATCGGCGAACGCGCCGGTCAAGACGGCGCCGAGAATACCGCCGACTGCGTGCACGCCGAACACGTCGAGCGAATCGTCGTAGCCGAGCGCACGCTTGAGCCGCGTCGCGGTGAAGAAGCACACCACGCCCGAAACCAGCCCGAGCAATAGCGCGCCCATCGGTCCGCAGGTACCGGCGGCCGGCGTCACCGCGACCAGCCCGGCGACCGCGCCCGAAGCGATGCCGAGCACCGAGGGCTTGCCGTGCGCCAGCCACTCGGCAGTCATCCAGCCCAGCGCTGCGGTTGCGGTCGCCACCTGCGTCACCAGCATCGCCATGCCGGCCGCACCGTCGGCCGCCACCGCCGAGCCGGCATTGAAGCCGAACCAGCCGACCCACAGCATCGAGGCGCCGATCAGCGTGTAGCCCAGACTGTGCGGGGGCATCGCGGTGTGCGGATAGCCCTTGCGCTTGCCCAGCACCAGACAGGCCACCAGCCCGGCGATGCCGGCGTTGATGTGCACCACGGTGCCGCCGGCGAAGTCGAGCACGCCCCAGTCCCACAGCAGCGCACCGTCGCCGCTCCAGACCATGTGCGCGATCGGCAGGTAGGCAAAGGTGAACCACAGCGTCATGAAGGCCAACAGCGCCGAGAACTTCATCCGCTCGGCGAAGGCGCCGACGATCAGCGCCGGGGTGATGATCGCGAAGGTCATCTGGAAGGTCGCGAACACCGTCTCGGGGATCGTCAGCGTCAGGCTGTCACGGCCGACGCCGGTCATGAACGCCTTCGTCATGCCGCCGACGAACGAGTACAGGTTGACGGTACCCTTCTCCATGCCGGTGGTGTCGAAGGCGACGCTGTAGCCGTACAGCACCCACAGCACCGACACCAGCGCGGTGATCGCGAAGCACTGCATCAGCACCGACAGCACGTTCTTGGCGCGCACCATGCCGCCGTAGAATAGCGCCAGCCCGGGGATGGTCATGAACAGTACCAGCGCGGTCGAAACCAGCATCCACGCGGTGTTGCCACTGTCGAGCGCGGGCTTGGCGGCCTCTTCGGCGAGCGCCGCGGCCGGGCCCAGCGCCAGCGCGGCAGCGAGGATCTTGTTATTGCGGAGCATTGGCGTTGCCCTCCGATCAGAGCGCCGCGGGACCGGTTTCGCCGGTGCGGATGCGGATGACCTGCCCGAGGTCGAACACGAAGATCTTGCCGTCGCCGATCTTGCCGGTGTTCGCCGCGCGCGTGATCGCCTCGACCGCGCGCTCGACCATGGTATCGTCCACCGCCAGCTCGAGCTTGACCTTGGGCAGGAAGTCGACCACGTACTCGGCGCCGCGGTACAGCTCGGTGTGGCCCTTCTGCCGGCCGAAGCCCTTGACTTCGGTGACGGTCAAACCCTGGACGCCGATCTCGGACAGCGCCTCGCGCACGTCGTCGAGCTTGAACGGCTTGATGATCGCGGTGATCAGTTTCATGAATGCAGCCCCCTTCACGGTCGCGCTTGGCTGCGGTTTTCCAAGCACACAACGTGCCAGGTGTCGATTCCGTTGCCGGTTCAGGATATTGCCGCACCCTGTCGGTGCAGGGCGGATATTAATGCACTGTTGAAGAACATGATGCACCTAAATGGTGCAAAACCGCGATCCGAATGCGCGCCGCTGCGGCATGGCGAAAGCCCGTTACACTAGGCGACACTAGCCGCCCATCCCGAGGGGGAAACCACCGTGATCGACCCGAAGATCCTCGACGACCTGGCCAAGCGCTTCGCCGAATCGGTGCCGCCGGGCCTGCGTACGCTGCAGCACGATCTGGAGAAGAATTTCCGCGCGACGCTGCAAGGTGCGTTCGCGCGCATGGATCTGGTCACGCGCGAAGAGTTCGACGTGCAGACGCAGGTGCTCGCACGCACGCGCGCGCGGCTCGAAGCCCTCGAAGCGCGCGTCGCCGAACTCGAGGCCAGAATGCTCGGCCCGCGCCCGGCACCAGCCGCCGATCCGGACGACGTCGGCCTGCAGGGCTGAGCCCTGCACTGAGGCGGTGCGTTGCTCCACCGTGGTGCAGAACAATCCTGCCAGCGACGTTTTGGTCAGGCACCACGCTACCGGCAATTCCCCAGGGGGCGCGCTTTTTCGGCCGTAAAGCCATCACGCAGCAGAGCCATGGAGGGCGGGCGGCGGTTTCAACCGGCGGGTGAAGCCGTCGCCCTGCCAGCCGAAGGCTGCGGCACCGGCCAGCGCGCACGCCAGCGCAGCAGCTCGGCGCGGTCTTCGGGCACGAGCGTGCCGACCGCGGCCGTGCCCTGGGCCACTTCGCCCTGCTGGCCGGCGGCGATCGCCTCGGCGCGCGGCTGGCGCAGCCAGGCCGTGCCCTCGAGCACCGCCAGCCGCGTGCGCTGCGGCTCGACCCGCCACTCGGCGCGCGCGGCACCGATCGCCCACTCGCCGTCGGGTGAGGCGAGCGCGATCGTGCAGCGCCCGCCCTCGCCGTCGGCGTACACGCGCCCGGCGACCGCGAGCACGCGGATCGCGCAGTCGCCCTCCCAGGCGCGCAGCCCGCTCCACGCGACTTCGAAGCTCGCGCGGGTGTCGCGGTCCAGCGCCAGCATCCCGCCGTCGGTGAAGGCGATCACCGCGCTGCCGTCATGCACCGCGGTGCCGACGCGGTCGCCGCTGAACAGTGGCACCGGTCCGTCGACCGCGCGGCCGTTGACCGCGACCGAGCCGCTCGGACGCAGCGTGCCGACCAGCGCGCCGCTCGCCGCCCGGTCGGCGGTGACGCTGCAGCCCGCCATCACGGCCGCTGCCAGCAGCCCGCCCACCATCCATCGTTCGTCCATCATGCCTCCCGTGCCGCCTCCGGGCGCAGGCGGGCCAGCATAGCACGCCCCCCCGCCGCGCCGGCCGGGCTATGGTTTGGGCGGTAGCCCACCGCCGCAGGAGTTGCACACATGTACCGCATCGAGCACGACACCATGGGCGAAGTCCGCGTCCCGGCGGATGCCTGCTGGGGGGCGCAGACCGAGCGCTCGCGCCACAACTTCCGCATCGGCCCCGAAGGCAGCATGCCGCGCGAGATCATCCGCGCCTTCGCCGTGCTGAAGAAGGCCGCCGCACACGCCAACGCCGAACTCGGCGTGCTGCCCGCCGACAAGCGCGACGCGATCGCGCGCGTCTGCGACGAAATCCTCGCCGGCCACCTCGACGACCAGTTCCCGCTGGTGATCTGGCAGACCGGCTCGGGCACGCAGAGCAACATGAACGTCAACGAGGTGATCGCCAACCGCGCCCACGTGCTCGCCGGGCAGCGCCTCGGCGAAGGCCGCACCGCGCTGCACCCGAACGACGACGTCAACAAGTCGCAGTCCTCGAACGACACGTTCCCGACCGCGATGCACATCGCCGCTTACCTGGCGGTGGCCGGCACCACGCTGCCCGGCGTGCGCCGGCTGCGCGACACGCTGGCGGCCAAGGCCGAAGCCTTCGCCGACATCGTCAAGATCGGCCGCACCCACCTGCAAGACGCCACGCCGCTGACGCTCGGGCAGGAATTCTCGGGCTACGTCGCGCAGCTCGAGCACGGGCTGGAAGCGCTCGAGCACACGCTGCCGCACCTGGCCGAGCTGGCGCTCGGCGGCACCGCGGTCGGCACCGGGCTCAACGCCCCCGCCGGCTACGCCGAGCTGGTTGCGCGGCGCATCGCCGAGTTCACCGGCCTGCCCTTCGTCAGCGCGCGCAACAAGTTCGAGGCGCTGGCCGCGCACGACGCGCTGGTCGAAACGCACGGCGCGCTGAAGCGCCTGGCAGTAAGCCTGATGAAGATCGCCAACGACATCCGCCTGCTCGGCTCGGGGCCGCGCTGCGGCATCGGCGAGCTGCGCCTGCCCGAGAACGAGCCGGGCTCGTCGATCATGCCCGGCAAGGTCAACCCGACGCAGTGCGAAGCGCTGACCATGGTCTGCGCGCAAGTGCTCGGCAACGATGTCGCGATCGCCGTCGGCGGCATCAGCGGCCACTACGAGCTGAACGTGTTCAAGCCGGTGATCGCGGCCAACTTCCTGCAGTCGGCGCGGCTGCTCGGCGACGCCTGCGCGAGTTTCGACGAGCACTGCGCCGTCGGCATCGAGCCCAACCTGGCGATGATCCGCCGCCACCTCGAGAACTCGCTGATGCTGGTGACCGCGCTGAACCCGCACATCGGCTACGAGAACGCCGCCAGGATCGCCAAGGCGGCGTACGCGAACGGCACCACGCTGCGCGAAGAGGCGCTGGCTTCGGGGCTGCTGAGCGCCGAGCAGTACGACGCCTGGGTGCGCCCCGAGGCGATGGTCGGCGAGGCGCGGCCCAAGGCCGGCTGAACCGCGCGCGGTGTGCGCTAACTGCGAGGTATCATCGTCCGCCGCACCCGCACGGAGACCCCGCGATGCCGCCAGCCGACACCGAACCCACCGCGCCCCGCCGCGTCCCCGTCTGGGACCTCGGCGTGCGCCTGTTCCACTGGAGCGCCGTCGGCCTGGTCGGCGCGCTGTGGTACACCGCCGCCGAGGGCGAGATGGAGTGGCACCGCGCCTGCGGGCTGGCGATGCTGGCGCTGGTGCTGTTCCGGCTGACCTGGGGCTTCGCCGGCGGCACGCAGGCGCGCTTCGCCAGCTTCGTCCGCAGCCCCGCGGCGGCGCTCGGTTATGGCTGGGCGCTGGTCCACGGCCGCGCGCCGCGCTACGTCGGCCACAACCCGCTCGGCGGGCTGGTGGTGCTGGCGCTGCTGGCGCTGCTCGGCGCACAGGCGCTCACCGGGCTGTTCGCCAACGACGACATCGTGTTCGAGGGGCCGCTGGTGCGGTTCGTGCCCAAGGACGCCAGCGATGCCTTCACCGCCTGGCACGCGGCGATCTTCGACGCGCTGCTGGCGCTGGTCGCGCTGCACGTCGCCGCCGCCCTGTTCTACCTGCTGGTCAAACGCGAGAACCTGATCGGCCCGATGCTCAGCGGCCGCAAGGCGCTCGCGCCCGAAGAAGCCGCACGCGCCGGCTGCCCCGGCAAGGCCGCGCTGGCGCTGGCACTGCTCGGTGCTGCCGGCGCCGTGGCGCTGGCGCTGGCGACGCTGTGAAGCGGAGTCCGCGCCGAAACGCCCTCCCCCCTTGCGGAGGGAGGGCGCACCTCACTGCTTGTATTCCTTCAGCCGGAAGTCGTCGTGGCAAGCCTTGCACGACTTGCCGAGCGCGCCGAACTGGGTCTTGATCGCGCCCTGCTCGCCGGCCTTGACCACTTCGACCAGCCTGGCCGACTCGGTCTCGAAGGTCTGCGCCGCCTTCCTGAAGCCTTCGGCGTTCGACCAGATTTCGGGTTTGACGCGGGTGTGGCCGGCGTCGCTGCCCTTGATGAAGCCTTCCCAGGGCTGCTTCGCCAGCAGCGCCACCAGCTCGGCGTGGCGCGCGAACGCCGCCTGGTCGTAGGGCTTCTCGCCCTTCACCATCGCGCTCATCGCCACCATGTTCCAGCCGATCACGTTGAACGCACCCTGGCGGTACTTGATGGCATCCTCGGGCTTGATCTCGGCGGCGCCGGCCACCGCAGCCGCGCCCAACAGGCCGGCCAGGCCCAGCGTCACGAGCTTGTTCATGTCGTCACTCCCTCTCGTTGTCGGATCCGCGCCGTCGACGCGCGCACGCAGGATACCCGCTGCGGCGGCGCCCGTCGCAGCCGCAGCAGACCCGCCCTCGCCGGAAAGGTTCGGCGGCCGGTCGCGCAGCGGGGGTGACGCTCAGGGCGTGTTCAGTCCGGCCAACGCCTTGCGCAGCAGCACCTGGGCGTGCTCGGACAGCGCCAGGCCGAGCGCCGCGGTGCGGCCTTCGCCCGACATCTTGGCCCAGGTGTTGCCTAGCACTTTCAGCAGCTTGTCTTCCTCGCCCGCGTGCTGGCGGGCGAAGTCGTCGAGCTGGTGCTCGAGGAACACCAGGCAGGCGGCGTCTTCGAGCGCCTGCGTCTCGGGGTCGCGCTTGATACCTTCCTTGCGGATCAGCGCCTGCACGCGCGCGACGGTGGCCTCGTCGTAGCCGGCTTCGCGCACGATCGCACCGGCGGCTTCGGCGTGCATCCGCGCCAGCGTGGTGCGCCAGGCGCGGTAGCCCTCGCGTCCCTCGGGGTAGTCGGCGCGCGGCACGGTCCAGCGGCGCAGGTGCTGCGCGCGCACCGCCAGGCGCAGCGCCTCGGACGCCTCGGGCACCAGGCGCTCGAGCCAGGCGCTCATGCGGCGGGCGTAGACGAGTTCCAGGGGTTCGCCGCCTTCGCGGCGAGGGTCTTCGGCGTGGGTCGCGTCGATGCGCTGGAGCGCGGTCGTGAAGCGGTCGGTCGACATGGGCTGGGCTCGCGGTGGATGACGTTCGAGCCCAGTCTAGCGCGGCCGGCCCCGCGCCTATACTCGGGCGCATGGACACCGCCCCCTGCCTGCACGCCTGCGAGTTCCGCTTCTACGAAGAGCTCAACGACTTCCTGCCGCCGGCGCGGCGCAAACGCAGCTTCACGCACACCTTCGCCGGCACGCCCTCGGTCAAGGACCAGATCCAGGCGCTCGGCGTGCCGCACACCGAGATCGACCTGATTCTGGTCGACGGCGTCTCGGTCGGCTTCGACCACCGCCTGCGCGGCGGCGAGCGCATCGCCGTGTACCCGATGTTCGAGCGCTTCGACATCGGCGGCGTGACGCGGCTGCGCGTCGAACCGCTGCGCGAACCGCGCTTCGTGCTCGACGTGCACCTCGGCAAGCTCGCGCGCTACCTGCGCATCCTCGGCTTCGACACGCGCTACCGCAACGACTTCGCCGACGCCGAGATCGTGCGCATCGCCGCCGCCGAGCGGCGCATCGTGCTGACGCGCGACCTCGGCATCCTCAAGCACAACGCCGTCAGCCACGGCGCCTTCCTGCGCGCCACCGACCCGCGCCGTCAGCTCGAGGAAGTGCTCGAACGCTTCGATCTGTGGCGGCGGGTGCGGCTGTTCGGGCGCTGCAGCCACTGCAACGGCGTACTCGCAGCGGCCACACCGGCCGACGCCGCGCGGCAGGTGCCCGAGGGCGTGCTCGCGCGCTACCGCCGCTTCTACCGCTGCGCCGGCTGCGGCCAAGTGTACTGGGAGGGCAGCCACTACGAGCGCATGCTCGACTGGATGAGCACACTGGTGCGCCGCGGCGCTACTCGATGACGCCGAGCCGGCCGTTGGCGGTGCCGAGGTACCAGAGCCGGCCCTGCGCGTCGATCGTCATCTTGCGTATCGCCGCCTTCTTCGTCGGCAGCTCGAACACGCGCACCGCGCCGCTCGCCGGGTCCAGCCGCACCACGGTGTCGCGGTGGAACTCGTTGACCCAGACGTAACCGGCGCCGTCGACGTTGATCGCGTAGCCACCGCCACCCTCGCCACCCGGCAGCGCGATTTCGCGCTCGATGCGCCGCGCCTCGGGATCGATCCGCGCGACGCGGTTGGTCCCGTACAGCACCACCCAGATCGCGCCGTCGGGCGCCGCGGCCATGCGCCGCGGACGCGAGCCGCGGCCGGTGTCGAGCTCGGCGATCACACCGCTGGCCGGGTCGAGCACTGCCACGCGGTCGCCGCCCATCTGGCAGAACCACACCCGCCCGCGCGCATCGAGCGCCAGCCCGTACGGTCCGCCGCGCGTCGGGTACTCGGTGAAGTGCCCGGCGCCGATCTCGAAGCGCACGATGCGGTTGCCGGCCTGCTCGGTGAACCACAGGCTGCCGCGGCCGTCGGTGATCACGGTGTGCGGATCACCGCCCGAGGGCACGCGGTGCGCGGTGATGCGCCCGCTCGCCGGATCGAGCTCGATCAGCGTGCCGTCGCCGTTGCCGGTGGCCCAGACGCGGCCGTCGAGCGTCACCAGGTTGCCGTGCGGCGCCGCGCCCGGCGCGAGCTTCCACTCCCGGAACCTGCCGGCGGCGGGGTCGAAGCGCCCGATCGCATCGTCGCGCTGCTTGACGAAGAACACGCTGCCGTCGGGTGCGATCGCCGGGTCGCGCGCACCGCGCGCCTCCGGCACCACGACCTCGGTGATCTGCCCCGCGGGCTCGCGTGCCCCCGGCGCGACGCCGTAGTTCGAACCCCCGGCCCACGCCACCGGCCCCGCTAGAGCCAGCAGCACCGCGATCAGTGCGCCGCGCATGTTCCGCCCCTCCGTCGCTTGCGTCGCCCTCAGGTATAGCCGGCCTCTATGCTGAGATCCGTGCCCGCCGGGAGGGAAACGCATGATCGGGAATTCGGATTCGGATACGGACATCGTCGCCGCGACGCGCGGCTACGAGCGCTGGCTCGCCCAGCGCATCGAGCTGGTCGGCGAGGACCTCGAGCTCAAGCACGCGAAGATGCGCGAAGAGCCCTTCGCCTTCTTCCGTGCCACCTTCTACCGCTGGCTGCAGCACTGGCGCAGCGCGGCCGGGCCCTTGGCCACGGCGCCGGCGGTCTGGGCGGTCGGCGACCTGCACGTCGAGAACTACGGCACCTGGCGCGACACCGAGGGACGGCTGGCCTGGGGCATCAACGACTTCGACGAAGCCGCGCCGCTGCCGTACACCCACGACCTGGTCCGGCTCGCCGCCAGCGTGCACTTCGCCGACCGCCACGAAGACCTCGCCACGCCGCTCGACGAGGCGTGCAGCGCCATCCTGGCCGGCTACCGTACGGCGCTCGCCGCCGGCGGCACGCCCTTCGTGCTCGAGGAACGCCACGACTGGCTGCGCCAGGCGGCGCTCGGCGGCGCGCGCGACCCGGTCAAGTTCTGGGGCAAATTCGAAGGCTTGCCGAGCTACCCGCAGCCGCTGCCGCGCGGCGTGCGCAAGCTGCTGCTCGATGCGCTGCCGGCGGGCTGCCTGGGGCTGCGCATCGTCCACCGCACCGCCGGGCTCGGCAGCCTCGGGCGGCGGCGCTTCGCGGCGTTCGCCGAATGGCGCGGCGGCTGGCTGGCGCGCGAAGCCAAGGCGCGCGCGCCCTCGGCCTGGGACTGGGTGCTCGGCACGCCCCGCCCGGGCTGGCCGCCGACGCGCGCCTGGGCGCGCGCGGCGCGCGCACCCGACCCGGCGCTGTGCGTATCGGCCAGCGGCAAGTGGCAGTTGCGGCGGCTGGCGCCGACCAGCTTCCGCATCGAGCTCGCCGAGCTGCCGAAGAAGAAGGACGAGAAGCGGCTGCTCGCGGCGATGGGCGCCGAGCTCGGCAACGTCCACGCCGGCACGCGCAAGGCGCTGCCCGCGGTGCTCGCCGATCTCGAGCGCCGCGACGAAGGCTGGCTCGCCGCGGCAGCCGATGCCTTCGCCCGGCGGATCGAAGCCGACTGGGACGCCTGGCGAGCCGCCTGAAGCCGGCTTCGTCCGCGCGGCGCGATATGCATCGTTGTCCTGTCCGCCCCCCTGGGCGATCGCGCTATGAGGTAGCACCCCGCCAAAACGGGGTGAAATCAACTCCCTCCCCTGACAAGGGCAGGGACGGGGTCCCACAAGGGTTTACCCTTGTGAGGGAGGGGGAATCGGGAATGGGATATTTCTCCCCATCCCTCATTCCCCGCGATCCAGCAGCGCCAGCGTCTCGACGTGCCGGGTGTTGGGGAAGAAGTCGTAGGGGGTGATCGACGCGACGCGGTAGCCGGCCGCGTCCAGGGCGCCGAGATCGCGCGCCAGCGTGCCGGGGCTGCACGACAGGTAGGCGATCCGCGCCGGACGCGCGCGTTCGGCCAGCCAGGCGCACACTTCGGGCTCGAGCCCGAGGCGTGGCGGGTTGAGGTAGGCGAGCCGCTCGAGCCCCGGCAGGGCGCGCCACCAGGCTTCGAGCTGCGGTAGGCGCTGCGCGCACAGCCCGCGCAGCACCTCGGCGCCGGGGGCGTTGCCGGCGCACAGCGCGACCGCCTCGGCCGACACCTCGACGCCCAGCGCCCTCGCGCCGGCGCGCGTCCAGCGCGCCAGCGTGGTCCCCAGCCCGCAGTACAGGTCGAGCACCGCCGCGTCCGCGTGCGGTGCGAGGAAGGCTTCGGCCTCGCGCAAGGCCTGCGCGTGCAGTTCCGGCAGCGCCTGCTGGAACGCCGCTGGGCCGTGGCGCATGCCGAAGCCGTCGACCGAGTCCGGCTGCCCCCACAGCAGACGCCAGCCGCGCCTGGCGAACAGCTGGCGCCCGGCCGCAGGGAACAGGTTCAGCCACAGGCCCTCGAGCCCGGCAGCGCGCAGCGGCACGGCCAGCGCCTCGGACAGGCCCTCGGGCCAGTCGGCCGCGTGGGCCTTGACCACCAGCGTCGCCTGCGCGCCGGCCTGGACATAGATCGCGAGCCGAAAGCGCTCGGGCGGCGGCAGCCTTTCGGCCAGCGCGGCGAGCACCGCCTTGACGCGCGGCGAGTGGATCGGGCAGTCCGGCAGCGCCAGCAGCTCGTCGCGCAGCCGCATGCCGAAGCCCCAGCGCCCGTCGCGCCACGCGGCCGCGAGCCGCACCTTGTCGCGGTAGCCCCAGCGCGCCGCACCCGCCACCGCGCGCAGCGGCTGCAAGCGCTCGGCCCACGGCGTGAGCCTGGCGGCGAGGAACGCCGCCTTCTGCGCTTCGCTCGCCGCGGCGCTCCAGCCGCGGTGCGCACAGCCGCGGCAGCGTGGTTCGCAGCCCGCGGGAAGCGAGAGCTCGAGCGGCACCGTCATGCCAGCAGGTTGTCGAACGGCTCGCGGCTCTTCCAGCGGTAGGCGCCGAAGTCGCGCTGGTCGGTGGACAGGATGCGGCCGTGGCCGAGGTGCTCGGCGAGGATCACCAGCGAGGCGTCGGCCAGATCCATCGGCAGACTGGCGTAGCGCTCCATCAGCTCGACGATGCGCGGCAGATGCTGCGGCGTGAGATCGAAGATCGTGTAGAGCCCCTCGATGCCACCGCGCAGAAACACCTGCTGCGCACGATGACCGGCGCGCCGTGCGGCCAGATGCGCGACCTCCGCGATGACCGGCCACGTCGTGATCAGCGGTTCTTTGCCGAGCCCGCGGAAGCACGCCGTCGCGCGCTGATGCCAGCCATCCCGCGGATTGAGCAGGCCGAGCCAGAAGCCGGAGTCAGCGATGACCATGCTTGCGCTCTAGGGACTCGCTCAGATACTCCTTGTATCGCACCGACAGATCCGGCTCCGCCTCCATGCACCCGATCAATCCGAGGCGCTCGGCGATCTGAAAGGGCGTTTCCTCGTCCCCCGCCCCGCGCTCCCGCGCGTAATAAAGCTCGATCGCCCGCTTGATCACATCGGAGATGCCCGCCTGGGTCTTGGCCTTCAGGTAATCGAGCATCCGGGCATGCGTATCGTCGAGTCTGGCGTTTATGCGCACGATGAAGACTCCCGGTTTTGTCATACGATCGTATGACAAAACCGGGGCCCCCGCAATCGGCTCACTGCTGCGGATCATAGCCCAGGTTCGGCGCCAGCCAGCGCTCGGCGGTCGCCAGGTCCCAGCCCTTGCGCCGGGCGTAGTCCTCGACCTGGTCGCGGTCGATGCGGCCGATGCCGAAATAGCCCGAATCGGGGTGGGCGAAGTACCAGCCCGACACCGCCGCGGTCGGCACCATCGCGAAGTGCTCGGTGATGCTGATGCCGGCGCGGTTCTCCGGATCGAGCAGACGCCACAGCGTCGCCTTCTCGGTGTGGTCGGGGCAGGCCGGGTAGCCCGGCGCCGGGCGGATGCCGCGGTAGCGCTCGTCGATCAGCGCCTCGTTGTCGAGTGCCTCGTCGGCCGCGTAGCCCCAGAACTCCTTGCGCACGCGTTCGTGCAGGCGCTCGGCGAAGGCTTCGGCCAGGCGGTCGGCCAGCACCTTCAGCAGGATCGCGCTGTAGTCGTCGTGCTCGGCTTCGAAGCGCGCGACGTGGGCGTCGATGCCGATGCCGGCGGCCACCGCGAAGGCGCCGACGTAGTCGCGCGCGCCGCTGGCCAGCGGGGCGACGAAGTCGGCCAGCGAGCGGTTCGGCCGGCCTTCGGGTTTCTGCGCCTGCTGGCGCAGGTGGTGCAGTCGCGCCAGTTCTGCGCTGCGCGACTCGTCCGTATAGAGCACGGTGTCGTCGCCGTCGCGCGCCGCCGGGAAGAAGCCGATCACGCCGCGCGCGACGAGCCAGTGCTCGTCGACGATGCGCTTCAGCATCGCGCGCGCGTCCTCGTACAGCCTGCGCGCCTGCTCACCGACCACCTCGTCTTCGAGGATGCGCGGGAAACGCCCGGCCAGCTCCCACGCGGCGAAGAACGGCGTCCAGTCGATGCGCTCGACCAGCTCGGCCAGCGGGTAGTCGTCGAAGGCGCGCACGCCGAGGAAGGCGGGCGCGGGCGGGACGTAGCCGTCCCAGGCGATCGGAACGCCGTTGGCGCGCGCCGCCTCGAGCGGGATCAGCGCCTCCTTGTGGCGGCGCGCCTTGTGCAGCTCGCGCCGCCTGGCGTAGTCGGCCTTGGTCCTGGCGACGAACTCGGGCTTGAGCTCGGGACTGACCAGCGACTGCGCGACGCCGACCGCGCGCGAAGCGTCCTTGACGTAGACCACCGCCTGCGCGTAGCCGGGGTCGATCTTGACCGCGGTGTGCGCGAGCGAGGTGGTCGCGCCGCCGATCAGCAGCGGCAGCTCGAAGCCCTGGCGCTGCATCTCCTTGGCGACCGACACCATCTCGTCGAGCGAGGGCGTGATCAGCCCCGACAGGCCGATCAGGTCGGCGCCGACCTCGCGCGCGGTGTCGAGGATCTTCTGCGCCGGCACCATCACGCCGAGGTCGATCACCTCGAAGTTGTTGCACTGCAATACCACGCCGACGATGTTCTTGCCGATGTCGTGGACGTCACCCTTGACCGTCGCCATCACGATCTTGCCGTTCGAGCGCGATTCGACCCCGCTGGCGGCCTTCTGCGCCTCGATGAAGGGGATCAGGTAGGCGACCGCCTTCTTCATCACCCGCGCCGACTTGACCACCTGCGGCAGGAACATCTTGCCGGCGCCGAACAGGTCGCCGACCACGTTCATGCCGTCCATCAGCGGCCCCTCGATCACCTGGATCGGGCGCTCGAAGGCCTGGCGGGCCTCTTCGGTGTCGGCCTCGACGAACTCGGCGATGCCCTTGACCAGCGCGTGCTCGAGACGCTTGGCGACCGGCCAGCCGCGCCACGCGAGGTCTTCCTTGCCGGCGACGCCGCCGCCCTCGCCCTTGTACTGCTCGGCGATCTCGAGCAGGCGCTCGGTGGCATCCGCGCGGCGGTTCAGCACCACGTCCTCGACCCGCTCGCGCAGCGCCAAAGGGATGTCTTCGTAGATCGCCAGCTGGCCGGCGTTGACGATGCCCATCGTCAGCCCGGCACGGATCGCGTGGTACAGGAACACCGAGTGGATCGCTTCGCGCACCGGGTTGTTGCCGCGGAACGAAAACGATACGTTCGACACCCCGCCCGAGACCATCGCGTGCGGCAGGTTCGCCTTGATCCAGCGCGTCGCATCGATGAAGTCGACCGCGTAATGGTCGTGCTCCTCGATTCCGGTCGCGATCGCGAAGATGTTGGGGTCGAAGATGATGTCCTCGGCCGGGAAGCCGACCACCTCGATCAGGATCTTGTACGAGCGTGCGCAGATCGCCTGCTTGCGCGCGCAGGTATCGGCCTGACCCTGCTCGTCGAAGGCCATCACCACCACCGCGGCGCCGTAGCGGCGCGCGAGCCGGGCCTGCTCGACGAACTTCGCCTCGCCCTCCTTCAGCGAGATCGAGTTGACCACCGCCTTGCCCTGGACGCACTTGAGCCCGGCCTCGAGGATCTCCCACTTCGACGAGTCGATCATCACCGGCACGCGCGCGATGTCGGGCTCGGACGCGATCAGGTTCAGGAAGGTGACCATGGCCTGCTCGGAATCGAGCATGCCCTCGTCCATGTTGACGTCGATCAGCTGGGCGCCGTTGTCGACCTGCTGGCGCGCGACCTCGAGCGCGGCGGCGAAGTCGCCGGCCTTGACCAGCTTCTTGAACGCCGCCGAGCCGGTGACGTTGGTGCGCTCGCCGACGTTGACGAACAGCGACTCGGCGCCGATGTTGGCCGGCTCGAGCCCGGCCAGCCGGCAGGCCGGCGCGATCCGCGGCAGCACGCGCGGCGCCAGCCCCGCGACCGCCTCGACGATGGCGCGGATGTGCTCGGGGGTGGTGCCGCAGCAGCCGCCGACGATGTTGACGAAGCCGCTCTCGGCCCACTCGCGCACCTGCGCCGCCATCGCCGCCGGGCCGAGGTCGTACTCGCCGAAGGCGTTGGGCAGCCCGGCGTTGGCGTGCACCGAGACCCAGGTCTCCGAGACGCGGGCGAGCTCCATCACGTAGGGGCGCAGCAGGTCGGGCCCCAGCGCGCAGTTCAACCCGAAGGCGAGCGGCCGGACGTGGCGCAGCGAGTTGTAGAAGGCTTCCGTCGTCTGCCCCGACAGCGTCCGCCCCGAGGCGTCGGTGATCGTCCCCGAGATCATCACCGGCAGCCGTCGGCCGAGCTCGTCGAACAGCCGCTCGAGCGCGAACAGCGCCGCCTTGGCGTTGAGCGTGTCGAAGATGGTCTCGACCATCAGCAGGTCGGCGCCGCCCTCGACCAGCGCACGCGCGGTCTCGACGTAGGCGTCGCGCAGCTGGTCGAAGTAGACGTTGCGAAAGCCCGGGTCGTTGACGTCGGGCGACAGGCTGGCGGTGCGCGAGGTCGGGCCGAGGATGCCGGCGACGAAGCGCGGCCTGTCCGGGGTCGAGAACTCGTCGGCGACCGCGCGGGCGAGCCTGGCCGCCTCGCGGTTCAGCTCGGGGACCAGCGCCTGCATGCGGTAGTCCGCCATCGAGATCGTCGTGGCGTTGAAGGTGTTGGTCTCGATGATGTCGGCGCCGGCTTCGAGGTAGGCCGCGTGGATGCCGCGGATCACCTCGGGCCGGGTCAGCACCAGCAGGTCGTTGTTGCCCTTCAGGTCGACCGGCCAGTCCGCGAAGCGGCTGCCGCGGTAGTCGGCCTCGGCGAGCTTGTGGCGCTGGATCATCGTGCCCATCGCGCCGTCGAGGATCAGGATGCGGCGGGCGAGCTGCTCGGTGAGCGCTGAGGTACGGTCGGTCATGGCGTGATGGGCTTGAGGCAGCGGCACGAACGGCCGATTCTCCGCACCGTTGCGCGGCTTGGCAAATGGCAAGACCTTCTGCGCTCATGCCCCGCGGGCATAATGGAGCCATCGATCCGCTAGGAGCCCGCGGCCATGGCCGACATCCTCCCGTTCAAGCGTCCCAAGCCCGAAGACCGCCGCGCCAGGGCCGAGCAGCGCATGCTGTGCCAGAGCGGCTTCCACAAGTGGGTCGTGGTCAAGGAGAACCAGTTCGACGTCAAGCTGGGCAGGCTCGTGACCGCGTACCGCTGCACGCGCTGCGGCGCGACCAGGACCGAGGCGCGCTGAGAGAGCACTCCCTCCCGGCCGCCCGCCGGCATCGCATCGACAGCACGAGCTCGTCGCGGATCGGCGGCGCGCCGGCAAGCCCCGCGCTGCCGCTGGGCCGCACCGCGATGCCGGCTCGGTTTGGTAGCTTCCGTTGACATCCTCCCTCCCCTGAAGTCGGGGGATTCCTACGGCGGTTCAGACTCTAGCGGGGCCGATGCGCTGCTCGCCATCATGCGGCCTCTTCTATCGGCCTGCGTGGAGCCGACTCGGTGCGACCGCGGCAACGATGACAAATTCGCCCGGGACACCGTAGCTTTCGTCGTGCCGCCAGGGCTCGATCGCCTCCAGATATCGGGCGCGGACCCGCGCCCGAACGTCAGCGCCGAAGCGCGACCAGGCCAGCACGACCGGGCCACCGACGAACGCCGCGTTGCAGGCCTCGTCAGCGTCGGCGTAGGCCAGCGTCGCCGCGATGCGGCGATGCTCGATGGCCTCGAACTTCGCGTCGGCGCACAGCTGTGCCAGCGTGTCTTGCTGCCCCAGGCGGAAGAACAGCGGACACACCTCGCTGGCGACCTCGGCATCGACGATCGGGAACAGCGCCGACCATCCGCACCGCGATCGTTCGCCCCACACGGCCAAACCCAAGCGACCGCCTGGCCGCAAGACCCGTCGCATCTCGCGCAAGGCCTGTTCGGGATCAGGCATGTACATGAGGCCGAGCGCGCACAGCGCGACGTCGAAGCCGGCATCCGGCAGGTCCGGCGTCTGGGCATCCATACGCGCGAAGCCGACGTTCGACAACTGCCGTTCTGCGGCTCGCCGTCGAGCGGCATCGACCATCCGCCCGGACAAGTCGATGCCGAGCACCCGTCCGTCCGGACCGACCGCGCGGGCGGCGCCGGAGGTGGCCAGCCCGGTGCCGCAGGCCACGTCGAGCACGCGCTCACCCGGTGCCAGCGACACCGATGCCAGCAGTGCGGCCTGGGCTTCGGCCAGTTGCGCTCGCCAGAGCGGTTCGTAGTCGTGTGCCGCCAAGTCCCAGCCATAACGCTGGACACGCCGTTGCAGTCTCGCATCCATGGTCAGCAGCATCCGATCGCCGGCTCGAAGGTTCGGCTCAGCGCCGCGTGATGACCGCTTCGAGGTACTCGCTGGGCACGACCAGCGACCCCGCACCGGCCCGGTTCATCCGATTCAGCAGATCGGTCAGGTCGCGCTCCAGCGCCTCGGCGTCGGCGGCGGGAAGGGCCGCGAAGGCCTTGTGGACCGGTCCGTACCAGGTGCGGAAGACCTCGACGAAATGCGCGGCCGAGCGGTATCGGAAGTTGAACAGTCGCGGCGTGACCGCGATCGCGGCGGCGCGTTCGCCGAAGAGCGCATGCAGATGCGCCTCGACGCCCCACAGCGAAGGCGGCTGCACGCCCGCCGGCGGCGGCAGATGGCGACCCACCACCTTGAACATCTGGCCGATGAAGCCCTGAGACGTCCAGTTGGCCAGACCGATTCGGCCCCCTGGGCGGCATACCCGCGCCAGCTCGGACGCCGCCTTTACCTGGTCGGGCGAGAACATCACGCCGAAGGTCGACAGCACGGCATCGAAGCTCGCGTCCTCGAAGGGCAGCGCCTCGGCGTCGGCCACCCGGAAGCTCACCTCGAGGCGCTCTGCACGCGCCCGCTCTTCGCCTCGTTCGAGCAGTGCGGCCACGTAGTCGGTCGAGGTCACCCTGCAGCCTCGGCGCGCTGCAGCGAGCGTGGCATTGCCGTTGCCGGCCGCCACGTCGAGCACGCGCTCGTCGCAACGCAGGTCGCAGGCTTCGGCGAGCTGTTCTCCGACGAGCTGCAAGGTGGTGCCGATCACGGCATAGTCTCCGCTGGCCCAGGCAGCCATCTGGTGGCTTTTCAGGGCGTCGAGATCGGTGGATGCGTTCATGGTGGCTGGCTCCTCGTGTGTTGGAATGCGTGCCGGGAATGCGAGGACGTCTCGCTGCGAAGGCCGGTGGCCGCTGATCGGCCCCCGGCCCGTGCCGAACGCCTCGCTGACCGGCACTACTCCGCCGTTGTGGGATCGATGATCGATGTGACCCGGGAGACGCGGTTTGCGGGGAAGCCGCCCAGCCTGGCGTGCTCCCTGACAAGCTCCCCGTTCGGTGCGATATAGACGCAGTAGGCAGTAGATCTTGTCGCCCGTTACGTAACTTTGAAGCCACTGCACCTGCGACCCCAGCTGGCTGAGAGCTCTGCAGGACTTTTGCGAGATCGCTTTCAAGTCTCGCTCCGAGAGTTTTCCAGCTTCCGGAAGCTCGCGCTCGATGACAAACTTCGGCATGGCAATCTCCATTTCGTGGATGACAGGGGCACGCCATGACCAAGCTAGATGAACGTGCTGCGTGCGGCACAACTATCGCGCTCGGGCACGGCGGCGTCCTGCCTGCGCGTCGGCCATGCCTGCCCGATCGTCCGCATGTCGCCGTCGGCGTGCCTCGCCCTTGGCCGGACGTCCGGGATTGCTGCCCCTCCATCCGGCCGAGCGGCATCGGATGGTCGCCGCCCTAGGCGTGGCGCGCCGACGCACCCACAATCGAAGGCATCGAAGCCGACCCGGAGAGCGAGCATGGCAGCGCAGGACGTCGAGGACGGGTGATGGACGCCTTGTCGGAGACCCTTCGCGTCGTGCGCCTGGTCGGTGCCATCTTCATCAACGGCAGGTTCACTGCGCCCTGGTGCTATCAGTCACCGAGCGCCGACTCGGCGGCGCCGCTGCTGGAGCCCGGTGCCGAGCGCGTGGTGATCTTCCACCTGATCACCGAAGGCGAGTGCTACGTCGAACTCGGCAATGAGCCGCCGGTGCGTCTCGTTGCAGGCGACGTCGTCGTTTTCCCGCAGGGCGACGCGCATCGCATGACCTCTCGACCCGGACTTGCGCCTGCCGCAGACGCGCGCCTGGATGCGGTGCTGTCGCGCCGTCCGCGCCAGCTGGCCTACGGGGGTGGCGGCCCGACGACACGTCTGGCGTGCGGCTACCTGGCTTGCGATGCCCGCCTGGCGCGGATGCTGCTGGCGGGGCTTCCTCCGCTGGTCAGGGTCAATGTGCGCGGATCGAATGCCGGCATCTGGCTGGAGGCCTCCGTTCGCTACGCGCTGGCCGAGGCGCGGTCACCCCGACCCGGCGGCGCCGGGATGCTGGCCAAACTGGCCGAGGTGCTGTTCATCGAGGTCCTGCGCCTGTACATGAATGAGCAAAGCGAGGGCCGCACCGGTTGGCTGGCGGGTGTGGGCGACCGGATCGTCGGTGCCGCGTTGAACGCGCTGCACCGGAGCCCCGCCCATGCCTGGACGCTGGACGAGCTGGCGCGCACGGCAGGCACCTCGAGGTCGGTGCTCGCCGAGCGCTTTCAGCATCTGGTAGGGAGCTCGCCGACGCAGTACCTGACGCAATGGCGCATGCTGCTCGCCGCCAATCTCTTGTGCCGCAGCAACGCCCCGCTGGCGCGCATCGCGGAGGATGTGGGTTACCAGACCGATACGGCTTTCAGCCGGGCATTTCGGCGCGAGTTCGGCTCGCCGCCGGCGGCCTGGCGCCGAAGCCGGTCGACGCGCGACCCGATTCGATGATGCCGTCCTTCCAAGCGATTCGCATGTTGGGCCAGTTGATCGCTTCGGTGGCCGAGATGACCTTTCTCATGGCCGGTCCTACACTCCATCCGCCGGACGACGCCCGTCCAGTTCCGGGATGTCCAGGGCGAGCAGTGCCGAGCTCAGACACTTGCCGTGGGCGTCGAGGGCGAGGGAACGGGTCACGCCGCCGCCCAGGGCATTGTGCAGAACGAAGTTGAGGGCACCGAGCCCGGGCAGGGCGTAGCGCAGCACCTCGCCGTGAACCAGGCCGGCGAAGTGGGCGCGGACGCGCTCGGCAGTGACGTACTCCTCCAGTAGCGGGTAGTCGCGGGGATCGTAGGCGATCAGGGACAGGTTGGACGTATCCCCTTTATCCCCGGCACGGGAATGGGCGAGTTCATGGAGCTTCATTTCAGTTCTCCAAAAAAATGGATCTCCGGATTGACCAACTCGCGCGGCACCAGGGTGGCGAGCATGGCCACGATCTCTCTGGTCGATTTGGTGGCGCCTCCACCGCCGGCCGGCCCGCAGGTGAGGAGCGCCTCCACCTCGTTGCCGATGCGCACCGCCTCCTTCAGACTATCGGTGCGGCCCACAACCCGTAGCCGCACCTCGCAGGGTTCGGGGGCGGCCGCGGACAGGCCCGGGCCGTGGATGGCGTCGATGCCGATGAGGTCGTAGCGCACCTCCCGCAGTGGGACGCCGATAATCTTCAGGCGCTCGGCGATGATATCCGCGGCCAGGCGGGCGCGGGCCACGGCGCCGGGACCGGCATAAGAGATCTGGCCTTCCCCCATGTAACCATCCAGATAGCCCACGGAGGCCTTGAGGGTGGAGGGCCGGGGTCGGCCGCCGGCGCCTTGGACCCGCACTTGGTCCGGGCCAAGTTCGGTGATCGTGACCGGGGAGAAATCTGCCACCACGTCCGGGGTGAGGTAGGCACGGGGGTCGTGCACTTCGTAGATCAGTTGCTCCTTGCAGGTGGCAGCACTTACCCGGCCGCCTGAACCGGCCACTTTGGTGATCACCAGACTGCCATCCTCGGCCACCTCGCCGATGGGGAACCCCAGGCGGGCGAGATCGGCCACGTCCTTCTTGCCAGGGTCGGCGAAATAGCCCCCAGTGATGTGGCCGGCGCATTCCAGCAGGTGGCCCGCCAAAGTGCCCCGGCCCAGGCGTTCCCAGTCATCGAAGGACCAGCCGAATTCGTGGATCAGCGGCCCCAGCACCAGGGCCGGGTCGGCCACCCGCCCAGTGATCACCACGTCGGCGCGCTGGGCAAGGGCCTCCACGATGGGCTCTGCGCCCAGGTAGGCGTTGGCCGAGAGCAGGCGATCCCCCAGGGAACTCACCGGCTCGCCGCCGTCAGTGAGTGGAAAATCCTCCGCCTTCACCACCGCCAGCACGTCGTCGCCGGTGACGGCGGCGATCCTGAGGCCCACGAGGCCCAGCCCGCGGGCCACCTCGGCGATCTTGCGCGCCCCTGCCACCGGATTGGCGGCACCCATGTTGGTGACGATGCGGATACCCCGGCGGGCGCAGATCTCCAACACCGCTTCCATGCGCTCGGCCAGGAGGGGATCGTAACCCTTCTCCGGGTCAGCCATCCGCGTCTGTTGGGCGAGGGCGATGGTGCGCTCGGCCAGACATTCGAAGATGAGGTAGTCGAGGTCACCCTTTTCCGCCAGTTCCACGGCAGGCTCGATGCGGTCACCGGCGTAGCCGGCGCCACCGCCGATTCTGATGCTCTTTTTCATGGACAGCTCCTGTTCGGACTTCAGACGGCAATGGCGCCGGTGAGATAGGCCACGGCGGTCATCACCAGGGTGGTGCCGAAGGCCCAGGGAAAGATGTGGCGCTGGTGGTCACCCAGATTCACGCCGGAGAGGCCGATGAGAATGAAAGTGGAGGCAGTCAGCGGGCTCAGGGGGAAGCCGGTCGTCATCTGCCCGAGGATCGCCGCCCGCCCGATCACCACCGGGTCGATGCCCATGCTGCCGGCGGCCTGGGCAAGGACCGGAAGTGCCCCGAAGTAGTAGGCGTCCGGGGTGAACACCAGGCTCAACGGCATGCTGGTCACCGCCACGATGAGCGGCAGGTAGTCCGCCATGCTCGGCGGGATCACCGACACCGCGGCAGCGGCCATGGCCTCGATCATCTTGGTGCCGGTCAGCACGCCGGTGAAGATGCCGGCGGCAAAGATCATGGTGGACACCGTGACCACGCTGCTGGCGTGGGACACCAGATGCTTCTGCTGCTCCTCCCAGGTGGGATGGTTCACCAGGAGAGCCACGGCAAAGGCAAGGATGAACAGAATGGGCAGGGGTAGCCAGGACAGCAGCAGGGCCACGATCAGCAGCGCGGTGAGGGCGGCGTTGAACCAGAACACCAGGGGGCTGGACTGGCGCGCCTCGCGGTGGGCGTGCAGGGCGCCGTCGGATTCGTCCTCGTCGGCCGGCTCGGCCGCGTCCAGGGCGATGACGCCGATGCGCGCCCGTTCCTTGCGACCGAAGAAGTACGCCACCGCGAAAACCCACAGGATGCCGACGGCCATGGCCGGCACCACCGGATTGAAGATCAGCGAAGCATCGGCCTTGAGGGCCGCCATGGCGCGGACGGTGGGCCCGCCCCAGGGGATGAGATTCATCACCCCCGCCCCCAGGCAGACGATCCCCGACAGCACCAGCCGACTCATACCCAGGCGCTGGTATAGCGGCAGCATGGCCGATACGGTGATGAGGAAGGTGGTGGCGCCATCGCCATCCAGGGACACCGCCATGGTCAGCGCCGCTGTGGCCAGGCAGACCTTGAGCGGATCGCCCTTCACCATCTTGAGCAGACGGCCGATCATGGGGTCGAAGAGGCCCACGTCGAGCATCAGCCCGAAGTAAAGCACTGCGAAGATGATCATGACCCCCACCGGGGCCACCTTGATGAGGCCATCCACCATCATCTTGCCCAGCTCCGGGCCGGCGCCCGCCAGGACGGCAAAGACAGTGGGCACAAGGATGAGGGCGATCAGGACCGACAGCCGCTTGGTCATGACCGCCGCCAGGAATACGGCGATCGTGGCGAAGCCGAGCGCAGCTAGCATGCTTGGTCTCCTTTGGTGTGTGGACTGGCGCGGAAGGCCAGCCCTGTTGTGCGGAGAAATGTACGGCCCTGGAATTAATCCGTAAAATGGATTTATCAGTTAAATTGATCGCATTTTCAGATTAATAAATGGCGCTCAATGTCTCCCCCCGCGTGATCCAGGCCTTTCTGGCCCTGGCAGAGTGCCGCCACTTCACCCGCGCTGCCGAACGCTGCCATGTCTCCCAGTCGGCCTTCAGCGGCATGATCCGGCGCCTGGAGGAGGCGCTCGGGGCGCGCCTGTTCGAGCGCAACACCCGCAACGTCACCCTCACTCCGGAGGGCGAACTCTTCGCCGAAGCGGCCCGGCGCCTGCTGGCGGACTTCGAAGCGGCCTTCGCCGACCTCAAGGACCACGTGGCGCGCCGCAAGGGCCGCGTGGGGCTGGCGGCCCTCCCGTCCCTGGCCGCGGGCTGGCTGCCGTCGGTTCTGGCGGCTTACCGCCAGGCCTACCCGGGAATCGCCCTGGAACTCTTCGACGCCCTGTCCGACCGCTGCCTGGACCTGCTGCGGGAGGGACGCGCCGACTTGGCCCTCACTGCCCCCGGAGAGCAACTCGCGGAGTTCGATGTCCAGCCCCTATGCAGCGACCGCTTCTTCCTGGTCTGCCACCACGACCATCCGCTGGCTACCCGCACTGCGGTCACCCTCGCCGAGCTGGCCGGCTGCGAGTTCATCCACCTGGCCCGCAGCACCAGCGTACGCCAGCGCCTGGAGGACAGCCTGCGCGCCGCCGGAGTGCCCGCCGGAGGCCTGGAAGTGGAGCATCTGGCCACCGTGGCAGGTCTCGTCGCCGCCGGGCTGGGGGTGAGCCTGGTGCCGGAACTCACTCTGTTCCAGTTTCGTCAGCCGGAGCTGAGGGCCATCCCCCTGGCCGAGACCGATCTCGTCCGCCCCCTCCTCATCGTCCGCCGCCGGGGGCGCAGCCTGTCGATTGCCGCCCAGGCCATGCTGGAACTGCTGGCGAGCCGGGTCGCCCGAGACCAAGGCGGGCCATGATCCACCGCAGCCCCTTCTGCGGAGATCCCACGCCGGGCACCATCCTCACCACCACCAAGACGCCCTCGCGGTCGCCACCCTAAGAGCATCCGCTCAGTACAGGACATTTCTACCGTCTCACCCGCCTCCGCCCGGCGGCTCGAGGCACGGGCCAGAGCGTGGCGAGGTCAGCAGGGTCAGCAGTTGCCGGAACTCGTGCAGGCGCTCGCCGAGGTTGAGGACGATGCGGCGGACTCGGTCGAGGCCGTAGCGGAACAGGCAGTACAGGGGCTGGCCGAGACTTTTTTTACGGGGATGGGCTGCTCGGCCTCGCGCGCCTCGCCGGCCCGATGGCTCCAGGCGAAGGCCAGCGCCAGCAGCGCGATCAGCTTCTCGATGCGCTCGGGCGCGGTCAGGTGCGTGTCCTCGAAGCGAAAGCCACCGGTTTTCAAGGCGCCGAACAGGGACTCCGTCTCCCCCCTGCGCGCGTACCCGGCCAGCGCCTCGGTGGCCGGAACGCCCGAGGAGGCGATGAACAGCCACTCGTTGTCGGGCAGGCGCTAGCGGTTCAAAAATCGGCGCACTCGCCAAGGCCATCGCCAGCCAGACCGCGAGCGCTGGCAAGCCGGTCGTGATCGAGCGCCTGGACTTCCACGAGAAGCAGCGGGACTCGAAGGCCGCCGACCCGAAGCAGGCGCAGCTGCGGTCCGCCCTCGCCTATCAAAAGACCCTTGCCGCGATCCGCTGCGTCTGCCACCGGGCGGGCGTCGAAGTGATCGAGGTCAATCCGGCCTACACGTCCGTGATCGGCGCGGTCAATCATGCCCAGAAGCGGGCATTTCAGTTCATCAGGGCGCGGCCTCGGCCATCGCCTGTTGAGGATTGGGCTTGTCCGAGCGTCCGGCCGTGCGGGAGGCTGTCGCGCCGACCCACCATGGCGGCCACGTCACCTTCGCGCTACCCGTGAGGAATCGCGCGAAGCCTGTGTGGTGTGCTGGTCGAGCGTTCGGACCCGGCTCAAAGCGGCGCATGCAGCGCATGTCCGGTCGGGCGCGTGGAAACACCCGCCCGCGCCTTTGCCGCCGGCTAGGCCGCCGGCATTGGGCGCTACCTAGACATTGCCGGCGCGATCCCGGCACGCGAATCGTGCTCAGCACTGTTCGGAGCACGTCCTGGACGACCTCCCGTGGTAAGGCGAGATGTTTGTCTATCGGTTTCAGGAACGGTGGCCATTCGAGCGGACTCCCGTCGATCGGAGCGCCGCAGCCGTGCCACCCGGCCTCGCTGCACGGGGGCGGGCGGCTATTCACGGCCGAGGAAGCCGCGGTAGAAGTCGATGAAGGCGCGGACCTTGGCCGGAACGTGCCGCCCCGACGGATGGACCGCGTGGACGCCGCCGCGAGGCAGCGACCAGTCGGTCAGCACGCGCACCAGGCGCCCGGTGCGCAAGTCGTCTTCGGCGCCGAGCTGATCCAGCACCGAGATCCCGGCGCCGCTCTGCAGCAGCGACCGCAGCGTGGCGCTCGAGTCTACGCGCAGTCGGGCGTTCACCCGCACGGCGCTCGTGCGGCCGCTCCGGGACGTGAATCGCCAGGTGAGCGGGGCGGGCAGCAGCGACAGGGCGACCCAGTCGTGGCGGGCCAGGTCGTCGGGCCGCTGCGGGACGCCGAACCGTTGCAGATACCCGGGCGAGGCGACCACGTACTGCTCGAACTCGCCCAGCTTGACCGCCCTCAGGGTCGAGTCGCGCAGCCAGCCGAGGCGGATCGCCAGGTCGATCCCCTCCTTCACCAGATCCGCCACCCGGTCGCTGGTGCGAAGCTCGATCTGCAGTTGCGGATGGGCGGCCGCGAACTCCGCGACGGCGCGGGCGAGCGACTGCACCGCGTGGTCGACCGTCGAGCCGATGCGCAGCGTCCCCGCGAGCTCCGCCGTACCACTGCCGAGATGTCGCTGTTCCGCCCGGTCCTGAACGCGCACGCGCTGACCGAACAGCAGTGGAGACTGATCCGCATCCTGCGCGAGAACGGCGAGATGGAGTTCAACCGTCTCGCCGAGACCGCCTGCATCCTGCGCCCCAGCCTGACCGGCATCCTGAACCGGCTCGAGCGCGACGGCATCGTCAGCCGCGCGAAGAACCTGCCCGACCAGCGCAAGCTGTGCATCGCGCTGACCGACGAGGGCGTGCGGCTGTTCGATGCGATCATGCCCGAGGTCGACCGCATCTACCGCGAAGTCATCGAGCAGTGCTTCACGCCCGAGGAACTCGCGAAGCTGTTCACGCTGCTCGGCGAAGTCCGCCGCCTCGCCGATCCCGGCTCGGACGGCGGCGAAGACGACGAAGCCTGAACGTCGCATCACCCCTCGCTGGCGGCCAGCGGAGCGGCGTCGCGGGCCGGCTGCGGCGCGCGCAGCAGCTCGGCCAGCACGCCGCCGACGAACAGCAGCACGGCGATCCCGACCAGCACCGAGGCGGCGCCGAGCACCGGCTCGACGCCGGCCACGCCCTTCATCTTGCCGGCCAGCGCCAGCATCATCACCGGCAGGCTCAGCCCGTACAGCCACAGGTGGGCCTGACCGAGCCGGCGGGCGGCGGACTGCGGAAACTGGCGGTAGATCAGCGCGGTGAGCGTCATCGACACCCAGCCGAGCAGGTTCAGGTGCGCGTGCACCGGGAACAGCGAGTGGTCGCCGCTGGCGCCCATGAACACCCCCAGGCTGACCGCGGTCGCGAAGTACGCGAGCGCCAGTCCGAGCCAGGTCTTGATACGGCGGTCGGCGGTGGCTTGCGAATTCATCGGATGATCTCCTCTCCCGCATCGTCGCGCGGGTTGACGGGGTGATTTCGCCGTACACGTGTACGGCGAAACGCACTCTAGGCGTTCACAGGAACACCGTATTGGAAAAAACCGACGTGCCGGGAACGCGGTTGAAGCGCTGCGCCGCGGCGCTCGGCGCGTGCCGGCGCCAAGCCTCTGGGGTCAGGCCGAGCAGGTGCCTGAAGTCGCGGATCAGGTGCGCCTGGTCGGTGTAACCGCAGTCCGAGGCGATCTCGACCCAGGGCGCCTCGGCGTGCGCGAGCGCCGCCTGCAGCCGCACGATGCGCGCGAAGCGCTTCGGCCCCAGCCCCAGCGCCGCGCCGAGGCGGCGCTCGAGCTGGCGCTCGCTGAGGCCGTGGCGGCGGGCGAGGTGGTGCACCGGCTCGGTGCCGCCGCGCGCACCGACTTCGCGCAGCAGCTGCACCAGCGCCGGCGGCGGCGCGGGCACGTGCAGCGCCCGCAGCAGGAAGCCCTCGACCAGCGCGATGCGGACCGCATCGTCGGTGGTCTCGGCCAGGCGATCCTCGAGCTCGGCGACTGCGCTCGGTGCGAACAGCACCTCCAGCTCGATGCGCCGATCGACGAAGGCGTCGAGCGGAGCGCGCACGAACGCGCCCGCGCCCCAGGGGGCGAAGCGTACGACCACCGCACCGAGCCCGCCCACGGGGCGCAGCTCGAACGGGCGAGTCTGCAGCCCGGAGAAGGCGCTGCCCCGGGCCGCCTCGGGGCCGTCGGCCTCGATCGCCGCGCCGAACACGAAGCAGGCGAAGCTCGAGGTGCTCGGCAGCACCACCAGCGGGGCGGCGCCGGGGTCGAGCTCGAACACCCAGAAGTCTTCGACCCAGGCCGCCAGCAGCGGCGAGGGGGGAAACACGGCGAGCCGCATGCCTGCGCTCCTCGGCAGAATCCGAGGCCAAGCATAGCCGCGGCACCCGGCCGACGGCGCGGGCTGCGCCTGCAGGCCGAAGTCGGCCGCCATCGCGTCGATCAGCCCGCGCTGGAAGGCGCGCAAGTCAGATGGCTGACATCCGCGGCCACAACCGCCGACCGCGCCGCGTCGACCCTCCTGCAAATGCGGGACAGGAGCATCCCCCCATATCCGAGCGGCGGGCGCCGCCCGTCTGCGCGCCGTATGCGGCGTCTGGCATGTGGCACAATTACGCCGCTGCGCAGCTTGTGCGCCCTGCATCCGATGAATTCGCCGGCGTCTTGGCAGCGCCGGCATCAGCACTCGGCACTATGGAAATCTATCTGGTCGGCGGCGCGGTGCGCGACGAGCTGCTCGGGCGCGAGGTCAAGGAGCGCGACTGGGTGGTGGTCGGCGCCAGCGCGCAAGACATGCTGGCCCGCGGCTTCCGCTCGGTGGGCAAGGACTTCCCGGTGTTCCTGCACCCCGACAGCGGCGAGGAATACGCGCTGGCGCGCACCGAGCGCAAGATCGCACCCGGCTACCGCGGGTTCGCCTTCCACGCCGCGCCCGAGGTGAGCCTCGAAGACGACCTGGCACGCCGCGACCTGACGATCAACGCGATGGCGCGCGCCGCCGACGGCGCGCTGATCGACCCCTACGGCGGCCGCCGCGACCTCGAGGCGCGGGTCTTGCGCCACGTGTCGCCGGCCTTCGCCGAAGATCCGGTGCGCATCCTGCGCGTCGCGCGCTTCGCCGCGCGCTACGCCGGGCTCGGCTTCAGCGTGGCGCCCGAGACGCTGGCGCTGATGCGCACCATGGTCGACGCGGGCGAGGTCGACGCGCTGGTGCCCGAGCGCGTCTGGCAAGAGCTGGCGCGCGCGCTGGCCGAGCCTTCGCCGCAGCGCTGCGTCGAAGTGTTGCGCGCGTGCGGCGCGCTGGCGCGCATCCTGCCCGAGATCGACGCGCTGTTCGGCGTGCCGCAGCGGCCCGAGCACCACCCCGAGGTCGACACCGGCGTGCACACGCTGCTGGCGCTGGAGCAGGCGGTGCGGCTCGGCACCGATGCGGCGACGCGCTTCGCGGTGCTGATGCACGACCTCGGCAAGGGCACGAGCCCACCGGACCAATGGCCGCGCCACATCGGCCACGAGGGCCGCAGCGTCGCGCTGGTGCGCGCGCTGTGCGCGCGGTTGCGCGTGCCAACCGAGTTCCGCGATCTGGCGCTGCTCGCCGCCGAGTTCCACACCCACGCGCACCGCGCGCTCGAGCTGCGCCCCGGCACGGTGCTCGAGACGCTCGAACGTCTCGACGCCTTCCGCCGCCCGGCGCGTTTCGCGCAGTTCCTGCTCGCCTGCGAGGCCGACGCGCGCGGCCGTACCGGCTTCGAGGAGCGCCCCTACCCGCAGGCGGCGTGGTTCGCCCAGGCCCGCGACGCCGCCGCCGCGGTGCCGGCACGCGCGCTGGCCGAAGCCGGGCTGAAGGGTGCGGCGCTCGCCGAAGCGCTGCGCCGTCAGCGGCTGGCGGCAATCACCGCGGCGCGCACCGCGTTCGACGCGAGCTGAGGCAGGAGTAATTGAGGGTGAGCCATGGGGAATGGAGGCACTGATTCCCCGTCCCCGCTCCCTCCCATCACCCGATCACAGTCGACCGCGCTCGTCGAACAGCGCGAAACCACGCGGGCGGCACGGCAGGGCCTTGCCGAGGCCGATCGCCTTGAAGCGCTCGCCCATCTCGCCGGGCAGCGTCAGCAGCTTCACCTGGCGCGTGGTTTCGAGCCAGCGCAGCGTGTCGGTCGGATCGAGCTCGGCGAGCAGCGCCTCGAGCCCGCAGCCGAACAGGAAGTACGCCTGGCTGGCATAGCCTTCGAGCTCGAAGCCGGCCTCGAGCGCGGCGTCGGCGAGCGCGCTGAAATCGACGTTGGCGGTGATGTCCTGCAGTCCGGGCCAGAGGAGCGCGTCCTCGTGTGCGCGGTGGCGGTAGTGGCAGATCAGTGTGCCGCGCGACCGCTCGGGGTGGTAGAACTCGCGCCGCGGGTAGCCGTAGTCGATCAGCAGCACCAGCCCGGCCTCGAGCGCGCCGGCCAGACCCTGCAGCCAGCCGGCGAGCCAGGGGTTGAACTCGGACACGTAGCCCTCGGGCAGCGGCGCGGGGAGCTCGCGTTCGATCGCGGCGAGCTGCCCGGCTCGCGCGGCCGGCAGCGGCCGCTCGCGCCAGACCAGCCGCCCGTTCTCGTGCCCGACCGCGAGCTCGCGCGGACCGTCCGCGGCGACGCGGAAGCGGCACACCGGCATCGCGTCGAGCACTTCGTTGCCGAGCACGACGCCGCGCAAGCCGCCCTCGGGCAGCGCATCGAGCCACTCGATACGCTCGAGCAACTGCGGCACGCGCGCGGCGAGCGTCTCGCGCTGGCGCTGGCGCAGCGCGGCGGAGAGTTCGAGGATGCGGTAGCGTTGCGGCAGGCGCCCGAGCGCCTCGAGCTCGGCGAGCACCTCGGCCGCCATCGCGCCCGAGCCGGCGCCGAACTCGAGCACCTCGCCGCCGTCGAGCGCCTCGAGCGCTTGCGCGCACTGCCGCGCCAGGCAGCGCGAGAACAGCGCCGACAGCTCGGGTGCGGTGACGAAGTCGCCGGCCGCGCCGAACTTCGGCGCGCCGGCGCTGTAGTAGCCAAGACCCGGCGCGTACAGCGCCAGCTCCATGTAGCGCTCGAACGGGATCGCACCGCCACCGGCGTCGATCTCGGCGCGGATGCGCGCGGCGAGCGCCTCGGCTACGGCGAGCGCCTCGGGCTCGGGCGGGGGCAGGTCGCGCAGGGCGTGGGGCAGCATGTGCGGGGATATCACGATCGAGGAGGAAGGAGCGATGCAGGATACCACCCTCGCCGGACGCACCGCGCTCGTGACCGGCGGCGCGCGGCGTATCGGCGCGGCGATCGCGCGCGCGCTGCACGCCGAAGGCATGAATCTGGCGCTGCATCACCGCGCCTCGCGCGTCGAAGCCGCGGCACTCGCCACCGAGCTGAACGCGGCGCGGCCGGGCTCGGTGACGCTGCTCGCCGCCGAGCTGCTCGACACCGCGCGGCTGCCGACGCTGGTCGAGGCCACGGTGGCCGCGTTCGGCCGGTTCGATCTGTTGGTCAACAACGCCTCGAGCTTCTACCCGACGCCGCTCGGCACCGCGACCGAGGCGCAGTGGGACGAGCTGATCGGCACCAACCTGAAAGCGCCGTTCTTCCTGGCGCAGGCCGCCGCGCCGCACCTTCGCGCCGCGCGCGGCGCGATCGTCAACCTGATCGACATCCACGCCGAGCGCCCGCTGCCGAACCACCCGGTCTACTGCGCCGCCAAGGCGGGGCTCGCCGCACTGACCAAGTCGCTGGCGCGTGCGCTTGCACCCGAAGTGCGCGTCAACGGCATCGCACCGGGGGCGATCCTGTGGCCCGAAGGCGGGCGCCCCGACGCGGCGCTGCTGGCGCGCGTGCCGCTCGGCCGCCTCGGCGAGCCCGAAGACATCGCCCGCGCGGTGTTGTTCCTGTTCCGCGATGCGCCCTACGTGAGCGGGCAGATCCTGGCGGTCGACGGCGGGAGGAGCATTGAGGGGTGAGGGGTGAGGGGTGAGGGGTGAGGGGTGAGGCACGATTGTTGCTTCTCGCTCCTCGCACCTCACCCCTGATGCGCGTGTCGGGCTAGAATCGGCCCCCTTCCGAAGCCACCCCGGGCGGAGCCTCCGATGCGAAGACTGCTGATCCCGCTGCTGCTGTGCCTGCCGCTGGCGGCCACCGAAGCCAAGACCACGCGCTACGTGTCCGATACGCTCGAAGTGCCGCTGCGCGCCGGCGCCAGCCTGCGCCACAAGATCGTGCGGATGCTGCCGAGCGGCACCGCGGTCGAGGTACTGGAGACCGACGACGGCAAGGGCTTCGCGCTGGTCAAGACTGCCGACGGCACCACGCAGGGCTGGATGCCGAACCAGTACCTGATGGATGCGCCGGCCGCGCGCGAGCAGCTGGGCCAGGCGACCGGCGAGCTCGAGCGCGTGAGGTCCGAGAACGCCAGCCTCAAGCAGCGCCTCGACACGCTGTCGACGCAGAAAGGCGACGTCGAGTCGAGCTTCGGCCAGCTCTCGGCCGACAATCACCGCCTCGCGCAAGAGCTGGCGCAGATCAAGAAGACCGCCGCCAACGCGATCGCGATCGACCAGCAGAACAAGGATCTGCAGGAGCGCGTGGTCAACCTCGAGCGCGAACTGCAGATCGTGCAGCAGGAAAACCAGTCGCTCACCGACCGCAGCGCGCGCGACTGGTTTCTGCTCGGTGCCGGCGTGCTGCTGTCGGGCGTGCTGATGGGCCTGCTGCTGCCCAAGCTGCGCCTGCAGAAGCGCCGCACCTGGGGCGAGCTGTGATGTCGGGCTATGGGGAATGGGGAATGGGGAATGGGGAATGGGGAATGGGGAATGGGGAATGAGGGATGAGGGATGAGGGATGAGGGATGAGGGATGAGGGATGGGTTGTTACCCCATTCCTCATCCCCGCTCACCCATCCCCCGATCAGAAGCGGTACGAGAACTGCAGCGCGAACAGGTCCCAGCTGCGCTCGCCGCTGCCGCGCGCGCCGCCGGGGTTGTCTTGCACCGGCACCCAGGCCGTGCCGTCGATGCGGTGGTATTCGGCGCGCAGCAGCATCTCCGGGCGCGGCTGCCAGCCGACGCCGACGGTCCAGTCGCGGGCGAAATAGCGTGGGGCCGGCGGCTGGTGCAGCGCCGCAGCCAGACGCTCGCCGGACTTGTCGGTCAGATCGTTGTACAGGGCGTCGTAGCGAACGAAGGCTTCCCAGTCCGGCTGGAAGCGGTAGGCTGCCTGCAGGTAGTACGCGAGCTGCAGTTCCTCGAGGCCGCTGCTCGGGTTGCCGGGTTCACTGACCGGCGTGCCGACGCGGCGCCAGGCGACCTCCGAAGTGAAGGTCCACTGATCCAGAGCATACTGGCCGCTCAGCATCAGGATGTCGACCGGCAGATCGGTCACCCGGAACCGATCGCCGGGCACCGGATCGTAGCGATCGCGGATCCGCACGCCCGTCAGCCCCAGCCGCAGCTGTCCCGTAGGGTCCTCGTACATCAGTCGCGCGAAGCTGCCATGCTCCAGGCGGAAATCGCCCGCGGCGGGAAAGCCGCCGAAGAACGCGGTCTTGGTGACATCGGACTGCTCCGAAGGCAGCGCCCAGGTGGCCTCGAAACCTATCGTGCCCCAGGGCTTGCGCAGCTCACTGTAGAGCTCCAGGCCGTCGGTCGACAGGATGAAGTCGCGCAAACCCAGCCCGTCGAGGTAGATCGACTGCGGCAGCAGGATGCTCGGCCGGGTGAAGGCAACGTCGCGCGTCTGGTTGTACAAGCCGTAGGGATTCTTGATCCGGCCGAGGCGCACGCCGGCGGTCAGATCTTCGCTGACCAGCGGCGCGTAATCGAGCAGCAGGTAGTCGACGCGGCCACTGCCGGGGTACATCTCGCCGGCACGCCGGTACAGCAGCTGACCGGCCAGGCGCAGCTTGGGATCCGGTGCCCACGAGGCTGCCAGCCCGGCCTCGGTGAATTCGAGGCTGCCCGGCGCGCTCGCGCTCGGGCCGTAGAAGTTGTACTCGCTCGAGCGCGTGTAGCCCTGGGTCAGATAGCCGTCGAGCTGCACGCCCTCGATACCGAGGTCGATCCCGAAGGTCGGGCCCGCCGCGGCGAGCAGCGCCGCACCCAGCGCACCCGCCTGCCATCCCTTGTCCCGTCCGTCTCCGTACCGTGCCATCACCCACGTTCCTCGTGCAGCACCCACGCCTCAGGCGGGGCCGACCGCCCGCAAGGGCGTCTGCGTCTGGTCGAAGCCGGCCCACAGCTCGGCGAAGGTCCGGCCGATGACCGGATGGCGCCGGTTGCCGGCGATATCGGTCAGCGGCTTCAGCACGAAGGCGTAGCGGGTGATCTCGGCACGCGGCACGTCGATGCCTTCGGCGTGCAGCACCAGCTCGTCGTACAGCAGCAGGTCGAGGTCCAGCGTACGCGCGGCGAACTTGGCCGGTCCGCGTGCGCGGCCGTGCGCGTACTCGATCTCGCGCAGCAGGCGCTGCAGCTCGCGCACCGGCAGCGCGGTGTCGAAGCCGACCGCGAGGTTGTAGAAATCGTCGCCGTCGAAGCCGACGGCGGGACATTCGTAGATCGGCGACACGGCCAGTGTGCCGAACTCCGCCTCGAGTGCGCGCAGGCACGAAGCGACGTTGCGGCTGCGCTCGATGTTGCTGCCGACGCTGACGTAGACGCGCGCCATCGTCTCAGCCCCGCCGACCGCGCTCGATGATCACGCCGACCGAGCGTGCACCGCGCACCGCCCCCGGCTTGTGCAGTTCGAGCCGCAGCCAGGGCACGTCGAACTCGCGCATCACCAGCTCGGCGATGCGTTCGGCCAGGGTTTCGACCAACAGGAACTCGCTTTCGCCGACGAACTGGATCAGGCGCTTGGCAACGTCCTTGTAGCTGAGGGTTTCGGCGATGTCGTCGGTTTCGGCAGCGCGGCGGATGTCCGCCTCCATCTCGAGATCGATGCTGACCTTCTGGCGGATCTGGCGCTCCCAGTCGTAGATGCCGATCACGGTCTCGATCTCGAGCTCGCGGATGAAGATAATGTCCATTCACGCCCTCGTGCGGTCTTTGGCACACTATAACGATTCGTCGGTCCGGCCTCCAACCGCGCTGCCCTGCCCTCTTGCCAGCCCCGGAAACCATGCCCACCGCAATCGCCTGCATCGTCCTCGGCTATCTGCTCGGCTCCGTGTCGACTGCGATCATCGTCTGCCGCCTGATGGGGCTACCCGACCCGCGCAGCGAAGGTTCGCGCAACCCCGGCGCGACCAACGTGCTACGCATCGGCGGCAAGAAGGCCGCGGCGATCACGCTGGCCGGCGACTTCCTCAAGGGCCTGGTGCCGGTGCTGATCGCGCGCGCGCTCGGGCTCGAGCCCTGGGCACTGGCGGCGGTCGCGTTCGCGGCGTTCATCGGCCACCTGTACCCGGTGTTCTTCGGCTTCCAGGGTGGCAAGGGCGTGGCGACCGCGCTCGGCGTGATCCTCGGCCTGTCGTGGCAGGTGGCGGCGTGCGCGCTGGCCGTGTGGCTGCTGGTCGCCAAGGGGCTCAAGATCTCGTCGCTCGCCGCGCTGGCCGCGGCGGTGCTGGCGCCGCTGTTCCTGTGGCTGTTCGCGCTGCCGGACGAATACGTGTGGACGGTGCTGGTGATGGTGGCGCTGCTGATCTGGCGTCACCGCGGCAACATCCAGCGTCTGCTGGCCGGCGAGGAAGGCAGGATGGGCGGCAAGCGGTGATGGGGAATGGGGCAACACAACCTACTCGTTCCTCATCACCCATTCCCCATTACGGCGCAGCCAGATTACGGCGCTGCCAGGGCATCGAGCGGCCAGCGCGGCTGAACGCGGATCGCGAGGTCTTCGCACGCGCCGGCGGCGAGCCGGCACCAGCCGGCATAGGCGATCATCGCGCCGTTGTCGGTGCAGAACGCGGGGCGCGGATAGTACACGCGTCCGTGCAGTTCGTCGGCGAGCGCGGTGAGCTTCGTACGCAGGCGGCGGTTGGCGCCGACGCCGCCGGCGACCACCAGGTGTCGGATGTGCGTCTGCTTCAGCGCCCGCCGGCACTTGATCGCCAGCGTATCGACCACCGCATCCTCGAAGGCGCGGGCGACGTCGGCCTTGTCCTGCCCGCTGCCGGCGAGACCCGCCAGCGTGTTCAGCGCGCACGTCTTCAGCCCGCTGAAGCTGAAGTCGAGCCCGGGGCGATCGGTCATCGGCCGCGGGAAGTCGAAGCGCGCCGGGTCGCCCTGCTCGGCGAGCTTCGCCAGCTCCGGCCCGCCCGGGTACGGCAGGTCGAGCAGCTTGGCGGTCTTGTCGAAGGCTTCGCCGGCGGCGTCGTCGAGCGATTCGCCGAGAATCGCGTACCGGCCGATGCCGTCGACCTCGACCAGCAGCGTGTGCCCGCCGGACACCAGCAGCGCGACGAACGGGAACTCCGGCGGCTCGGGCTCGAGCATCGGCGCGAGCAGATGACCTTCCATGTGGTGCACACCGACCGCCGGCACGCCCCAGGCCCAGGCCAGCGCACGCCCGAGCGAAGCGCCGACCATCAGCGCGCCGACCAGCCCCGGGCCGGTGGTGCAGGCGACGCCCCCCACGTCGCCGAAACCGATGCCGGCGCCGACAAAGGCTTCGCGCAGCAGCGGCACGAGCTTGCGTACATGGTCGCGCGACGCGAGCTCGGGCACCACGCCGCCGTACTCGGCGTGCAGCGCCACCTGACTGTAGAGGGCGTGAGCGAGCAGACCGCGCTCGCCATCGTAGAGCGCGACGCCGGTCTCGTCGCAAGAGGTTTCGATGCCGAGGACGATCATCGGCGGATTGTTCCCCGCGCCGCGCGCACTTTGCAAGCGCCTGCGCAAGCGTTTAGAATCGCGCGCTTGCCGTGCCGTACCCACGATCAATCCGAGGTGAGTTCTTAATGCCCGTCGTCAAAGTCAAGGAAAACGAGCCGTTCGACATTGCGCTGCGCCGCTTCAAGCGCGCCTGCGAGAAGGCCGGCGTCCTGGCCGAGATCCGCGCCCGCGAGTTCTACGAAAAGCCGACCCAGGAGCGCAAGCGCAAGCGCGCCGCCGCCGTCAAGCGCCATCAGAAGAAGCTGGCCCGCGAGATCGCCCGTCGCACGCGCCTCTACTGAGCGCCGCTCACCGTTCTCACGCTTCGGAAACCCCGCATGTCGTTGAAGCAACGCCTCCAGGATGACATGAAGGACGCGATGCGGGCCAAGGACAAGGACCGCCTGGGTGCGATCCGCCTGGTCCTCGCGGCGGTCAAGCAGCGCGAAGTCGACGAACGCATCGAGCTCGACGACGCGCAGACGGTCGCCGTGATCGAGAAGATGATCAAGCAGCGCCGCGAATCGATCGCCCAGTACCAGAGCGCCGGCCGCGACGATCTGGCCGCCAAAGAGCAGGCCGAGATCGAGGTCATCCGGCCATACATGCCCGAAGCGCTGTCCGAGGCCGAGCTCGAGGCGATGATCGAACAAGCGATCGCCGCCACCGGAGCCCAATCGGTACGGGACATGGGCAAGGTGATGGCGGTGCTGAAGGACCAGGCCCAGGGCCGCGCCGACATGGCGCAGGTCAGCGGCCGCATCAGGGTCCGTCTCGGCGACTGAGCCCACCCGCCTGGCGCCCCCCCCCGCGCGAACCCGGCCCGGCGCCGGGTTCGCGCGTTCCGCGCCCGGCCCGGGGCTAGACTTTCGCGCATGTCCGGTCGCATCCCGCAAGCCTTCCTCGACCAGTTGCTGAGCCGCGTCGACCTCGTCGAAGTGGTCGATGCGCGCGTGCAGCTGCGCAAGGCCGGACGCGAATACGCCGCCTGCTGCCCGTTCCACAACGAGAAGACCCCGTCGTTCTACGTCAGCCCGGGCAAGCAGTTCTACCACTGCTTCGGCTGCGGCGCGCACGGCAACGCGATCGGCTTCCTGATCGAGTACGAGCACCTCGGCTTCGTCGAGGCGGTCGAAGAGCTCGCGCGGATCGCCGGCCTGGAAGTGCCGCGCGAAGCGCGCGGCGGTGGCGAGCACGGTCGCCACGACGATCTGCTGGTCTGGGTCGAGGCCGCCGACCGCTGGTTTCGCCAGCAGCTGCGCAGCCACGCCGAGCGCAGCCGCGCGGTCGACTACCTGCGCGGTCGTGGCCTCGTGGGCGAAACCGCGCTCGCCTTCGGCATCGGCTACGCGCCCCCCGAGCGCGACGGTTTGCTGAAGACGCTGCGCGCGCAGGGTGCGGGCGTCAAGGCGCTGGTCGCCGCCGGGCTGGTGGTCGAGCGCGACGACGGTGGCCACCACGACCGCTTCCGCGAGCGCGTGATGTTCCCGATCCGCGACCGCCGCGGCCGCACGATCGCTTTCGGCGGGCGCGTGCTCGGCGACGGCCAGCCGAAATACCTGAACTCGCCCGAGACGCCGCTGTTCCACAAGGGCCGCGAGCTGTACGGCTTGCACGAGGCGCGCATGGCGCTGCGGCAGATCCCGCGGCTGTTGGTGGTCGAGGGCTACATGGACGTGGTGATGCTGGCGCAGCACGGCATCCGCTACGCGGTGGCAACGCTCGGCACCGCGACCACCGCCGAGCACGCCGAGCGCCTGTTCAGGTTGACGCGCGACGTGGTGTTCTGCTTCGACGGCGACCGGGCGGGGCGCGAGGCCGCGTGGCGCGCGCTCGAGAACGTGCTGCCGCAACTGAAGGACGATCGCCAGATCGGCTTTCTGTTCCTGCCCGAGGGCGAAGACCCCGACAGCCTGGTTCGCAGGGAAGGCGCCGAAGCTTTCGGGCACCGCCTCGACGGGGCGGTGCTGCTGTTCGACTACCTGTTCGAGCGACTCAAGGCCGACATCAACATGAACAGCCTCGACGGCAGGAGCCGTCTGGCGGGGCGCGCGCGTCCCTACGTCGAGCGGCTGCCGCCGGGACAGTTGCGCGACATGATGCTCAGGTACGTCGACAAGCTGGCCGAGCAGCGCGGCAGCGCGCTGCAGGCGCTCCCGCGCGTCGCCGGAGCGATCGAGGGCATCGCGCCGAGCGTGGTCGCCCGGCACAACAGCCGACTGGTGCGCACCCCGGTCCGGCACGCGATCGCGCTGTTGCTGAACCGCCCGCAACTGGCCCGCGAGGCCGCCGAGCCGGCACAGCTCGCGGCGCTGGGCACGCAGTCGGGCGTACCCTTGCTGGCTGAACTGATTGAACTTTTCCGAACCCAACCCCATGTCGGGGTCGCGGCAGCACTGGAGCGTTACCGCGGCAGTGAAACCGGCCGCGTGCTGGATCGGCTGGCGACGTGGCAGCCCGAGCTGCCCGAGGACTTGCTCGAGAGCGAGTTCCGCGGCGTGCTGGCGACGCTGGCGCAGCGCCCTGATCCGCGCAAGGCGCTGATGGACAAGCTCGCCCAGGGCGAGGCGCTCAGCGCCGAGGAACATGAGATGTTGTTGCGATTGACGCGCACACGCGGGCACTCCGCGTGATTTCAGAAGCGCGCAGAGGGACTTGTGCTAAAATGTTGAATTTGCTTATCCGGCCTCATTCTCTCAAGGTGCGATAGAAGCTCATGAGCGAACAGCAGCAGTCGCAGTTGAAGAAGTTGATCGCCCGCGGCAAGGAGCAGGGTTTCCTGACCTACGCCGAGATCAACGATCACCTGCCCGAGGACATCGTCGATCCCGAACAGATCGAAGACATCATCGCGATGATCAACGATATGGGGATCGAAGTCCACGAGTTCGCGCCGGACGCCGACACCCTGTTGCTGAACGACAGTTCGGTAGCCAGCGACGACGAGGACGCCACCGAGGAAGCCGCCGCCGCGCTGGCCGCCGTCGACAGCGAGTTCGGCCGCACCACCGATCCGGTGCGCATGTACATGCGCGAGATGGGCACGGTCGAACTGCTGACCCGCGAAGGCGAGATCCAGATCGCCAAGCGCATCGAGGAAGGCATGGGGCAGGTACTGTCGGCGCTGGCCAGCTACCCGGCCACCGTCGAGAAGCTGCTCGAGGAATACGCCCGGGTCGAGGGTGGCGAACAGCGCCTGGCCGACGTGATCGGTGGCTTCGTCGGGCTCGACGAGCCGCCGGTCGAGAACGGCGAAGACGTCGAAGCGGTGCTCGAGGCGGTCGAAGCCAAGGGCAGCGATCTCGACGACGAAGCCGAGGAAGAGGACGACGCCGGCGAAACCGCCGATACCGGTCCCGATCCGGAAGAGGCCGCACGCCGCTTTGCCGAACTGCGTGAACTGCACGGTCAGGTGCTGGCGAGCCTCGCGGCCAATGGCCCACAGCACGCCGACACGCTGGCGCTGCGTCAGCAGATGTCGGACCGCTTCATGGAGCTGAAGCTGGTTCCCAAGGTGCTCGATCTGCTGGTCGAGACGCTGCGCGCGCTGGTCGACCGCATCCGTGCCGAAGAGAAGATCGTCGCGCATTACTGCACCTTCAAGGACAGGGGGATGCCGCGCCCGCTGTTCATCGCCTCGTTCCCGGCGCACGAGACCGATCTCGGCTGGCTCGACCAGCACATCAAGGCCGGCAAGCCCTACTCAGCGTGGCTCGAGAAGCATCGCGACACGATCATCAGCGCGCAGGAGCGGCTGCGGGCGATCGAGCGCGAAGCCAGCCTGTCGATCGAAGAGATCAAGGAGATCAACCGCGCGATGTCGATCGGCGAAGCCAAGGCTCGCCGCGCGAAGAAAGAGATGGTCGAGGCCAACCTGCGCCTGGTGATCTCGATCGCGAAGAAGTACACCAACCGCGGCCTGCAGTTCCTGGACCTGATCCAGGAAGGCAACATCGGCCTGATGAAGGCTGTGGACAAGTTCGAATACCGCCGCGGCTACAAGTTCTCGACTTACGCGACGTGGTGGATCCGCCAGGCGATCACGCGCTCGATCGCCGACCAGGCGCGCACGATCCGCATCCCGGTGCACATGATCGAGACGATCAACAA